>JANXXI010000239.1 GCA_025350695.1 Acidobacteriota bacterium
CCGAGCACATGGATATCTTGGCCAAACCACTGCCCCCAGTGAAGGACGGGCATCGTCCGTTGCCCACTGAACCAGGCTTAGGAATTACGATTGACGAGAACAAGCTCAGGTCATTAGTTGGGGAGCCAAGGCCGTATTTGACGAAACATGATTCTGATGATGGTCCCGTCGTGGATTGGTAGATTGTAGCCCGGTAGAATTATTCATCGCGCAATGCGCTCAGGGCATCCAACCGCGAAGCTCTGAGCGCAGGTATGAAACTCCCAATCGCCGCCACCACACCCAACGCCGCCGCGGCAGCCCCAAGCACCAAAGGATCTCGTGGTGAAATCCCAAACACAAGCGATGAGGCAAACCCGGCAGCCCCCAGCGAACACGCCAAACCAATCGCCAATCCAATAGCAACCAACAGCGCCGCTTGCCTAACCACCAACCCCAAAATTTGTCCACTAGTGGCGCCCAACGCAACGCGCACGCCGAATTCGTTTCGCCGCCGGGCGGTGTTGTAAGCCATAACGCCATACAAGCCCACTGCCGCCAGTAACGCGGCCAGCCCGCCAAAGAAGCCCGACACCGCCGCCAATAAACGCTCTCGCATCAAGCTATTGGAAATCTGCCGTTCAAATGACTGGAAGTACATTCCCATCCCAGGCCGCCACTCCCCAACCCGTCGCCTCACTGCCGCCTCTATCAATGCAAGCGGCCCCGAAGTGCGAATGTAAATCTGGTTCCCTGCAAATCCCGCCGGATACTGACTGGCGCAACCATAGGCCAGCGGCGGTTCGGGTCCGCCACTATCCTTCAGCGAAAGATAGCGGGAATTGCGCACCAGTCCTACAATTTCGTACTCAGCCTCTGGAAAATTGGGCTCCGGACTGGTGCGGAATGTCTTGCCTACTGGATTGCTCCCAGCAAAGAACCGCTGCGCAAATTTCTCATCCACAATAGCAACCTTAGGCGACGTTTCACTGTCGTTCGCGTCGAAGTCCCGGCCAGCAATTACCCGAGTCTGAAGAGTTTCAAAATACTTCGGACCAACCCATGTGAACATCGAGTCTTCATTCAACCCCGGCGTCTTTATACCCAGAGTCCAACTGCCGCCGCCAATCAGAAAGTTTGTTGTCGCCGCGGCGGAATCCACTTGCGGCGTAGTGCGGACGATTTCCAAAAGTTCGCGAAGCACCGGCGTTTGCTTCGGGGCATCGAAATCCGCCAGCAGTAAACCCTGCGCGCGAAAGCCCGGATCCATGGTGACCAGCCGCCGTAAGCTGCTTGCGAACAAAAGCGAACCCGCCACCAACACCATGGAAATTGAGATTTGCGCTACCACCAGCATCTGCTGAAATCCGAACCGTCCGCGATCCATCGTCAAACTTCGGCCACCTGATTTGATCGCCGACGAAGGTTGCGCGCTCGAACTCCGCACGGCTGGCGCAAGGCCCACCAAAATACATGTGGCCGAGGTAACCGCAGCCGTGAATGCAAGAACTCGCCAGTCCAACGTCAGATCAAGGTGCAATGGATTTTCGCCAACATCCAAGAAATGGACAATGCCCCGGCTGAACACCCTGGCCAGCAACAGCCCAACCACAGCCCCGGAAAAAGTTAGCACTCCGCTCTCGGTCAGGCATTGCAGAATCAGCCGCCCAGCGCCAGCCCCAAGCGCACGCCTAACAGCAAACTCCCGCTCCCTGGCGTTCGCTCGCGCCAGCATCAGGTTGGACAAATTGGCGCAGGCAATCAGCAACACTAAACCGCTAAGCGCCAACAGCAGCCATAAGGAACGGTCGTATGATTGCCCCAACCGGCTAATGCCCGTGGCGCCGGGCTCGGCTTTCAAACGAAACGTCAAATATTGGTCCAACGAACTGCGCGAGTAACCGCTCGGCAACGTAGCTTTCATGATCTCCGGACTGATGGAATGAAGATGCGCCGAAGCGTGCGCCAGCGTCCAGCCGGCTTTCAACCTGCCCATAACATTCAGCCACGAAAGATCTCGGCGATCAAATGAATTGGTGTCTGCGTGGAGAATTGTTCGCGAACACAGAGGCAACGCAATATCGAACTTCAATCCAACTTCGGGCCCCGTGAAACGGGCTGGCGCCACTCCGATGATCTCCAGTAGCTTGTTCTGAACTACCAGCCGCGAACCGATGGCGGAGAGTTGGCCGGCGAATTCATGTTGCCAAAAGTCGTAACTTAGCACAACAGGCGGCGTTGGGCATCCGCGCCTATCATCATCGGAGCTAAGCAACCTTCCCGCCGCAGGGCGAACTTCGAGCGCGGTGAAAAACTCGCCACTGACATTCAGAGCCGGAACCTTGCGGGCTGCTGAGCCTTCCCCTATTTTTTCACTTCCATATTGGTTCTCCCAAGCAAAGATTCCCGAAAATGCCAGTTGGCTCTTCTGAATTGCCTGCAATTGTGGATAGGTCAGCGTACCGGGACCATCAGTGACTCCAAAGCCACGCCCATTCGAGATTTGAATCACCGCCAGTTGTTGCGGCTGGGCAACCGGCAGAAACCGCAAGAGCACGGCATCAAGCAGTTGAAAAATGGCAGTGTTGGCGCCAATGCCAAGTGCAAGAGTTGTGATCGCAGCCACCGTGAACGCCGGACTCTTACGTAACGTCCGCCCCGCATACATCAGGTCCTGAACTGCAAACTCCATGAGAATCTCCGTAAGGCCGAGGCTCCCTCGGCGGGCGGCCCCAAGGGGCGTCGTCATTCCCATAGTTTATTACATGCACTCGCGGTTAACTCGATGCACGACTATC
This sequence comes from Acidobacteriota bacterium, assembly GCA_025350695.1. Classification (GTDB taxonomy): domain Bacteria; phylum Acidobacteriota; class Terriglobia; order Bryobacterales; family Bryobacteraceae; genus JANXSF01. The sequence continues at coordinate 2,778 of JANXXI010000239.1, forward strand.
CTATTTCCTAGGGAGTACCTGGTCAGTGACTTCGATTGAGCGCGAACAATTTTGAGCGAGAATGTTAGCTATGAACCTAAAGCCGCCGTTTGACAGGATAACCCTTGAGCCCGGAAAGCTGGGCAACCTTGTATACGCGGCATGCGAATCACGGTGCGCCGAGTTCTTGAACTTTTGGCCACATATCAGGATCGCAAAGAATTGATGTCAGAATTTCCTGACCTTGAACAAGAGGATTTGCAGCAAGCATTTGCGTTTGCAGCAGCCACTGTTTCTAGCTCCGCCGAAACCTATATTGATGCGGCATGAAACGTATCCTGGTGTCGATTTTCAAAATCACGAACCACTTTAGCTAACAGTTTCGGAACCAAATCAATAACTTGCGTCTAGGCTCATCGACAAGAGCTTGACACCCCATGCCACAATTGAATCGTAAGAAAGGGCGGCTCTCCCGAGCGGAATCAGCCGCACTTCCCATTTCGAAAGGAGCAAAAACACATGTCATCCATCGCGCAAATCGAAGCCAATCAGGCCAACGCCCAACTCTCGACTGGCCCACTCCCGAAGGCAAGGCCCGCTCATCCGCCAACGCTACCAAGCTCGGCCTGTACGCCAAGCAAGCCGTCCTCCTAACGCCCGAAGACCACCAGGAATTCCAATCGCTCACCAACACCTATGAATACGAACTTCGCCCCCGCACCCCGGTCCAGTTCACCCTCTTTACGCAACTGGTCCTCGCCGCGTGGAACATTATGCGATCGAACCGCATCGAAGCCGAACTCGCCGCCACCGAAGGCATCGACCCACTGCTCTCGGAAAACAAAACGTTCGATCGTATCGCCACCGCACGCGCCAGAGCCGAACGTACTTTCCACAGATCTCTCAAAGAATTGCGAGCCACCCAGGCAACTCAGCCGCCCGCAAAACCAAGCACGAAAAACGAACCCAACTACATGCCCCACGGAAACGGACCATATATAAGGACCGAACCGAAAGTTGGGCGCAACGAACCATGCCCCTGCAATTCTGGGCGCAAATTCAAATATTGTTGCTTGGAAAACGAACCCAGTGCTAATTCATTACGCGCCGCATAGCCGCTTTCAATTCGTCGTAACTCATCATCCCAGGATGATAAACGCGCACAAGCCCAGCCTTGTCCAACAGCACAACCGTTGGTGTTGTGCTGACGCCATATGCCCGGAAATTTTCTTCGCTCACCGGCACGGCCACCGGAGCAAGGCTCGCATAGTATTGCGCAAATACTTGGCGCATGTAGGGGAGCTCCGCTTGGCGTGGAGCGTCCACCCCGCCGGCAACGTACCCATACGGTTGCGTCGGAGCAAGAACTTGAAGCGAAGGATACTCTTGCTGCAAGCGGTTCAGAATTGGCCCTTGTTGTTTGCAGTCGGCGCACCAGTGGGCCCAGAAAAAGATCACTGTCGGCTTGCCGTGAAGTTGCCCCATGCCGCCCGCCAGTTTGCTGTTCGTCAGAAATTCTTTCATCTCAAGGGGCGGCGCGGGCTTGCCCTCTAGCGTCAGAAGATTCAGGTTCTTCTGAAGACGCGCCCGAATGCTTGTCTTGTAATACCGCTTCAACTGGCTGTTCAAATAGGCAACGGCCTCGCTGCGTTGGCCCCGTTGGGCCAAGGATTGACCCTGCACTTCAATCGACGCCCCGATCGCAATTGGCAGACTCGGTTCGGCATCCATTGCGCGATGGGCAAGCGCCTGCTCACACATTTTGTAGGTTTCGGCAGCGAAGGCATCAGCCTGATCCAACTGCTTCGCGGCAAGTGCGCCGCGGCCCAGCCAGGAGTGCGCTTCCAGCATCTCAGGCGTAGCGCCGTAGCGGCTCTTGAAGTCCGCAAGAATTTTTTGCGCCTCACGGAAATCACCTTGGTTGATTTGGTTTCGAACAATTTGCACCAACTGTGCATGCAGGTTAAGGCAGCTGGCCAACACCAGGAGTGCTTGAAGCGGCCGCCTCATACAGTGAAGTTCGCCTTCAACCATTTTAAGGATACTTCCAGGTCCTCGCGTTCCTTCGTCACGGACTCGGCTGGGCTGAGTTTGGGACGATCAGCAGGCGCCTTCCCTTTCTCGGCAATTGCGGCGAACCGGGCAAACTCCCAGGCCGGTTGATTCCGGTAGGCGTCCCAAAACTTGGGCTGCAAGTAAGGGAATGGCCTTGTGTTGGTCACGATGATCTCAAGCGACATCGCTCGGCCCGGACACAGCTCCGTATACTTTTTGATCCATTCAGCAATGCCCACGTTGCCTTCGCCCACGCGAGTCCACTGCATCGCCGCCCCTTCAGGCGTGCGCCAAATCATGCTGTCCCGAACGTGGCTGGTTAGTACATAGGGCGCCAGATATTCTAACGTCACATGAGGATCTTCAACTGTCCAGCAAGGGTTGCCGGAATCAAGGCAAGCGCCAACGAAGTCCTTGCCCGCCTGTTCGATCAGCGACTTCAGTTCCCTGCCCTGCATATCGCCCGCGTGATTTTCAATGGCGATTTTCTTTCCGCTGTCCATCGCTTTTGAGCGCACCCCCCGCAGAGCTTTCGCGGCATTTTCAATGTGCTGTTCAAGCGGAATTTTCCCACTGCGGTCGGCAGCTTGACCGAGGAAGGCGCGCACGATTGGCGAACCAACGGTGACGGCAGCATCGATCATCCGGCTCAGCTGTTCTTCCGCCGTTCCTTGCTTTGGATCAAACAAGCTGGAAGTCGGGCAAATGGAGCGCATGCCGATTTCCACTTCGATGCCTAGCTTCTTGGCGTACTCGCCGACTTTCTTCAAGTGTTCTTTTTCGAGACTGCCGATGAAACGGATCTCCGAAAAGTGGACCACCTTCGCGCCCCATTTGGCGCTGTAGTCCAAATATTCAAAAGGAGTCCAGCCTTGTGACCGGATGCTGAAAAGATCAATACCGAGACGCACGTTGGGACCTCGTAATTGTTGCGCCGCGCCCAGAGGACCCGCGGCGGCCGTTGCCAAGAATGACCGGCGATGCATACAACGTATTATGCGTGGTTCAGACAGGGATTGCCAAGCACTGAAAGGTTGTTGAAAAACGGGGACTGATGAAACTGACGCCTTTTCGCTATTCCAAGCGATTGATTTTTCTCAAGCGTAATTCGCGAAAAAGGCTGTCTGTTCCGTCAGTCCCCGTTTTCAACAACCTTCTAGAAAATGGCGATTGGATTGAGAGGCGAACCCGTACCCCCCGGCACCGTCAATGGCGAGGCCGTCACCAGAAATTCCCACCGCTTTCGTTGGGCTGCCGCTGCGCTTACTGCTTCTAAGTCGCAGTTGTCGATCATCGGCGTTCCCATGGCCACAATCAACAATTGATGGAGCGGGAAAGGAACACCCGTTACGCCCGAAGGCTGCAATTCGCCGTGAGTATCGCTACCCACAACGGCCACATCGCGCTGCTTGAACCAACGTGCGCAAGAGGCATGCATGCCCGCGGCTGCCTGGCCAATATCCCACGGACCTTTTTCAGCGCGACGCGCCCAGCGGCCTGTGCGGACAAAAACGATGTCGCCCGCGCCGATCCTGATTCCGGTCTTCTTCTCCCAAGCATCGAAGTCGGCGGGATAGATTGGGGTTGATAGTTCAAGGTACTTCACGCCCTTCATTTGAGGGATGTCGATGAGAATGCCGCGCGAGAAGAAGCCGGTCTGGAACGCCATGACATCCAGTTGTCCCGCACCCGAATTGTTGATCTGTTCTTGCGAATAGCCGTTATAAACTTTGCCTTGGTAGAACATGTGCGAGAGCGAATCAAGGTGCGTCAAAGACTGTCCGTGATAACTGGTGCTGTAGTTATCCATGGCGAACATCGGGTTTGGTGTGACGCCGCTTGAAAGCATCTTACGCCCAAAGGGGCTGGCATTGTCGGCGGAAGGAGTTGTGTCCGCGGCGCGCGAAAGGGAAACGGAATAGCCTTCGCGAACTAACGCCGCGGCGGCTTTGCGTTTTGCGTTGGTGATCAGGTTAAAGGTTCCGGCTTGATCGGTTTTGCCCCAGCGGCCCCAATTGGAAAGCTCTTTCATCCAGCCATCGACGACGCCCTTTTCAAGAGCGGGCTGCGCGACTACTCCCGCGGCTGCTGCCAGAAACGACAGCGCCGCGAGGATTCGGGAATAATGAGGGCACATCTAGTTGCCAACGGCAAAGCAGTAGAGCAGACCAGCGCCGCCCGTAGCGACCAGGTTTTCCTGGCTGCAACCGCGCGACGGATGAACGGCGTTCCAAGAAGTACCAGGCCCACCAGTGCGATCATGGTGACCTAGTTGCGCGACGCCTTGGCCGTTGCTGGTCCAGTTCTTGCAAGTGTGATCGGCGCCATCGGTGAAAGCCCGTCCATCAAGTTGCGAGCCGGTCAGCATGTCGTGTTGGTTAGGCGTATCGCCCACGCCTTTCACAGGATCGCCTTTTTCAGTAAGCGCCGTTGCCTTGGTAAGGGTGTTCCCCATTCGGGCCTGATCGAGAGTGTCGCCATGCAGGTCGGCCAAATTCTTGGCCACGCTCGCGCCCTTGGCGTTGAACCAAGGTCCAGTTCCGATCCGATCCCGCGCATTCACCGCAGGCTTGCCCTCTTCGGCGCTGGTGCTCAAGTATGCATGCCAGGTTCGATTCCCTGCCCCGGCTGCGGCCGCCAGCTGCTGACAATGCTTATCGGCTCCAGCCAGTCCACCGAGGTTCGCTCCGTTTCCGGAACCAACGCTAGTGACAAAGAAAGACATCGGCTGACGAGCAGCCGCAGGTTGTTGAGCCGCTAAAGGAAGCGCGCAGAAGGGAAGTATTACGAGGAGACATTGTTTCATATTTGGTGGAACTCCTTGGTTCTGAATTCGCCTGTTAGCATAGCATAGACCCTGCGGCGGCAAAACACTGCCGGGCAATTTCCCAATCCTCTTCCGAGCGCACGGCCAGCATAAGCGGGCGGGTACCAGTCTTCGAGATCACCTGATCGATCGGTTTGCTGTTGTTGACCTCCTGGTCGATTTCGATGCCCATAAAGCGCAGCTTGCGAGCCACCGCATCGCGCACTTCGGGCGAGTTCTCGCCAATGCCCGCCGTGAACACCAGAGCATCCAGTCCACCGAGCGCGGTAACGAGCCCGGCCACATGCCGCGCCACGCTTCCGGTGAACATGTCGAAAGCAAGTTGCGCATCGTTGTTACCGCTTGCCGCCGCATCAAGTACCTCGCGCATGTCGCCGGAGATTCCCGAAATCCCCTTCAGGCCGGATTCCTTGTTGAGTTCAGCGTCCAGCATTTCGGCGGAGTAGCCATGCTGCCGCACCAAGTGAATCAAAATACCGGGATCGATGGAGCCGCTGCGAGTGCCCATCACGAGGCCGTCAAGCGGAGTGAATCCCATCGTTGTGGCAACGGAGATGCCGCCTTCTATTGCCGCGAGCGAACATCCGTTGCCCAGATGCGCCGTGATCAATCGTAGATCTCTCAGATCACGGCCAAGTAGCTGCGCAGTTCGGCGTGACACGTTCTGGTGACTGATGCCGTGGAACCCATAGCGGCGGATGCCGCGGTCACGCCAATGATGTGGGCCCGCAAGAACGTATTCCTCGGGAGGGAGGGTCGCATGAAAGGCCGTATCGAATACGCCGAACTGCCGCACTTTGGGACCGAACAGCACCTCGGCATCATCCACGATTTCCAACTGAATGGGATTGTGCGACGGGGCGAAGTGATTAAAGGTCATGGCCTTTCGTTGGGCTTCTGGCGTCAGTTCGGCCGCATGTGCGAACAGCGAACCGCCATGGACAATGCGGTGACAGGCAAGTTCAGGAGATGCCGGAAGCGTCGCCGCCAGACGGCGGAGAATGCTTGCAATCTCCGGCTTAGATATCTCTTCTTCTATCTTGGTGGATGCTGCTGATTCAATCGTCATGCGGGCTGGCGCGGATCTTCGTGACCAATCGACATGCGCGCGCCAGATGGCGGATTTGGGTGTGTCGTGTTCGGCCACTCCCATCCAATCAAACAAGTGACACTTCAAACTACTGGAGCCGGCGTTGAAGACAAGAATGTGCATCCATCTCTATTCTTACGAATTCGATGCCCCCGGAACACTTCTCCTTTATAATTGATAAGGCTGATGCGCTTCTCTCGTCACACCCCCAAGAGCTCCAGGCCTCCGATCTTATGAGCCAACTCGTTGATATGTGGACTGCTACTCCTGCCTGGGCCAGGTCGCTTGTAGAGGCGCGACTTAACCCAGGGGAAACAGCGCTTACTTGGCTTGAACCAGACCTGAACGCCGCATTGAATTTTGCGCCGGGCCTGATTGTGCTCACCGACAAACGGGTGCTTAACTACAGTTGGACTGCGGGAACCGAATCGGACAAACGCGCGGACACTGCACCTTCGTTCGACGCATATGTGCTGGACAGCAAGTCACGCTTTCAATCGAAGGATCATGCGGGTCTCGGGCGTTTGGAGCTATTGAACGCAACGTCACGCGTCGCTTTCTGGCGCTATACAGTGGCTCGCGCTGAAGGTGTGCGGCGTATTTCTGAACGGCTGGATGCGTTGCAACGCGGCTTGCATGTACCGGCACTCGCCCCGCCAACCATGGAAAACGAGTGCTCTCTATGCGGCGCTCCTTTTGACCCGAAGCTGCGGGCTTGTCCGGAATGCGGGAACGCGCCGTCGCAAACCTCCATTCGCTCCCTTCTGCGGCTGATCGGATTTGCCCGCCACCATCTGCCGATGTCAATCCTTGGTTTCGCATTGACGGTGGCCAGCACTTCGGCTGGCCTGATTCCCCCTTACCTGACCATGCCGTTGATGGACGACATTCTGATTCCTTTTCAGAATGGCAAGAACGTCGAGTTCGGAATTGTGAAGTGGTACTTAATGGGCTTGGCCGGAGCGTACGCATTATCGTGGATTCTCACTTGGGCGCAGACCTATGTGGTGGCTTACGTCAGCGAACGAATATCCATGGATCTGCGCACGCGAACGTATGCCCACATGCAGTCCTTGTCGCTAGAGTACTTCGGCGGTAAGAGAACAGGCGAATTGATTTCGCGCATCAGCACGGATTCTGATCGCATCTGCTATTTTCTTTCGGTCTATCTCCTGGACTTCATCACGGATGTCTTGATGATCACGATGACGGCGGCGATTCTTATTAGCATCGATCATTATCTGGCGCTGCTTACACTGGGACCGCTACCGTTGATTGCCTACCTTGTGCACAAAACGCAGGATCACCTGGGCCGCGGCTTTTCTTCCGGCAGTCGCGCTTGGGCAGAGATGACCAGTATTCTAGCGGACACAATTCCCGGCATCCGCGTGGTGAAGGCCTTCGCCCAAGAACGCCGTGAGACCCTGCGTTTCTACAAGTCCAACGAGCGTGTACTGGCAGTCAACGACAAGATTAATAAGGTTTGGGCATTCTTCGTGGCGGTGCTGGGACTGCTCACCGACATTGGCGTGCTGCTAATTTGGGTATTTGGCGTCTATCGCATTTACAAAAACTCCATAACCGTGGGTGTGCTGACGGCGTTCATTGCTTACATCAGCAAGTTTTACTCGAAACTGGATGCCTTGAGTCACATGCTTTCCGCCACGCAAAGAGCAGCCACAAGCGCGCAACGCGTGTTCGGAATACTGGACCGGGTTCCGAAAGTGCCGGAACCGAAGAACCCCATCAAACCTGAAAAGGAAGAGGGACGCATAGAAATCAGGAACATTAGTTTCCGCTACGGAACGCGGCCCATTTTGCGCGGCGTCAATCTGACAATAGAACCGGGAGAGATGATTGGCGTGGTTGGACCCAGTGGATCCGGCAAGTCCACCTTCATCAATATGGTGTGCCGTTTCTACGATGTCACTGAGGGCGCAATCCTGCTCGACGGAGTGGATGCCCGTAGTTATCCAATCGGCGAATACCGCCGCAATATTGGTTTGGTGCTGCAGGAGCCGTTTCTGTTTTACGGCACTATCGCCGAGAACATTTCCTACGGCCGGCCTGAGGCCACGCACGATGAGATTGTGGCTGCCGCTCGCGCGGCGCGTGCTCACGACTTTATCCTGCGGCTGCCAAACGGCTATGACTCTATCGTTGGCGAACGCGGCCAGCTTCTTTCTGGCGGAGAACGGCAGCGCATCAGCATAGCGCGCGCCTTGTTGATCAACCCTCGGGTTTTGATTCTGGATGAAGCAACTTCAAGCGTGGACACCGAAACAGAACGCGAAATCCAATTGGCGTTGGACAACCTGATTCAAGGACGGACCACGATTGCGATCGCCCACCGCCTGAGTACTTTGACCAGCGCCAACCGCATAGTGGTGTTAGAGCGCGGCAAGATCACCGAAGTTGGACCCCATCATCAATTGCTTGCGCTGGGCGGTACGTATGCGCGGTTGTACAATGCGCAACAACAAGAGGAAGGCGAAGAAGGAATAGGAGCGGCGTGATGGACTTCCACCTGGAACGAGACTGCTTTGGGCAACTGGTTCTGACCGACGAGAGCGGCGCGCGGCGCACGGGAGTTGAAGTAGTCAGGTCGTTTCCGTTGAGCGCACCTCAAAAGGCGATTTCCATTGTGGACAGCGAAGGGAAGGAAGCACTGTTTCTTGCTACCCTCGATGATGCGCCCGCAGCCGAACGAAAGATCCTGGAAGACGAGTTAGCGCATCGGGAATTCTTCCCTGTAATCTCGCGCATCCTCAACAAGCCCACGGACGCGGAACCTTCTGAGTGGCAAGTGGACACGGATCGGGGCGTAACGACGTTTCAACTTGAGAACGGCGACAATGTGCACCGGTTGGGAGATGGCCACTTCACCATTCAGGATTCGTTAGGCATTCGTTACCGCATCCCCGATGTCAAAAAATTGGACCTTCACAGCCGCAATGTGATGGAGCGCTTCCTCTAGATGGCGACTGCCTAGAATATGAAACGCAAGGCCAGTTGCAAGCGGCGGGCATAGTTGCTTTGCGTGGATGCGCTAATTTGGCCGAAGCCTGTATCCTTTACGCTTTGCGCCGCGGTGACCGTCAGGTTCGGGTTGGGGAAAAATGGGTAATTGGCTGCATTTAGCGCCTCGGCCCGGAACTCGATATTCTTGCCTTCAAAAATGCGGGTTTGCTTAATCAGGGCAACGTCCAGATTGTTTTGTCGAGGTCCGCGGATGGTTGAGAATCGGAGAGGCCAAGTACGCACCTGGTTCCCGAGCAATTGTTTAGCTGAAGCCGTTTCAAAGCCCGCGACATTGAACCAATGCTCGGGAGAGCGCTGATCAGCAGGCAGCAGGATATCCTGTGGATTCCCGTTATAAATCACGTTTCCCCATGCCAGCGGGAAACCGCTCTGGATGCTATAGATGCCCGAAACTTCCCAACCACCAACAATACGGGAGGTCAGGCCATTGGCGTTCGATAGAAAGGCGCGGCCTTTGCCAAAAGGCAGCGACCAGACGGAGGAGACGTTGATGCGATGCGGAGCGTCGGCGTCGGAGATCTCGCGAATCGGGGCGGCATCCGCCGGGTTCAGAAGATTGGTAGCCTGCATCCATTTCTGGAAAGTGTAACTTCCTTGAACCGTGTAGCCTTTGCTGAAGCGTCGCGAGGCCGTGAATTGCATGCTGTGGTACCAGCTGTATCCGGTATTTTCCGAAGTATTGATGGCGCTCGAACCGAAGGCCGGATACGGCGAGAGCAGCGTCTGGCGTGACGTTGTGGTTCCTGTGTATATGCCTTGGCTATTGCCAGGAACCAGATTGTAGAGCGGATTGGGAATGCTGGCGGTTAGCAGGTTGTTGTACACGTCGTCCCGAGTGCGCGCCGTGCTTAGATACTGATACGGCAGCGTGTTGATGTTGCGGGTGATTTCAATGTGGTTGGTCTTGTTGCCGATGTAGCTTAGCTCCGCCAGGAACGAACGAAATTCATGTTGGAGGCTGGCTTCCCAACGCATCGTGACCGGGATCTTGGGGTTCTGGTTGAAGTAAGTGAAGCCTTGTCCAAGGAAGGTCTGCTTGCCGGCGGCCGCGCCCACGGCGGGGGCGACGCCGTTGGGGAACGGATTGGCCAACGTGGTCAGGAAGTGAAGCCCGTTATCGTTGGTCAGCACCATGTTTGTGTTTTGCGTGAAGCCATTCTGGAACACGTCGCCGCGGCGTTCGCCCAGGAAGCCGGCGAACATTCCGAAACCGGTGCGGAAGACCGATTTTTCGTTCAGCCGGTAGGCGATACCCAAGCGAGGCATCAAAACGTTCTTCGGAGCATTGTAGAGATTGCCGCTATTACCATCGAGCCCGGCGAAAGTCATGCCGCCTTTGAGCGCCAGCGCACTAGGCGGGAGTTGTGGGAAGCCCCCGGCGATGGTGGGAAAGATATTTGCATAGGCTGCCTGGGCAGCAGCGGAAATGGGTTGCGTGTAGGCTTGGTCGAAACCCAATGTGCTTCGGTTGAATCGCTCATGGAGCGGTGTTTCAAATTCATAGCGAAGGCCAAGATTCACGGTGAGGCGCTTGGTGGCCTTCCAATCGTCCTGGAAGAAGAATCCCCAGGAGCCGGATTGTTCAATATAGTCCGACTGGCGTGTGATGCTGCCCGAATCAGGCAGACCAAGCAATAGCGCGGCAACCGACTGGCCAATGCTGTTGGTGGCAGCCGCGGAGTTGTCGAGTGGGCCTTTGGTCCAAGTGGAGCCAAACGTGAATTGCCCGGTCTGCTGGTTGCTCTTGAACTGATCCGATTCCTGGTAGACGCGGAATTCAAAACCACCGCGAAGCGAATGGACGCCCTTCGATTTTGTCAAGGTGGAAGCAACGGTATGGTTGTTCACCGGGCGGTTTTCGTTGGTTGAGCCATTGCTGATATAGCCGGTCAGGTTGATGCGGGGAAAGCGTACCTGGTCAGCTGGCACCTGGCTGATGTAGTTGGAGGACAATCCAAGTTTCGACAGATCGAAACCGACAGCCGATTCAGGTTGATCGGAACCCCGGATGAAACGGTTGTAGCTGTAGCGCGTGTTGATGATGAGGCTAGGGGACAGCGTGGCAACGTGATCGAAGGCTCCGGTTTTAGAGATGAAGTAGAACTGCGTTCCGACAAAGGGATTATCGAAGTAATTGTTGTAGGTGCTGTGACGATCATAGGCGCTGTAGCGGACGAAGAAGCGCTGTTTGTCTCCGATGTTCTGATCGAAACGGCCGGTGTAGTTCCAATACTTGGCGATTTCGGCCGAACTGGCGTCCTGATAGTTAGACAGGCCCAGTGGATCACCCGGAGTTTTCTCAGTGCTGGGGTAATAGGAGAGAATAGACGCGCCCACCTTATCGAAGCGGTTGGTGGGAATTTTGTTTCCTGGGAAGGGCGTCTGCTGGAAACGGCCACCAGCGGCAGCGACGCGCGTTGCGGGATCGTAGATCGTATACTGAGCGCCACTGGCCAGCAAAGCGGAGAAATCGCCCGAGTGCATGGCAGGGTGGGGACAGTGTTGGTTGTGTCGTCATGGCGCGGGCGGGAATCCTTGATTCCTTCGTAGCCGAAGAGGAAGAAGCTTTTGTTCTTGCCGTTGTAGATTTTCGGAATAACTACCGGACCGCTGATGGATCCGCCCCACCGGTTGAACAGGAAGTCCGGACGTGGAGTGCCTGCTTTATTAAGGAAGAAGTCATTGGCCCAAAAGCTGGGGCGCTGGAACGAATAGTTGACGCTGCCGTGTAAGGTATTGGTTCCGCTTTTAATGCTGATGTTAGTGACTCCGCCCTGGGTCTGGCCGAATTGGGCATCGAAGGTGTTGGTCTGCACCTTGAATTCCTGCACGATGTCCGTTGGCGGCACGTAAGACGCGGTGACTTCGTTGGCGTTGGCGGTGGCGGTGGTTGGCGCCCCGTCTATCGTTATGTCGTTCAGATTGCCGCGCGTCCCACCCATGGAAAAGTTGACGATATGTGTTGGTTCAAACGGACGATCGAGACGGACACTTCCGTTGAATGTAACCCCGGCGGTGAGTCCAATCAGGAGAAATGGATTGCCGTAGGAGAGCGGAAGTTCGGAGACTCGCTTTGCGTCGACCACCGTGCCGGTGGAGGCGCTTTCGGTGTTCAGTAATGGAGTTTCGCTGGTGACGGTGATCTGTTGTTCGGAGCCGCCAATCTCCAGCGTCATATCAATGTTGAGCTTGTCGGCGACGCGAACGTCAAGTCCGGAACGAATGGACTTCTTGAAGCCCGGCGCCGACACTTCGAGATTGTAGAGTCCGGGTTGAAGCAAAGGGGCGCGATAGATGCCATCTGAACCTGTTTGCATTGAAGTCCTAGAGCCGTTAGCTGGATTCCGTACAATGACCGAGGCCCCGGAAATTGTGGTTCCGGTTTGATCGGTAACGCGTCCACCGATGGCTCCGCGAGTGTCTTGCGCGGAAGTTAAGGAGGCCGAAAGGGAGACGATGAGAACAACGGAAGGGAGCAAACGGGTAGTCATGGCAATGCACCTGAAGATAAATAGATTCTGAAGCGGGATCAAGTACCACGATCCCCATTACTTTGAATTCAGCGTAACATCAATCCTCAAGCAACACAATACTATCTTTAGAAAAAATAAACGATAAGAGGAGAAGTGGCGACAAGAATGTAAGAGGCCTCTGGAGACGGTTCCCATCGGCAGACGGTTCGCCGGGGGTAAGTGGCAAGCTTAGCGTTGTCAGGAGGGGAAATGAGTTTAGGGGGACGGAACAGGTGTGGCTTGGGTTTCGGGCTTGTGAATGGCTGCGGTTGGGGATTCCGGCGGCCCTGGAGTGGCCGATACAGTTGCGTTCGGAACCAAGCTATAAACTCCTTTGACTGAAACTGGCACTGCGTTTTTCAAAGCGGGAGTGAAGCGCCAGCGCTTGATTTTGGCAACCGCATCCTCTATCCAAGGACCAGATCCGCTGACTTGCTCCACGAGTTTAACTTCGCCTGTGTTGGAAACGGTTAGTTTTGCTTCGAGGCGTTGACCGGCGGAATCGACAGGCAGAGTTGGAGCGGTTCCCTCTATCAACACCGGACGGGTTTCGCCGGCTGCGAGATCGAAAAGCAGGCTGGACGCACCGGCGTTAGGATCAAAATTGCTGAAGTTTACTTTTACGTTGACTTCAACAAAGACTGGCGCGCCGTCCTTCGTTCCCGGCTTGAAACGCCATTGTTTCACGCTAGCGATCGATTGTTCATCGAGCCCGAATCCAGCGCTCTGAAGGATTTTGAAGTCGACAGTTTTCCCCTGCGGGGTCACCACAAGTTGCACAATCACTGTTGCTATTACTTTCGCTAAGCGCGCTTCTTCCGAATAGGGCGGGTCTGTTTTGTAGAGAACCGCGGGGCTTGTTACCGCTTCGCCCATTTTGTAGACTTTGGTCTCCTGCCCGAAAACGAAGACGGCAAGAAAGACGGCGCCAACGATAGGAATTCGCATGTAAGCTCTAGTAGGATCGATCCCTTATAATTACGGGAGTGGGGGCATCGCCTATTTCCATTTTACCCTTTGCATTGGTTGGCTTATTTCAGGCGATGTTGCATGGCCAGAATTGCGCGCTGACTGTCGCCGCGGCTAGCGATTTGGCGCCGCTTCGGCAAAAGTTGGCGGATGAATTCTCTCAGGCGCATGGCTGCAAGCTTACATTCACTTTCGCATCATCTGGGCAGTTGGCAAGTCAGATTGAACAAGGCGCCCCATACGACCTTTATCTCTCCGCGAGTGAAGATTACGTCAGGAAGCTATCGGGGGCGGGGTTCATAGAATCCTCTTCAGTGACGGTGTTCGCGCGAGGACGGCTGGGCCTGTGGGCGCCGGGCAAAGCCGAGCCAGTAAAAATTCGCGCCTTGAGCGAAGCGGGCTACAAGAAGATTGCCATTGCCAATCCAGCCCACGCCCCATATGGTTTGGCGGCAAAGCAAGCTTTAGTGTCGGCAGGCGTGTGGGAGGGGTTAAAGCCGCGTTTAGTGCTGGCGGAAAATGTCAGGCAAGCGCTGCAGTTTGCCGAGACCGGGAACGCGGACGCGGTGATCACGGCTTGGAGTCTGGTGAAAGAGAGACCGGGAGCGAGCGCGCTAGACATCGAATTGCACAAAGAGATTCGCCAGACGCTGGGAATTCTGACTTCTTCCAAGAACAAGGCGAATTCACGAATTTTCTCCAAGTGGTTAGCAAGCGAGAAGGGCAGGGCGTTGCTTGTGACTGCGGGATTTTATTAAAGAACCTTCGATTGACTTGACAGGACGCGCGCGTCTGCTCAAGAATAAGAGTCTTGTAGCCCCCCGAAATTGAGGAGATATTACGAATGAGTTTCTTGGACAAAGCAAAAGACATGGCCGCAGAGGCAGCCGGAAAATTAAGTCATATGGCCGAAGACGCGGCTCAATCAGTGGCGGATAAAGCGGGTGAAGCGGCCCAGGCTGTTGCCGACAAGGCTGGGGATCTTGGAGACGCGGCCCTTCATATGGTGGACGCGGTTAAGGATCGGGCTTCTGAAGCCGCCAATTCAAGCGTAGCCGAGAAGGCGCATGACATGATGGATGCGGTAAAGGATAGAGTGACTGAGGCTGGATCGACCGTGATAGACAAAGCAAGAGAGTTGGGTAGCTAGAGCGTTTCCAAGCTGGCAGAAACCGAGGGCGTTTCTGGTAAGCGCCCTTGGAACTAATCCACATAAATCCTTTCCACACGGGCGCTAATTCCACATAACAGGCTGTAGGAAATCTCCCCCGCCATGCGCGCCATCTGTTGCGCGTCAATGGACACTGGGCCGTCACGGCCAATGAGGGTGACTACTTCCCCCGCCTCCACGTTCTCAAGATGGGTTACATCAATGGTGGTTAGGTCCATCGAGACAGCTCCCAAAATATTACAGAATTGGCCGTGCAGCATAACCTTGCCTTTGTTGCCCAATCCATGTGGGATTCCGTCCGCATACCCGGCGGCGAGCACCGCGATCTTCATTGGTTTTGGTGCGCGGAACATTCCTCCATAGCCGATTTGGGCGCCTTTCGGAAGATCCTTGACTGTTAGCACGCGAGTCTTCCAACAAAGAGCGGGTTGCACTTGCAAAATACGTTCCGGCGCTTCGCCACGAGCTGGAGACACGTACCCGTAGATCGCATGCCCAGGCCGCACTAGATTGCCCCACGCGTCGCGGCGATTGTAGGCAATGCCTATTGTGCTGGACAAATGAGTGTACTTTGGACGAACCCCTGACGTTGCAAGGTAGGTGGAGATTTCGAGAAATCGAGCAACCTGTTCTTCGGTTTGGGTGGAAATGTAATTGCCGGCCGAGGCGAAGTGCGTCATCAATCCTTCCAATTGGGCATTTGGAGTCGCCGAAAGAGCGAGCAGGATTTCCTGGGCGGTGGCTCTGGTCCCGAGCCGTCCCATGCCAGTATCTATTTTCAAATGATACGGGGCGATAATGTCGCGTTTCTTGGCCAAGGTGTGATAGCTTGCAATATCTTCCAGGGAATGTAAGGCAGGAGTCAAATTGAATTCAAACAGGTAATCTCTTTCACTCGGAAGAAAGTCAGCCATGACAAGAAGACGGGCTTCAATGCCGCCTTGCCGTAATGAGATCCCTTCGCCGACGTTTGATACTCCCATCCAACGCGCGCCGGATGCAGCCAATACCTTCGCAACCTCGCGCATGCCATGACGATAAGCGTCGGCTTTGACGACAGGCATGACCTCGATATCCGGCCCGGTCGCCTGCCGGACAGATTGGTAATTGCGAGCGATCTGGCCACGGGAGACTTCAATCCAACAACGATGCATGCTCCATTTTCACAAACGAAGAGCGAGGCGCGCCAGCTTAAAGTTCACGGAAATCGGATTGTGGCTGAACCGAATCCAAATTCTCCGCGGTAGTCCAGCGCGAGCTGGGAAGAGGACCGAGAAGCTTGTGGTTCCCAACTCAACTCTAAGGATCCTGAGTGCTGCGCACGAAGAAAGAGAAGATGTTCGCTGAGTTGAACGGCGGAAGCACCTTCGACGAAAAGGCCACCAGTAATTGCCGTCAGCGCATGAAAAGACTCGGCCGCTTGTTTGGAGACGCCGTTGGTGGCAAAGACATGGAAAGTGACACCGGCGTTGTTTGCGCGGCGCGCAAAATCAATCGAAGGCGTCTCGTCAAAACTTGGATCCAGAGCGAGCAGGCAATGCTTTCGGCCGTTCCCAGCGCCTAGGGCATCTAAGCAGCGAGCTAGGATGCTGGACGGCGCCGACGCAGGCTCGATTTCGCCAAAGGGGGACGCATTGTCGAAGGTTCGAGAGAAGCGAATCTCTTTTAAATGATCGCCTTCATCGGTAGATACAACAGATAGGCCTTGGTCTTCACCCGCATTTTGCCAACAGTTGCGCAATTGATTCGCTAGACCACAGCTCATTCTGGAAACGATCGCCATCACAAGAAGTGGCTCAGTGGGTGGGACCGGAAGAAGCGAGTATTGTTCAACGACTACGGAATCCTCCTTCAGAATGAAATTCAACGCACCAAAATCGGGCGGCGAAAGATACTGATGGCTTGCGAGGTCTACGCAATGGAACCGAATAAAACGGGAGGGTGGGGAATGTTCTCCAACCTGGCTAATTGCTACTTCGACCCCGCCTGCAAACATGAACTTTTCCCGTTCACATGCCAGCAACACCGCGGTACGCGAGGCTGCGGCGGCAATCTCTGGTTCAGGCCTGTTCATGAGATCGACCACGCTCTGTTCAAAGCGAATGTCCCTTGCTTGGCACACCACCCAGAGCCCGGCCCGGACATGCATCTCCCGATCGTCCCTAAGGAATGCGAAAATCTTTGAGATGGATAAGCCGTCGCCTAACCGGTAGAGGGCTAGGGCGGCATTCCCCGCGACACGGTGATGCGGGTCGTTTGATGATTCCCGCAGCAGCGCTTGAACGATTGGCGGCCAGTTGCGGGAAACGCCCTCGACGAGATTGGCCCGCACTCGAGGGTCCGCATCCTTCATTAGGTTTCGGAATCGATCCGGGTCTCGGGTGACTCTGCCGATAATAAGAGCAACCTTCGACCCGATTCGCCCTTCCGGGTTTTTGATGGACGCCAGGCAATCCATCAACAGATCCTTACAACAGGTCAGTTCGAGGATGTCCAGAATTCGGAGTACCTTATCGACGCCGCCCACAAAAGACGTGTCTGCGCACACCACCTCGTCAATCAGGGTTCGATCAAAATCCAGATCCTCTCTGAAAGCAGCGAATGAAAGCTGTATGGATTGGCTCAGATCGAAATGGCGAGGATCGGAGACGATAGCCGCCAAAAGCTTCCTCTCCTTTAAGAAACGAAGCAGTTCGCGCTGCCCTGCCCCAGCATCGGAAGCCCGTAATAGGACGGCATATTGATCGACGGTTAGAGAGCCAACGTAAAGATCAGAGCGACTTTCGGCAGCGCGGTCGCCGGCTAGCGAGATTTCTTGAGAAGTCATGGATAGGCTAATACGCCAAGGTCTTTAAAAATGGAGCGCGCACAGAAGGCATACGTCACTCACCATTTCATATCGGTCCCTTATTTTGTTTCTTGAATGATTTCGTTCGTGGATCGAAAGGACAGGACAATTCTCGATTTCAATTAAACAATCGTACTACTCCGTCGATATGTATTTTCAGGTGTGGTGGTAATAACGCTCACCTGGAGAACTCTGTCAGTGGAAGATATCGTTAGCGAGTTTTTGGTTGAGAGATATGAGAATTTGGACCGCTTAGACCGGGACTTGATCGATTTGAAATAGACTCCGACCGACAAGGAACTTCTGGGGATCGTTTTCAAGACCATTCACACGATCAAAGGTTCGTGCGGGTTTCTTGGCTTCGTCAAGCTAGAGTCGGTAACTCACGTCGGCGAAACGCTACTCAGCCGGCTCCGCGATGGCGAAATCCAGCTGAGTCAGGATATTACTAGTGCGCTACTAGGCTTAATCGACGGGGTTCGGGAAAGGCTCAGTCAGCTGCCGTTTCTAGAATCATGGATTTCTTCCCCTCGACTTTGCTTAGCATGGAGAGGGGCCCAGTCTGGACACGTTTGCCGCGCACTGGTTGTGGACGATTCGGTGGTAATACGGCGCATGGTCACCGAAGCTCGCGGCTGTGATCCGCAAATCGAGATCGGTGGGGTGGCCGCCGACGGAAAAATCGCGCTTCAGAAAATCCCGCAATACAGGCTGAATAAGACTTCCAATATCCAAGTTCTCGAAGGGATTGATGGTACGGAAGTGAAGGCGGGATTCGCGTATGTAGCCCCGGGAAACGACCATATGTCGACACAAAGAGAAGGAACGCGTCTGGGGATCAAACTGACCGGACGAGAACTGTCAACAGTGAGGAATAGTCCGTTGAGCCTTTGCTTCCACCCATCTCTATAGGGGAATGCCAGGGTTCATAGCTAGAGACGGCCAAGCTAGTCAGGTCCTCCCACTCAATTCCATTGCAGGCGAGATTACCGCGGCGCTCGCAAATTTACGTTCCCATCGGTCACAAATCGCCAGTTAACCGGTACGGACTCAATCAATGCTTGAGCAGCCCATCCACCGATTCAGCCAAACTATTCAGAGTGAATGGTTTCTGCAAAAATGCCATCCTTTCGGGCATTTGACCAACCTGGACGGCAGCGTCGTCGGCATAGCCAGAAACCAATAGTGCGGGAATAGTCAAATGCTTTCGGCGAACGGCCTCAACGAGTTCCATGCCCGTCATACCTGGCATGTACCAATCGGTAACCAGCAAGTCGATGGCCCCAACCGAACGCGCCGTCGCAAGTTCGAGCGCATCCATTCCGTTGGCTGCCTCCAACACTTCGAAACCCTGCCGCTCAAGCAATCTTCGTTCAAGCGAACGGATTCCCTCCTCGTCTTCCACCAGCAGCACGATCCGTTTGGCTTTTGTGGACGCCGCAGGTGCGCGGGAATCCGTTACCGGAGTTTCCCGTGCCACTGTTTTTTCCACTACGAATGGCTTCTTTGGAAGCCACAGTTGAAACACGCCGTTTGGATCCCAAGGAGAAACCAGCCACATTGCGCCCCCCGAACTAGCTGCGAGGGAATGCACTGCGGCGGCTTCTGGAGAAAGATCGAGGCCGTTCAACTCCTCGTTATGGCCCATCGGAGCAGGGGCGACGCTCACGCGCATCGCTATATAATCCCCAGGCGCGGGCGAACCTGGAAATCCAACCAAATCTTTCCACACAATCATGCGCGTCGAAAGAGAAATTGCCGCTTCCGGATTTCGATGCGCCGTATCCTCAAGCAGCAACCTAAGCCATCGCTCAAGCAGACTTTTGTCAAATTGAATAATGCTGTGGCCGGCGGCCATCTCAACTTCAAGGCGTTCAAATTGATTGCCCGACTCCTGAATCACCCCTTCAATCACGACGCGCAGGTCGAAGATTTCCAATTTGGGAGGAGCCGGCCGGTAATAGCTTTGGAGGCGGGCAACAGTCGCCGCAGCTCTGGAGGTTGCTTTTACAAGCTCGAGGGTATCGGTGCGGCGCGCGTCGGATTCTTGAAAATCCTGGTGCAACTCCTCGGCGTAACCTTGAATGATCATCAGCGTGTTGTTTAGTTCATGAGTCACCGATCGGGCTAACTGTCCAGCAGTTTGGCGCCTTAGAGTCTCAAGCCCGGGCTGAATTCCTTGATAGTGGCGCGTCAGATCATAAGTAACGCCGCGGAATTTCTCCGTCTCGCCCTCCACTAACACTTCCACCGCATCCCGAATCAATAGCCAGGCATTACCCATCGCGAGGCGATATTCACAGGCCCCACGTCCACCACGATTGGCCAGCGTTTCGTAAAAATTCAAGACCCGTTCCCGTTCGGCGGGATGAATTTGCGTCGACCATTCCTCAATAGGCAGGCCCTGTGTAATGTCGCGCAATCCGGCGGCGATGCCGTCTTCAGGGGCCATCAATTCGCGTCGAATGCCATCCAGTTCACTCTCCCAAACAAAAATCGGCAACTGCAACGGTTCCCGCCACATCGACTCTGGCGCATGTATTTCCTCTGGCGCGTGCAGTGGCCCTGGCGCTTGCACTGGCTCGGGCTCTTGATCCACTTCGGGCTCGACCGGGGGAGGAACGGCAACAGTGCTTTCGACTTCCTTGGGTTCTTCCGGTTGAAGGTCTACATCCGCCGTTGCCTCATGGGTAATTTCCGGCTGGCTGGCTGGCTGAATCAGGCTCGCTTCAGTCACGGTTGCAGCCGGTGGTGCGCAAACCGGCTGATGCTCATGATGGACGTCGTCCTGTTGGAGTTCCCCATCGATCCCGTGAATTGGCTCTGGTTCGATGACACTCGCCGCGGCAGACAACGAGGGAGCCGCCATCACCCCAGGCCTCACGCTCAGAACCGATTCCCTGCCCTCTTCCCAATTCGTTAATGGCGCAAGTGAAGCAACCACAGTTTGGTCAAACAATTTGGAAGTGAAATCGAGCACGGGCTGGCGGCTTTCGAGCGCTCGGGCCAACTGCCCTTCGATGGCGCTACCGGCAGCAATCCTGGTGGGAGCGTCCTCCCCGGTCAGACTGAAAAACTTGCGGAAGGCACGATTCGTTGAAATCAGGCGCAAGTCCGCATCGATCACGGCTACAGGCGTAGGAAGAATCGCAAGAATTTCCTGATAGTATCGGCGCTCACTCTCAACGAGTGTCAGCAGCCGGGCGACTTCCTTCGCACCCCATTGTCTTTGGTCAGCTCTGTCCATGGTTTTGTCGGTTATCCAGCTTTTACAGTTTGCCTTTCGATACCGTCTTGAGCAATGTTCAAATTAGTGGAACTATGGTCAAGCCGGTTCCAGTACCAAAGTGCCCAGCAATACTAAAGGCAAACACCTATCTGGCTGATTCCCAAACACGTTACGGGCTAGAATGAAATAGAATGGCAACAAAAGTCAGAAAAGCAGTTTTCCCCGCAGCCGGCCTCGGCACCCGTTTTCTTCCCGCCACTAAAGCGATGCCCAAGGAAATGCTCCCCCTTGTCGATAAGCCGCTAATTCAGTACGGCGTCGAAGAGGCAATCCATTCGGGGGTCCAGAACATTATCATCGTGACCGGCCGAGGAAAGTCGGCCATAGAGGATCACTTCGACGTCAGCTTCGAGCTGGAAAACATGCTTGCGTCGCGCAACAAGAAAGAATTGTTGCAGCAGATCCGCGATATCTCCGGGATGATTGACGTCTCCTATGTTCGGCAGAAGGAAGCCTTAGGTTTGGGTCACGCGGTGCTCCGGGCAAAGGAGCTCGTGTCCAATGAGCCTTTCGCGGTCGTCCTTTCCGATGATGTGATTGATTCGGAAGTACCCTGCCTTCGTCAGCTGATTGATGTTTATGAATTTTACGGCGCCTCGGTGGTAGCGCTGATGGAAGTTCCTAGGGAAAACATCTCCGCCTATGGCGTCGTCGACGCGGAACCGGTGGAACACAAAGGCGCCAACAACCGCTTGTACCGAATCCGCAATATGGTGGAAAAGCCCAAGGCCGAAGACGCTCCCAGTAACCTTGCCATAATTGGCCGGTATATCCTCACTCCTGAAGTTTTTGCGTCTATTGAGGCAGTTGAGCCAGGCAAGGGCGGTGAAATTCAACTTACTGACGGGTTAAAGCATTTACTGCGCAGCCGTCCGGTTTATGGTTACAAGTTTGAAGGAACGCGATTCGATGCCGGGGACAAACTGGGGTTCCTTGAAGCCACGGTTGAATTCGCATTGAAGCGGCATGATCTCGGGGAAGCATTCCGTGAATACTTGCGACATCTAAAATTATGATGACTGTACCGCTCGAGCTACCTCTCCGCGCGAGCGAAGCCGCCGCTCTGGCGGACTTGATCCTGCAGATGGGGGAACGCCAACCGCTGTCGCCGGAATTGCGCAGCCGCCTGCTATCGCGCATCCCAAGTCTTGGCCTGGAAAGTGTACGGCCCTTTATGGGCTCGCTTGTCAAAGACCCCACCCACGCCTCCACATACTATTTGGCGGTCGATGGGGTCAGTTCGGCCGGCGTGGTGCAACCATTCTTACTTCATATGGCGCTCTCGTCCGCCCCAGCCAGCGCGCACTTTGCCAAACCGATTCTGATTGGCCGCATGCGCCCCGGGGGCGGTAGAGAGATCGTGGTGAATGCCATCCCCTTCGGCCCCGGGGACATTCAAGCCGTGCGGACCTTTGGCGAACAGGTTGACCGTGGTTTCCTTCCGCGCCCGCAAGGCCATCTTTCTTCCATTTCCACGACCATCGAGGACCCGTTCAGGGACTTGCCGCAGGCGTTTGAGGCTTACGCGGCGGCCCTTGATGAGTTCCGCGCCAACTTAGCTGCGCCGATCCGGGTGGAGGACTCTGGGGAAGCGCTCGAAGCCTCGTATGCCTGGGCCCTATGGGCGGCCATAAGGGCTGGATGGCGTGAAGGATACACGATAGAGGCTTGTCTTCACATTACTGGCGACGACGGCGCCTCGTTCGAACAATTTCGCAGCTTCATCCGCCAGGCATCCGCATATACGAAGTTCACGCTCGACTTGACGCCTCTGATTGAAGCGGCGGAAGGGATCCGGTTCGCCGACTTGTTTGACACCGTGGAACGATCCTGGATCATGGAGGAGTTTTCGCGCGAATTTCCGCTAAGCGGCGGCGTCACTGTCCGTTTTGGGGCCGAAGAGATTCAGCGGTTAGCCGTGAAGTTCTCCCGGTTATTGGGTTCGGCCGAAAAATTGCACGACGAAATTCGGCGCGAGAAGGGCCGTTCCATCACGGGCCGCACGTTCGATCTGGAACTTCGTGTGGGTTCGGAGGAAGTTAAGGTTGAGCCACGCGAATTGGTCTTCGTCATGCATTGGCTTAAGAGCCAACGGCGCGCCGTGCAACTGATCGCGCCTTATATGGGCGGCGCCGGCGTGGTGGAGCAAGCAGCCCAATTCGCGCATGTCGCCCGCTACTTTCAAACCACGCTGACCTTCACCCCTCCCGCGGATTTGGAGCCTGAAGCAAAAGAGCAAATCGCGCGGTCGTGCGGCGGCAAATTGAATTGGCGCTTAACGAATCCGCGCAGCGCTGCATGGCTGACGGCATTAGCCGCACGAATGCGCGGCTAATGCGACTCTTCGAAGCGTAGAAGCGCAAAGAGGTCCGGTGGCGAGCCGCTTTGCGCCTATGCTTCAAAAATGGGCGGTTTAGAAGTAACCTGTCGCCAACTCGGGTTTGGCTTCAAGAGCCAGTTTCCAACAGCTCTTGGCTTCCGCCTCGTTACCTTGGCTCATCATCGCATGACCAAGGTTCAAGAATGCCTCGGCGAACTCCGCCCTCTCGTTGATCGCTTCCTGATAAAGCCGCGCCGCATCTTCGTAGTGTCCCTGTTTATGTAACAGCAAGCCAGTGTTGTAGAACAGTTCGGCCCCCCGTTCTCCCATATCAATCAGCCTGGCCTGATACTCAAGGGCCTGATCGTTGTCCTTCAATTCGATGGCGGTGGCCGCCAGTCCGCGGTAAGCATCGAGTGAATCCGGAGCCAGTACGAGCAGTTTTTGATAGGTCTGCTTGGCGGCGTCAAAGTTGCGTGACTTCCAGTGCGCCAATCCAAGATTAGAAAGTGCGTCTTGCCAATCGGCCCGCTTTTTGAGGCAAAGTTCAAACGCCTCCTCGGCTCCCTTCCAGTCCTCTTTTTCAAGCCCCAGATATCCCAACCGAAACCAGGCTTGTTCCCAATCTCCATCTTTTGCGACAACCCGCTGATAGAGCTTTTCAGCTTCCTGCTTGTTCCCTAGCTCTTCCACCACCGTGGCCAGATTGAACAGTAGATCCGCCACTTCGGGTGTGATTTGCAAGGCGCGCTCATAGGCTTCTTTCGCGCCACGGAAATCCTTGGCCTCCTGCCTGACAATGCCCAGATTGAGAAATGCCTGCTTGGCGTCGGGACGAACCCGGATGGCGTTACCGAAGGCTTCGGCCGCCTCAGCCCACTTCTTTTGCTTCTGGAAAGCAACGCCGAGATTGAAAGTCCGCTCATAGTGATCTGGCGTAATTTTGACAAGGTTTTGGCAGTGGACCGAGGCTGCATGATAGTCCCCTTGAAGGAAGGCGCAAGTGGCCATCCCCTCTAGAGCGGCTTCGGAGCTTGCGTTCAGGTTCAATAACCGTTCCGAGAATTTCTTCAAGGAGGAATCATCTTTACGGGCGACAGCAATGGCTACCAGGTTGGTAAGCGTTTCTTCCGACTGAGGATGCTTGGCCAAATGATCCTCAAATGCCGGCATAGCTTCGTCAAACCGCCACAACATTTGCAACGCCACGGCTTTTGAAAACTTCGCGCTCTCATCTTCGGGACGGGCGTCCAAATACTTTTCGAGAATCGGCAGGGCATCTTCCGCTTTCCCGAGGTGAAGCAGACAAACCCCTTGTCCAAGCAGGGCCTCGACACGCTGCGGTTCGCTTGCCAATACGGCTTCAAACCTAGCCCGGCTTTGTTCCCATTGGCCTGTCTTTTCAAGGCACACCGCCAGGTTGTATTGAGCCGCGCCACTGCGGGGCGACGTTTCCATCAACTTGGTGTAGTTTTCGGCTGCCTCCTTCCATTGCTCCAATTGGCATAGGATGTGCCCACGGGCGGCGAGGATCTCAGGGTTCTTGGGCGAGATTGCCATCGCGCCATCCAATTCCTTAAGCGCCTGAGCCGGTTTTCCGTCCAGATGCAAGGCTACAGCCCGCGCCAGCACGGATTGCGATTCCTGTTCAGTTTCTTTTCCTGTTTTCATCAATTTATCTTTTAAGCTCATTTCGCTCTACCTCCCGGGGAAATTGTTTCGCGGGGCGCGATCATCGCGCATAGCCGCCCGAATAAATCGTTGTTATGAGTGAGCGAAATCCGGAATATTCGAGATTCTTCGCCTTTCAGCGCGAACAACCCAACTCCGCCACTCTTCCATCTGTCATCGTTAAATGAATCTACAATCTGACCTTGGACGGACGTGGTGAATGAGTTTCCCGCCACCTCTACCGCCACCGTAAAAATGGATTCGCCACGCATCGATAGCGGCACTGGAAAGAATTGCGATTTTATTTTCTTTCCGCCGGCGACGATAAAACGCTCGAGAGTTACCGTTGGCAACGGCCCTGGACGGGTTTCAACCAAACGGCCGCCATAGTAATTGTTCATATCGACGGCGCGGAACACCCATGCAAAGGAACGCCTGTCGAGGCTGCCCGTTACTTCCAAGTGGTAATCGGTCAATGCGAGCGAGGGACTGAACAGAGCCAATTGTCCGGCCCTCAGCAGCCCATTTCTGTCATAGCTCCAGGTGCCGGCCCACCCGGCGCGGCCTTCCCATTGCGAGAGACCGGAGCGGAAATCCTCTTCGTGCGCAATTGCAGAACGATAGGCTATTCGCTGCTTGAATTGACTCCAGCTTCCCTCGTCCACCTTTGTGGAGGGTTCCATGGGAGCCGGCAATGCCTCTCCCTTGACGCTGATTTCTTTCGACCCGTTTGCCGCCGGTCGAGCCTTGGCTCTCACGACCGGTGCGCTCGCCGTTTCCGCATCCGTAATTCCGACATTGGCGGATACTTCGGTCTCCGCCGGAATTGGAGCAACAGGTTTTGGATTGCTTCGGCCCGAAGTCAGCATCCATACACCAAGTACAACTGGCAGGCTGAGAGTAATCCATTTCAAGTCTGCGGGAGCATTGCGCCAGAAAACGGAGAATCCACGAGGTTGCTTTCTTTCTTGAATCTGCTGCCGCAGGGCGTCTTCGGTGTTGTTGGCCGGCTCATAAGGCGTCGGCTTTAGCCCGACGTTCATCGGTACGGCTGGAATCAACACCTGCAATGGGCCAAGCGAATAGTTAATTTTGGCAATGCTCTTCTTCGGCTTGCTCGCCGACATCGCCACAAGGCCGGCCATTGGAGGAAGTGCGTCGCCAACGGTCTTTTCCGCTTCCGGTGTCGTTGCAGGCTCGGCCATGAGCGGCGTTGGAATTCGGGCAAGAAGATTCTCGGCGGGAGGAGCCGTTACTGGCGGGGCCGGTGCAGGCACATCCGAATTCCTGAGCCTCCGGGCATGCCCTGTGGGCCGCGATGCTACTTCAAGACGTTTCGCATCGGACGGCTTTACCATGGGCTCTTTCTTGGACGCTGGCAGCGTATCGAGCAAGGGGAATACATGGCAAGTGGAAATCGGGGCCGAAGTACGCCAGGACACAGATCCACAAGCAGCGGCCGCAGCCGCCAGAGTGGCTGGAATCTCGTTTGCCCTCAAGGACGCAGCGGCTTGGTTTAACTTTTCCAAGTTTTCTTTCCAACCGCTAACTGGCGCTTGCTGGCACTCCCGCGCCAACATCGCCGGAATACCGGAAGCGTGTCGCAGATTCGCGGTAAGATCCGCTAATTCCGTGAGGGAAACGGGTGAAAATACAGCTTCGGGCGGGGCGAATGTCCCGACCGGCCCGGCTTGGGCAGGACTCAGACTAGTGTCGGAGGACACAGTAGAGGCGCATTGCCGAGGTAAGGCCGCTTCGCTCACCACAAATGCCGAGTGGGCCTCGATACCCGCAAGCGCGACCTCACCTCTTTGCGACTCCAAGGCGATAGGCAGAGGCGAAGCAGGCGCCATCGGCGGCGGGGCGGACTCAAGTATCTGCTCTATGCGCGGGCCTACTAATTTTTGGACTCGCGCCGTGAGGTCCGTCCAGAGAATGTGGTCGTTGCCATTGGCTTGCGCTTCGAGCGCTTGAGTTTCGAGGCGGAAACTTAGCCCGGACTCGCCGGAACCGACCTGGTCCGCCAGTGGGAAGCCGGCAACCGAAGCATGGATTGCAGTTGAAGCCCCGAGGGCTGGAACATTTTTGAGGCAGAAACTTAGCCATGACTCGCCAGAACCGACCTGGTCCGCTAGTGGGAACGCAACCGAAGTATAGGTTGCAGTTGAAACCCCGTGGGCTGGAACACTTTCGTGGCGGAAACTCAGCCATGACTCACTGGAACCGATGTGGTCCGCTAGTGTGAAGCCGGCGGCCGAAGCATGGATTGCAGTTGAAACCCCGACGGCTGGAACGCTGGGGAAAGTGTCAGGGACCAGGGAATACTGGTTCCCAATGGTAGGTGTGAGATTTTTGGCTGAGGCCGGAGTCAGCTTACAGCACTTTCCAGTTTCAATCCCAGTTTCAATCGAGGAAAGCGCGTCAACTGAGAAGTCTAAATCCAGCCGTCGTTCTGCGAACTGGGGATCCATGCCTGGCCAGGACCAAAGGGCGGGGTCAGCACCCAAACCGATCGGGGGGCGCTTCGATCGCAGCGAAGATCTGAAGGCCAGATCTGTCATGGCGAGCACAGCCGACAAATCGACCGTTGAGTTTGATTTGTGAAACAGCGCGCGGGGGTTCAGCTGGAGCGGAGCAGGTTCGGCGAACTCAAAGACGCTCACGGCACGCAGTGGTGTCACGGAGACCTTCAGTGAACCTGCCATCCGTGGCGGTGGAATGTTTACCGCGCCCTCAACCTTGATCCGCTCCGGTCCGAAATGGGGCTCGGAATTCGGCCATCTGATTTCGTTGTTCTGTTCGAATCGAATTGATTCCGGAGCCCTTCGCGCCGGTTCCAATTCCATGTCTACTCTTTCGCATTGGGAAAGAGCAGATGGCGCAGGTAAGAGCACAAGTGCGCTAATCGCAGCCGGAATCGAAAACTGTTCCTGCTCGAAATGTCCGGATTGAGAAACGCCCGCGGATTTCGGGTGAAGAATCGCAGGGCGTCGGAACGCCGGTCGCATCGCAAAACCGGAGTGCGGATCGGTTGGCAATGTAAGACGATGGAGTTCTATCCTGGTGGCTAAAGCAATGGCCTCGATCCCAGTGATTGATGTGAAGGTTCCCGCGGCAGATCGCGGATGGACTCCCGAGTCGTTCACGGCTTCGCTTATTTCAAACCTTGCAAGGAATTTTCCGGGCGGCGCCAGACCCGGCACATAGGATCTAGCCTTTGGCCTGAGCGTCCCCGCCTCAAGGGGAGAAACCCAGCCGCCAGGTAACGAGTTGGCTTCTCCGAAGAACGACGGCAGTTCAATACCCTTAACATCGATCGCCCCGGCCAGCGCAAGACCGGAGACCTGGGCTACCTTAAAGACCGCACGCGAACGCTCCAGCCTGGGCGTAAGGGACTCGAATTCGGGCTGTCCCATTGGCTCCGCGGGAGAACCATGGATGACGGGCTCAAACGAAATGACGCGTTCCGGGGCAATTGGCGGGATGACCGGCGGAGGAGGAGCCAATTCGCTTTGGATGGCGAAGGCCAAACGGGCCATTGCAGGGATCGAAGACGTGAGCCAATTCAACGGAATGGCAGCCGTTTTGTCTGTTGGCTCGCCCTTTTCCCCGGTTCGCGCGGAAACGGAGAGCGTAATGAGTCCCGCGCCCTCTCGGCGAAGCAACAACAAAACGCGCCGCCGCGAAATCGCAGGCGCTCCACCCCAAGGTGCGGCTTTGATCGCTGAAACTGGAGACAGCAAACCACGATAGGCTGCAACTGAGGCCTGTTGCATTGCCTCGTGCAATTGTGTGGAAATGCCGCCGCTGTGCTGAAACCGTCGGGGTTCGTCGGCAGGCGGCAACAACGGCTCACAGCCGGAGCTGATATTGCTTAGAGCATCAAAGAGCAGATCGTCGTTAGGGCACTCGTCATCACTGTCTCGGAAATCATGCGCCCGCCCCCCACCGCTTGAGGCCATGGTATGGGCGGCTTCAAGAGCTGCCGAATAGGCCGAGGCTTGTTGGGCTGCTTCTTCCACGGTATCCGTAGCGTCTTGAAAACCCCGCCGATTCGAGAAGTTTGCTGCCCCGCCATTACCAGATCGCGTCGCCCCACCTAAGCTTCCAACGCCCACCTCCGTAAGAGTCTTGTTGCGCGAGCGCGTCGAATTCCGCATGTCGCCCGAGACAAGGCTCTCAAGCGCCAAAAGGGACTGTTCTTTGACGTACTGCTTCCGATGATCCTCCGAGCAAAACTCGGAGTCCTTCAGGCGACGCAGAAGCGGAATAGTCTTTTTGCAGAAGAGACACTGCATAGCAAATAGTCAGAGGGCCAATATTCAACTGGCGCAAAATCAATAGCCTTTGCGCTGCTATTTACCATACTAGGCAAGATTGACATTTTTTAGAACGCGGCGAACTACTTAAAAAAGGAGTTATATATACAGTTACCCTAGCCTCATCCTAGAGAAGAAGCCTTAGCTGATCGACTGAATCATCAAATCCGGGCGCTTAAAAACGGCGTTATCGAGCTCCACACCGAGCCCGGGACCCGGAGGAAGTGGAAATTCGCCATTCACAGGGGAAAGCGTAGGACTGATAATGTTCAGGTACTCATCGTCGTAGTGACGGCGCACGGTCTCGATAATCTTAAGGTTCGGCAAGTTCGCCGCCAAATGAAGAGAGGCCGCGTGCAGAACCGGTCCACCACAATTGTGAGGGGCAACGGGGAGGTAGTAGGTTTCCGCCATGGTGGAGACCTTCTTGGCTTCGGAAATGCCTCCGGTCCAGCAGATGTCGGGCATGATGAATTGCGCCGCACCCCTTTCCATTACTTCACGGAATCCCCAGCGGCTCATGAGCCGCTCAGAAAGACATAAGGGCAATCTTGTGGATCGGGCCAACCGGTCATAGGCTGGAAGATTGTCCTGTGGCAGCATTTCTTCAAGCCACATGGGTTTGAACGGCTCCAGTTCCTGCGCAATCTGAATAGCGCATGGCAAAGTCCATAACCCGTGGAATTCCATGGCGACATCCATCTGGTCACCAAAGCGTTCGCGAATCGCTCGGAGAGGCTGAAGGCCTTCCTTCATTTGAGCAGGCGAGATGAAGTTGCCCCCAGTCTGCCTGGCAATCGAATCGAAGGGCCAGATTTTCATTGCCCGAATGCCACTTTCGAGAAGGGATTCGGCCAGACGAACAGGCTCTTTCATGAAATCGAGATGATCGTAACAGGTGTTATAGGTCGGAATTGTCTTGCGGGAAGCGCCGCCGAGCAATTTGTAGATCGGTTGCCCCGATGCCTTGCCGGCGAGGTCCCAGAGGGCTATGTCAATTGCCGAAATGGCTCGCAATTCCGCTCCTGCCCAACCAGCGTAGGACACAGCCAGGAACATATCGGCCCAAAGCTTGTCGATTTCTGATGGGTCACGCCCAAGAAGAATAGGGGCGAGGGAATCCAAAACGACGGAGCCTTCAGCGCCTGGTGAAGGATAGGTTTCCCCTAGGCCAATCAACCCTGCATCAGTATGAAGACGAACCCAAAGCCATTTGATGGGCCCGGCGTGAACGGTAATACCCTTTGAAAGCTTCAGTATTTCTACTTTCGTGATCCGCAAAGCGCTTAGTTACATGGCCTCAGGCATGGGGAGTCCGGACTTGAGAAGGGCTTTCGAAAGAGTTTCGATGCTGGATCCTTCGTTGATGCCTTTGGCAATCGAGACTTCTGAAATCAGTAAGCTCCTAGCCTTATCCAACATCTTCTTTTCCCGAAACGAGAGTGGCTTTTCTCTTTGGATGATGATGAGGGTCTTGAACACCTCCGCTACAGCCAAAAGTCCACCAACTCGCATCTTGTCGGAATTTTCTTTGAAGCGGTCCTTCCAATCAGCCGTAAGGTGGATCGAACCATTGGAAAGGAAGGCTAGCACTCGAGCAGTTTCCGTAGCCTTGGTAACTTTCCGTAGTCCAACACAACTGGCATGCGAAAAGGGAACCATTACAGTTAAGTGATTAGTGGCAAGCCGAAGCAGGTAGAATCGCTCCAACTGTGCGCCGAAATTCCGGCTACTAATATTTTCAATCACCCCGACACCGTGGTTGGGATAAACTACTCTTTCGCCTATTTGAAAGGTCATTGCGGGGACCCCATACACTTCATAAAGGTTATTTAACTACTAGAAGACGCTTGGATGAATTGTAAGGGTATTGTAAAATTACGTCAACAAGAAAATTCGGAAAAAACCAATATTTACAATGGGTTCTGCAACACCCACCGCATTTGGGGGGATTCAATGTGGGATTTCAGTCACTTGGAGACGGTGCGAGACACGTGCTGCCGGTGTGCAAATAGTACCAGCTGAACTGAAATTTCAGTCACACGTTGCTGGATTAAGTACACCTCTTCAAGGTGCTGTGATGGTAAGCGTATTTGGTGGTTTGCGCCCACAAAGACGTGGTGCCTAGTGATCGCGTTCTGTAACCAATTCCGAGATGGCGGCTAGAGCACGTTGGACATTAGAGTCCGGGAACGAGGAAATGATTTTGCGGGCAGCATCAGCGAATACTTCGGCGCGTTTGCGGGCACGTTCGATACCCTTTTGCGATGAAGTAAATTCAAAAATCCGTTCAAAGGAAATTTCGGCGTAGTCGCTGGATCGGAGAACGGCCTCCACTGCCTGCTTTTCGATTGGAGTGGCATTTTCCAAAGCGTAGATCAAAGGCAGTGTGATCTTACCTTCTCGCAAATCGCTGCCTACGGGTTTCCCAAGTACAGATTCAGAAGCGGTGAAGTCCAGAATGTCGTCTACCAATTGAAAGGCCATTCCCAGATTCCAGGCGAAGTTGCCCAGACGGGATTCTTCTTCTTCGTTGGCCCCTCCGACAATCGCCCCCAATCGGGCGCAGACGGAGAACAGGCTGGCGGTCTTGCGGTCGACCAGATCCATATAGTCGGCCTCGGACACGGAGAGCTTGCCGATGCGTTCCAGTTGCAGGACTTCGCCTTCCACCATTAGCTGAGTAAGCGAAATGAGCAGATCAAGGACGCGGAAGTTGCGTTCCTTGAGCGCCATCTGGAAGGCCTGCATATAGAGCCAGTCGCCTGCCAACACGCTGGTGTGATTGCCCCACAACATGTTGGTGGAAGCACGGCCGCGACGAGTTTCGGCGACGTCAATCACGTCGTCGTGGACCAAGGTGGCGGTGTGGACCATTTCAACAACGGCGCCTAGCCGAAAGGCCGTTTCCCCTGGTTTACCGAAGAGGCGGCATGCCAGCAGCAATAATGTGGGACGAAGCCGCTTTCCGCCCCCGGCATGCAGATGTTTGGTGATTGCCGAAATAGTATCGATGCTTGCGATCGATTCCAGACGAATCTCTTCCTCAACGGACTTTAGATCGTCTTTGACGATCTGGTAGATTTCGAGGGCGGAAAAAGTCTGGCCGAGCTTGCCAAATGCCATGGAAACCTCAAGTTTACCCGTTTGGTGAAGGGTCTGGCAAACTGGAGGGGAAGATGCTTTCGTTTCCGATCCTAGTTTTTCAGCTCGCGGTGGCGGCAAACCCTTATGAACAGGGTGTCCGTTTACTTGAAGCGGGCCAATTGGCGGAGGCGCGCGGGTTCCTGGAAATCGCTTTAAAGCAGTCGCCGGGTAACGCACAAGCATGGAAAGCGTTGGGGGTAGCTTCCGCCATGAGTGGCGATTATGCCTCTGCGGAAGCGCCTTTCGGGAGGGCTTGCGCGCTAAACGCCAAGTTACCGGACGCCTGTTATTTTCACGCGCGTGCGCTGTATGCTTTGAATCAATTCACTCCGGCATTGGCGGTACTTGAACGGCTGAAGGACCCAACTGAAGGCCGTACCTTCTCCGCAATGGGGCAGGCCTATGAGGCTTTGGGACGCTCCAAAGAAGCCGAGCAAGCTTTTCAGAAAGCGCTTCGAGCACACGACGGGCAGGGGGAAGCGAATTTACGTTATGGCATTTTCCTTTTCCGATCCGGCAAATTGGACGAGGCCGCGAAGTCACTTGAACAGGCTGCTAGGTTGATGCCGAAATCGGCCGAAGCCTTTGCGGAACTAGGCAGGGTTCGTTATCAGCAAGGGCTCCTTGAAGAAGCGGAGAAGTGGCTAGTTGGCGCACTTGCGCTCGAGCCTTCGCGCGAACCGGCACAACTCATGCTCGATAAGGTGCGAAGACTTCAAGGCTTAAAGTAACTGTCTATGGCGGGCGCGGTCAATTGCTTATGTCGGCCGTCGACATATACGATTTCAGCTTCAAGGATTTTCGTTTCGCCGCCAATTCCGAAGTGAACCACCGGGTCGGACGAACTGGCATAGCCCACGGCGGCGGTCGAGTGGCCCCACTGCTCCCCGGCGGCGGTGCGGATCTTCACCGACGTTCCAATGGGCAGGTGGAAACCAATCCAGTGGTGGCCGGCGGCGGAGCGGTTGCGCAGAATCGCCGGCGCGCCGTTCAATTGCGTCACCACCACATCGATCGCCCCGTCGCCATCCAGATCGGCAAATGCGGCTCCTCTATACAAGCCGGCAACGGGCAGCAATTCGGGACGAAACGATTTTCCGGCGCTGTTCCATAACATCAGGTTCAGTTGCTTCGATGCGCGACTGGAAAATGTTTCCGTGTTGTCGTTCACGTCCCCGTTGGCGGTGAACAAGTCCTTCCAACCGTCGTTGTCGAAATCGATTGCAGCCGTGCTCCAGCCGCTAAGCGGAAGCGTGGCTTGACCGATCTTCGATGGGTAGGTCATGTCTTTGAACAAGCCTTTGCCCAGG
This sequence comes from Acidobacteriota bacterium, assembly GCA_025350695.1. Classification (GTDB taxonomy): domain Bacteria; phylum Acidobacteriota; class Terriglobia; order Bryobacterales; family Bryobacteraceae; genus JANXSF01. The sequence goes on from JANXXI010000239.1 coordinate 36,327, forward strand.
TTGCGGTACAAGGGAAACGTCTCGTTGGCGAGGGCGGTGATGAATAGGTCGGGGCGCCCGTCGTTGTCCACGTCTTTAAAATCCACGCCCATTGACGAGAGGGCGCGGCCATCGTCGTTCATGCCGATTCCGGCAGCCATGCCCACTTCCTTAAATGTTCCATCGCGCTGGTTGTGGAACAGGAAGTTCGGAGTGGTGTCGTTGGTGACGATCACGTCGAGCGCGCCGTCACCGTCATAGTCGGCAAAGGCCAAGCCCATCCCTTTACCGATGTAGGCTGCGATCCCTGATTCCTTGGAGACGTCGGTGAACTCGCCGCCTCCATCATTGCGGAACAGCGAGTTGGCAAGCCCTTGGTAATATTTCGGGTGGCAGTAGGTGCGGAAGTTTTTTTGAATATCGCCACAAAAGGGCTCTTTGGCTGGATCCCATTGGACGTAGTTGACGATGAACAGATCGAGGTCTCCATCGCCATCGTAGTCGAAAAAGCCGGCGGAGATGGACCAGCCGGTGGAGGGGAATGGGCGTTTCTCAAACGTGCCGTCGCCACGGTTGCGATAGAGGATGTTCTGGCCAACGCCGGTTACGAAGAGGTCGATGAAGCCGTCATTGTCAAAATCTCCGGCCGTGGCCCCCATGCTGTAGCCCTCTCCCTGGAGCCCGGCTTTGACTGTGACGTCTTCGAATTTGAAGTTGCCTAAGTTGCGGTAGAGGCGGTTCCAATATTTGGGGGCGTTCTTTTCGAGGCTTGGCTGAGCGGCTCCGTTTGTGAAGAAGATATCGGGTTTGCCGTCGTTGTCGAAATCGAAGATGGCTACTCCGCCGGGCATGGTTTCGATCTGATGGCGCTGCGGCGTGGCGGCGTTTTGCAACGTTACTGGGAATGGGGTCAGGCGTTCGAAGCTGGGCTTGGGCTCGGCTTCAAAGAGTGGCATGGACAGCCAGGAGAAAGCAGCCAGTGTTTGCAATGTTCGCTTCAATCTTCCGATTGTGATACAAAACCGCTTTGGAATGTCTACCAAACTCTGAGCAGGGCGGCCTTGGGTCCGCCCACCGAACTCGGCTCGGCCCTACTGTGGGCGCGGTTGTTTCTACGATAATGAAGAACAGTGACTCTGGCGCCCAACATTAAGATTTTCTTGCGATGCCTTGCAGCCGTTGTGGCGCTTGCGTGCGGTCGTTGGCTCATCGCGCAACAACCCGCCGAGCATGGGAAGCACAAGCTGGCGCCCGAAGTTATTGAGCCGGACAGTCCGCTCCTTCCTGCTTTGAAATTACTTCGGGAATCGAAGACTGCCGAGGCGCGTGCTCTGCTGCTCGAGCTCCAGAAATCGAAGCCCGATGATCCCGAGATTTACTTTCAACTTGGCCGATCTTACCTGCTGGATTTCCATCGCGAAACGGACGTGACCAAGCGCCGCACCGCGCTTGCGCTCGCCATGGAATCGCTGGCAGCGGCGATCAAAAAGAATCCGGATCATGTTCCGGCTCTGCGCGCCAAAGCTATCATCCATGCTCGGGCTGAACTGCTGTTCTACGACCCCAATCTGGCTTACCAATACGCCGCGCGCGCGGCCAAATTGGAGCCGAACGCCAATGGGTACATCTTGAGCCTTACCGATTGGATGTCGGGCGAAGTGCGTTTTAACCAGGAAAGCGAGCATCGGGTGCCGCACGATCCTTTGTTGGGTTTGGACCGTTCAATAGACCTGCTGGCGCATTTGGTTGACAACGCGATGCCCTACAGCAATGAGGAAACGGCTGGTTATTTTTCCATGGGGAAGGCGCTCTCACGCCGGGGCAATTTCGCTGAGGCGGTCAAGTATTTCAAGCAGACGCTGGCACGCACCCAGGAACCGGTGCAGCGCAACGAAGCGCTACGCGAGATCGCAACTTGCTACTACCGTCTTGGAGATTATGGCGAGGCGGCGCGCAACTTTTATGAGGCGCTGCAATGGCGGGCAAATGACATCGACCGGTTTTTGTTGAAGGCCGCGATGGATATGATGACTGGGGAGAAACCCGCACTTGCTAAGGATGCAATCTTTCCGGCGGCCGCTCCGAACATTGATCCGTCGGTGAATCTGGAGTTCAAAGATATCGCCGCTGAGTTGGGCATCAACCGCTTGGATGGTAACGGGACCTGCGCTTGGGCCGACTACGATAACGACGGAGATTTGGATCTGTTTCTGTCAGGCAGCGGGACGTTTATGGCGGTCTATCGCAACGATGGCGGCAAGTTCACGGAAGTAACTGAGCAAGTGGGCCTGGCGAAAGTGCCTTCTGGCTATAGTCTGAATCTGATCGACTACGATAATGACGGCAAGTTGGACCTGTACATATCGTTGAATGGCTGGAGCGGTCCGATGAAGAACCGTCTATTCCATAACGTGGGCGGCAAGTTTGAAGATGTTTCGGCCAAGAGCGGCGCGGATGATGGCGGGAATGGGTTCGTGTCGCTGTGGGGCGATTTGGATAATGATGGCTGGCTGGATCTGGTGATCGCCAATGGCGTGTTGAAGGATGGTAGCGTGCCGCAGATCTACCGGAACAATCGTAACGGAACGTTCACTAACGTGACGAAGGCGGCGGGCTTGAATGAGCCGCCTGCGTATGGGGCGATTGGGATCGCGCTGGGTGATTATAACAAGGACGGGCGTGTGGACATTTTGATCAACGGTTTGGGTACCGCGCCGAACCGGCTGTATAGGAATGATGGTAATTGGCATTTCACCGAAGTCTCGAAGCAGGCGGGAGTGGTGCAGCCCTCGCACAATGGTTTCGTCTGCTTTTTCTTTGATTATAACAATGATGGATGGCCGGATATTTTGACTACTAGCCTGGCTCCGTGGCCTGCTGTGGTGGAGGGTTTGAAGGCGGGTTTTCGTCCAGCATCAACGGCGGAATTGCATCCGGATACCAATCGGCTGTTCCGCAATAATCGGGATGGCACGTTCACCGACGTTACTTACGAAGCCAAGCTTCACTACCCGATGGGCACGATGGGTGCTGGGGTGGCGGATCTGGATAACGACGGATTCCTGGACATCTATTTCGGCACGGGCGACCCGCAGCTAACGCGGCTTGAGCCCAACCGTTTCTTTCATAACAACGGTGACGGTACATTTACCGACCGCACCGCGATGACGCCATTCGCGCGTTTGGGGGCCAAGGGGCATGGGGTGACTTTCGTTGACATTGATGGCGATGGCGACTTGGATGTGTACGCACAACTGGGCGGCCACTATCCGGGCGATATGGCTTACAACGCGTTCTATCGGAACTTGCGCGGGAACCGGAATCATTGGCTGGAGATTGATCTGACGGGGGTGAAGACCAACCGGTTTGCGGTGGGCGCGCAGGTGACGGTGAGGGCTGGTGATGTGAAGTTCTATCGTGAGGTGAAGGGCAGTGAAGGGTTCGGATCAACCGATCCTTACCGTGTGCATTTTGGGTTGGGGGGGAACGAGAAGATTGAGTCGGTGGAGATTCGGTGGCCTGCGGGTGGAGTGGACCGGCTGCGGGATGTGGCTGTGGATGCGGTGGTGAGTGTGCAGGAAGGTGAGGGTGTGTGGAAGCGGGTGAAGTGAGTGGTGATTGTCGGCCCTGTCAAGGATTTTGTGTAAACGATTGTCCCAAAGCCCACCTCCTTCATCCTTTTCTTCATGTCCACAATCATTGCCTCAGCAGTATCAAATGGTCCATATCATGGTCCTTCGGCGGCTTCCTGAAGCTCCGCAAGAACCGTTGCTCTCTGGGCTGGGGTGTAGCCGTCTTCGTCTTTGGTATCGTTCAGCGATCTGGTCGCTATGGTGATCATCCCACGTGAAGCCTTCACGTACAGATGATCGCCCAACTGGATGCCTGATTGGCGACGCAGCTTTGGTGGGACAATCTCTAGTTGGGATTCTTTTGGTATAAACGAGAGTCATAAAAATGATCCTTTGCGCAGTGGCTTCCAAGACCACCCTAGCGCGTTACTTGTGAAGGAATCATAGCGGTCAGTCTAGGATCGGTCAAGCCGCCTTCAGTCGATAGGCCGCTCCCCCTAACCATCGCGGTTTTTTATTCCCCTTATATCTGTAAGCAGAGTTACTGCGCACTACTATGGATGGGGATTATATCCAACATGGTGATAACATCACAGTCGATTCTGAAATAGAAACGCCAGTCTTGGTTTACTCTCGCCTACCAACGATTCAGGCCATCGTGATATTACTTGGCACGGAGCGATGGATGGCGAATATCGTTCATCCGATAGCTGGATTGTTTTGAAAAGGCTTCCTGGGCTTCGAGGGGTGTTTTGTTAAAGGCTCTCTGAAAATGCGGACTGAAATACATTTTCATAGAGCTTTGCGTTTAGTGATTGGTTTTCCTTTGGATCTGGTGCGGAGAGTAGAAATGAAATCGGCATGAGAGTTGAAGGGGCCAATGCCTTTACCTCGGCGGCGATTTCCTTCTCAGACTTGCTGAGTCGCGCGTCAATGATGCGGCGTTGTGCAGTCGTGTATTCATCGTCACTGGTTGATGTTTTGGTGCGGTCCACAATCACTTTGGGCGTTATGACGAGCTTACCGCCCTGGAAGAGGAACTCTACCAGGTCACCCTTTTCAAGGCCAACTCGCTTTCGCAGATGTGTTGGAATTGTTATCTGACCCTTGTCTTGAAGCTTTGAGGTTGTGTCCATGGCTTTAATATTTCCGAAGTCAAGGAATCATGACTCCTACAGGCAGGATAGCAGAATGGTCAAAGTGGTCAAGGCTGCGTGCAAAAGCCTTCAAGCGGTCCTTAATCGCCTTAATCACCAGCCATTGGTAGTGGTTTTTAGTGGGCGAATCTTTGCAAATCCGCATAAACTTATAAGGGCCTTAAATCCTGGGCAATGCGCGGAAAAGCAAGTTCCAAAAACTCTCGTCCGTTTACAATTTGAGTTTGCTTCCAAGACGTTGGAAAGTGTCGCTTGTTGCCGGTCACCAGAAAGTCGGCTCCGGCAGTATTGGCACATTCAAGTATCCGATTGTCATCTTCGTCCGTGCACCCAAAAAGCGTTTGCATCGGTTCTACTACCATGGCGGTTTTTTTGATCTTCCCCAGAAAACCACGAATCACATCTTTGGGAAACTTCAGTCGCGGCTCGTTCAATACGCGTTCGTACTCAGACATCATGGGTGGAGAAATGTACAGCTTGACTCGTCCATGCAGGCCCAAATTGAGCACCCTGGATTGAAGCCCCTCGGGGTAGATAAGGGCGGAGATGATCACATTGGTGTCAAGAACCGCGCGAATCATTTGATTGCATGGTTAATGGTTTTCTTGCGGGTGCTGCTGATTATGTCGTTGATGTCCACCTGCTTGAGCTTGTCGAGGCCGTTCTTTGCGGCATGAGCGTGGGCTTTCTTGAGCCAGTCTTCGGCTGGCGCAATGGTATCAATATAGTCTTTCACGCTCATGATGATGACCGAGGGCTCACCTCGGCGGTCAACGATGAAGCGTTCGTTCTCTTGAATTGCACGGCGCATGATCTGTCCAAATTGGGTTCTGGCTGATAGTGCTGAAACAACGTTTGTCATAGGATGTTTGATTTCTTTCAACGTTCAGCCCTCCAGCCTGAACTGATTAATTAGTTCACTTAAACTATAGCAGATCCAAAACAATAGGCTGTCCTGTGTCGGCTTCTCCTGTAGCGACTGCAAACAATATCCACTCTTGATTCAATAGGCTACGACCCAAGTCTCCCTCACCCCCTTGCACCCCATTGCCAAACTTAACACGTAAGGGCGGCTCATTCCCCACGGACTAGCCGCCCTAACGTATTTCGAAAGAACCCAGAAGCAAATTCCATGTCCACCGTCGCGCAAATCGAAGCCAATATCGCCAATCCCCAGCTCTCAACAGGCCCCCCGCACGCTCGAAGGCAAAGCCCGTCCCGCCCCAAACGCCACCCAACTCCTAATCGCCGCCTGGAACATGGAAAGGGCGAACCGCCTGGAAGCCACCCTCGCAGCCGCCGAAAACCTACACCCGCTGCTTTCAAAAAAACAAAACCTACGACCGTATCACCCGAGCCCGCACCCGAGCCGAACCAACCCAATCAGAAGGGAACTCCATCAACCAAGGAATCATAAGTTATATTTTTCTCATCCGCGTGAATGGGCGTGAATCGGCGGCAAATGATCTTAGCCCCAAAACCGGACTCAGTCTCTACCTCCGACGAAACCCCAAAGATTATTACAACCCCCCTCTCTGGACGATAAGATGAATCGAGAAGGTCTATTCGAATAATGAGCACCGAGAAGGAACGACTGCTGGAAGCGACAGCAAAAAGTAAACATTGGCGTCGCTGGGGCGCTTACGTCTCAGAACGTAGCTGGGGAACCGTCCGCGAAGATTACTCAGCCAACGGAACCGCCTGGGATTATTTCCCCTTCGATCAAGCCGGCCACCGCGCCTACCGCTGGACCGAGGACGGACTACTTGGCTTTTGCGACAACCACCAGCGCCTCTGCTTCGGGTTATCTCTCTGGAATGAGAAGGATCCCATATTAAAGGATCGCCTTTTCGGACTCGCCGGCCCCGAAGGCAATCACTCCGAAGACGTCAAGGAACTCTACTACTATCTCGATTCCACGCCAACTCACTCTTACATGAAGGCCCTGTACAAGTACCCGCAGCGGGCTTTCCCCTACGAAGAACTGCGCGAGGAAAACAGACGCCGGACACGTCTTGATCGCGAATTTGAGTTGATCGACACCGCAGCGTTCCAAGACGACAGGTATTTCGACGTGTTCATCGAATACGCCAAGGCCGATGTGGACGATATCGTCGTGCGCTACACCATCGTCAATCGCGGCCCGGAAAAAGCGCCATTGGCCGTGCTGCCCACCGCCTGGTTCCGCAATACATGGAGTTGGGGCCGCCTCCAAGAAAAGGCTCCAGTAATGCAGCGCATGGGCGATGACTGGCTCCTGGCGCAGGAACCCTCCCTTGGGCCAATGAAGATCTCGTTCGAGGGAACCAACCGGCTGCTGTTCACCGAAAACAATTCAAACACTGAGAAACTCTGGGGCTTCCGTTCAAGCCACGGCTATTATAAGGACTCGTTTGAACAGTACCTGCTCCACTCCCGCTTCGATGCGGTGAACCCAGGTGGATTCGGCACCAAGGCCTGCGGTTTCTATACGCTTGAGCTCGAGCCAGGCGAAGAGCGTGTGATCCATTGCCGCATTTGTCCCGACGGAACGCCCGACGTGGACATCGAAGCCGTATTCAAATCGCGCATTGAGGAAGCCGACGAGTTCTACGCTAGCTTCCTGCCGGCCAATTTATCGGAAGATGCGGCCCGGGTCGAACGCCAGGCTTTCGCCGGCCTGCTCTGGTCCAAACAATTTTTCCACTACGTAGTTGAGGATTGGCTGAATGGCGATCCCGCATCGCCCCCGCCCGACGCTGGCCGCAAGAAAGGGCGCAACGCAAGTTGGGTGCATCTCTATAACGACGACGTTATTTCCATGCCCGATAAGTGGGAGTATCCCTGGTATGCTGCTTGGGACTTGGCTTTCCACATGATCCCCATGGCATTGGTCGATCCCGACTTCGCCAAGAGCCAGCTGTATCTGTTCCTGCGCGAATGGTACATGCATCCCAACGGGCAAATTCCGGCCTACGAGTGGGCTTTCGGCGACGTCAACCCGCCTGTCCATGCCTGGGCCTGCTGGCGCGTTTATCAGATCGATCGTAAGATCACCGGAAAGCCCGATGTGGAGTTCCTTGAAAAGGTCTTCCACAAGTTGATGCTGAATTTCACCTGGTGGGTGAACCGCAAAGATTCGGGCGAGAACAACATCTTCGAAGGCGGCTTCCTCGGGCTCGACAATATTGGCGTGTTCGACCGCAGCAAGCCGCTGCCCACCGGCGGCTATATTGAGCAGTCGGACGGAACCAGTTGGATGGCGATGTTCTCGCTCAACATGCTCAAAATCGCGCTAGAATTGGCGACCGTAAAACCGGTCTATGAGGATATGGCCAGCAAGTTCTTTGAGCATTTCCTCTACATCGCAACCGCCGTTCATGGCAATGGCGAAGATTCGTTATGGGATCCGGCCGAAGGTTTTTATTACGATCGCGTGCGCATGCCCGATGGCAGTTCGTTTAGCATGAAGATCCGGTCCATGGTAGGGTTGATTCCGCTGTTTGCCGTCGACACGCTGGAGCCATCCATCATTGATGCCCTACCCGGCTTCAGACGTCGCATGGAGTGGTTTCAAAAGAACCGGCCCGACCTTTGCCGCAACCTCGCATCGATGACGCGCCAAGGGCAAGGCGAACGCCGCCTACTTTCGATCGTCGGACCCGAACGCTTGCGCCGAATCTTAACCCGTATGTTGGACGAAGCCGAGTTCTTATCGCCTCACGGCGTGCGTTCTCTTTCCCGCATCCACCGGGAATTTCCCTACAAGCTGGACGTGAACGGAGAGGAGTATTCAGTCGATTACGAACCAGCCGAATCAAAGACGGGCCTCTTCGGTGGCAACTCCAATTGGCGAGGCCCAATTTGGTTCCCGGTGAACTATCTTTTAATCGAATCTCTCCAGCGGTTCCATCATTATCTGGGGAACGATTTCAAAGTAGAGTACCCCACGCACAGCGGACAATTCCGAACGCTAAGCGATATCACGGTCGATCTATCGCGACGGTTATCCGGACTGTTCCTGCGCAGTCCCGAAGGACGGCGGCCTATGAACGGAACCAATGAAAAGTTGCAGCACGACCCGAATTTCGCCGACCACATTCTGTTCCACGAGTATTTCCACGGCGACACGGGCGAAGGCTTGGGCGCGAGCCACCAAACAGGATGGACGGCGCTAGTAGCGAAGCTGATCCAGCAAAGTGGGGTCTAGCTCAGAGCCTTCTTACAAAAATCAACGCACTTACCAATCTCCGCAAGCACGTCCGACCCCTGTGGCACGGGGTATTCAAACTCGATGGTAGCCTCGAAAGGATACTTTTCTCTCTTCAACAACTGCAGCACTTCCGCTACCGGAGTGTCGCCTTGACCAAACGGAACGTTCGGACCATTGTTCAACTTCCGGTCCTTAATGTGGATGTGCGTAATCCGGTCATGATGCTTCTTGATGTACTCAATCGGCGAAACATTGTTCCCCGCGGTGAAGTGGCCAATGTCCAAATTAATGCCGTTGTACTTGGAGAACGCCATCGACCGTTCCCAACTGGTAGGCCCACCAAAAGCCTCGGGGCTGGTGATGTTGGTATGCCCGTGATACCCCACCATGAACTTATGTTTTTCCGCGAATTTGCCGATCCGTTCAGTCGTGCTCAGCGGGGGCTCACAGGAAATCGCCTTGCCGCCGAGGGCCTTCGCGACGTTGAAGAAGTAGTCCAGCATGTCGTCAGGCATCGTATCGATCCCGTCGACTTTGACGATTTCAATCTTCACTCCCGCGTCTTCGTACTTCTTGCGAAAGCCCTTCACCTTGTCCATCGAGAGCCCACGGCGCCATGCCAGCAACTCGTCAGTCGACTTGGCAAAAGCCGCCTTCTGTTCGCTCGTCACCGACTCGGCTTTCTTGCCGCGAGGCACCACCGGAACAACGGGCGCACCAAGGAACATTTCAACGGGCTGCGTTCGCAATTCAACCGCGCTCACCCCCAGTTTGGTCAGATAACCCAGCACATCGTCCGCGCCGCCCGGCATGCCGTGGAAGCTGTAAGGCGCGTTGATGCCAATCTGCACCCCGCCAAACTTGGAGTCGGGTTTGGCCAACAACGTAGAAGCAGGAAGAGTTGCCAGTGCGAGCTTACCGAGGTCGCGTCGAGTAAAGTTCATAGTCTTAGTGAATAGCACAGACGCACTTACCGTTGCTCGCGCTGTACTTCCAGCAACTGATTGCCGTATTGGCGAAACGCGTTCATCCTTTGGCATTTGCCAGTTTTCAGGTAGAGCTAGAAGGATGTAATGGTGATGGTGGCCAGAGAGGGAGTTGAACCCCCGACACGCGGATTTTCAGTCCGCTGCTCTACCAACTGAGCTATCTGGCCTTTTCAAGGTGAGACGCGGACTTTCGCCCACGTACTTTTCGATTATAACACGAGGCCAGCAGCAATATGCTCCTTGGGTGAGAATCGTGGAACTCCTCAGCGAACTCCGATACTTGATCGGGGCGCCCGTCTTACTTGGCTACCGGCGGCGGCGTCTCCAGATCCACGCTTTTAAGGGCTTCCAGTTCGGCTAACACTTTCGCCCACTCGGACGCGTCGGCCTTGGTCGTGTTGGGGGCTGATGGATCTTTATAAAAGGCCAGTATGTCCTGACGCAGTTCACGCGGCATTTCCGCGTAGCGCCCTTTCATTTTGTGGAGTAACTGAGCGTACGTGCGATCATTCAGGCTGTATTTTCCAGCCGGAGTAGGTGCGCCTACGTCGAAGTTTTCGTTGAGTAACTTAAGCCGGCCCGCTTTCTGAGCCGCCAACAACTCCATATAGCGCTCCAAGGTTGCGTTAAAACTGGCCATGAAGAGTTTTTCCACGGCTGGGGTCGGAGTCTCAAAACGTAGCGCTCTTAAGCGGCCCACTTTGGGCAGAACCCGGATCAAACACGCCAATAGTTTCGAGCGGAATCCTGGCTCTGTGTATTCTTTGCCCCATTGCTTTTGGTAGCCAGCACGTGACAAATTGTACATGAATTTCTTCTTGGTGAGGCCCGGAACATCTTTGATGATGTCGTCCTTCTTTAGTTGCCATGCCACCCGGGTCATTGCCGGGATGGTTGAGCTGACAGAACGGCGATAGGAGCCTATTGCAAGACTAAGGTTGGCGAATACATCTTCAAGTTTCATGCCGTAGGTACCTTGAAACGCCCGGCCGAGTAGGGGCTTGGCAACTTCAAAGCCGATGAACTTGTGGTAACTATCAGGCGCGTAATGGCCTTGGGCAACTTGCAACACATCAAATGCAAATTCCGTTTTGACATGGGAAAGCGCGTCATCGGCGTAGGTGACGGTATTGCCAAATTTCTGGCGAAGCTTGGGGTAGAGAAGGGGGACGGCCTGATTGGTGGCGAGGCGATGGCCATTGTTGTCCGCCGCGTAGTGCGCCAAGGCTCCCAAGGAGAAAGCGTATTCGTTCAAATCGGTTGATTCTCGAATCAGGCTAACGATGAAATCGCCGCTTCGGACATAGTGCACCATATCGGTGAACAACTTCGAACTGAACGGGTAGTAACCCATATCCTGAATAATGCTTCCGCCGTAAGCATATGCGTGCGCTTCCACCAATTGCCCGGGGGTGGATTGTGGAAATCGATTCAACAGCAACGGCTTGATGGAACCGTCCCAAGCTGAGTCAATGATCGCTTCATGGGTGAGAACCGAATAGGAAAGCACGCTTTGCGTTAGGAGGAAAAGCGGTAAGCACCATAACAGCGCGCTCGGGCGCCTCTGAATCAGGATGCGACGTAAGCAAGTCGAAATTATCAAAGCCCGTGAGCGTTTCTGTGAGGTTGGGTGCATTGAGGGTAAGCCTTTGGCCGCAAAACCTGCATCGGGCCCGCGCAATTCGCGCATCAATCGTACTTCTCGTGAATGATTTGCTTGCGGTCGAAGCCCAGTTCCTTTAATTGTTCTCGCACGCCATCGACCATTTCCTTGAGGCCGCAGACGTAAACGTCCAGATCGCGCCTGTCTCCGATGATTTCAAGTAGGGGTGGCTGCACCCGACCAGCCAATCCAGGCCACCCAGGTTCAGGCCGCGTCACCGTCGGCAAGAAACGGAAATTAGGGTGCGCCGCTGCTAGCTGTTCAAACTCTTCACGGTATAGCAAGTTGCGTTCGTATCGCACGCCGAAGATCAAAGTGAACTGCTGCCCGCCGCCTTGCGCCAGCGCCAGTTTCAGCATCGGCAGCATGGGTGCGACACCCGTGCCGGTGGCGACCATGATGGAATCCTTCAACGGATTGCGCAGCACGAAAGTCCCGATGGGGCCCTTCATGTCCACGCCTTCCCCGGGCTTCAAGTCAAATAAGTGCGGCGAATATAGACCGTCTTCCACACGGTTCAGGCAGATCGCGAACCGGTTGTCTGCACCTGTTCCCTCCACGATGGAATAGGCCCGGGTGATCTTCTTTTCCCCAAGCATCGAACTCAGCGATACAAATTGCCCCGGCGCGTACGGAAACTTCTCCGCCCCCTCCGCATAGAACTCAAAGTGCCGAATATCTGGCGCCAGTTCTCTTGAGCCAATTAAGATTGCCCTCATGTTCGGAGCGCCTCCTTGGCGCGGTCCAGCAATATCGACTCAAGCGCTGGGTGCCCATCAAGCGGCGGCGCAATCTCAATGGCAATGTCTTTTTGAATTTCCAGAATCTCACCCACGATGCGTGGCAGATCCCGTTTTAGATGAATGCCTGTCGTAAGAAAGTAGGGCAGAACAATAATCTTGTTGACGCCTTGGGCCACCAATTGTTCCACTGCGGCGGGCAAATCGGGCTTCCCCATTTCAAGAAACGCCGTCGACGCCAGTGGGAATCCGCCGGCCGCGGCAACGTTGCGCGAGACAGCGCGCACCGCCTCGTTGGCTGTTTCGACGCTCGATCCGTGGGCGAAGATTACGATGCCGGTCATGCCGTCACCGCGTCCGTTTTGGGCTCCATAGGAGGAAACATGAACCGCAAAAGGCTCAGGAAGTACCGCCCCTTTGGCCGGCCATTATTCTTCAGAGCTGCAAAACGGTCAAGGAAAACCATCACTTTGAACATGTTCTCGTCGATAAAAACCGCCGGATCAACATTTTCGGATTTTACTTTTTCTCGGAACTCTTCCATCTTCTGCTCGAAAGAATCGACCACGGCGGCGGCGATCCGATTGGGAATGGTGGTCTCAACCACCAAGCCACTCTCTTTGCCCCGGTATCTTTGCACCAACGCGGCAATAGCTTCGCGCATGTCGGAATCGTTGACACCGGGATTTTCCTTCGCCGCATGATGCAGGGTGCCCAAAACGAAAATGTAAAGCGGCTGGTTTCGCTCAAGGAAAGCGCCGCTTACTTCCACCTCGCGGTTGGGATATTCTCCAACCTGCGCCATCTCTTCATGATCCCTTCCTTCAATAAGATAAGCGCAGTCCAGAGGGCAATCCACAGTCACTTCGCGCTTTGATCCGCAGCACTGCGTGCAGATGTCCTTCCCCAGAGCGGGGCAATTCCGGCGAGGCCGGCGGGTTTCACACAACGAGCATTTTTCCATATGGGGCTATTGCCCATCGTATCATCGAAGTATGGCGCGTCTTGATCTGTACTTGAAGGTTGAAATCGAACTTACTGAGGGTGAGAAGCCGCAAAAGCTGGCTTCCGAGATAACCCGTATGATACGCAAAGTCTATGGCGTTAGATCTGCCGAGGTGACCAATTTCATCACTAACGAAGAGTAGCCTGAAGCCGCCGACGGCTGCAACTCCTACTTCCATCACGAAACTGGCCGTCAAAAGCTTCTTCTCTCAAAAGGGGAAGCTGAAGGATTGGCACCCCAACCATGAGTTTCGTCAGGGGCAGTTGGACATGGCGGAAGCCGTGGAGGCGGCTCTTAAAGAAAAGCGGCATCTGCTGGTGGAAGCTGGAACAGGTACGGGCAAGACCCTCGCGTACTTGATTCCGGCAATTTTGTCCGGCAAGCGCGTAATCATTTCAACTGGCACGAAGAACCTTCAGGAGCAGCTTTACCAGAAGGACGTTCCGTTCCTTGAGCAACACATGCCCGGCCAGTTGCGCGTCACCTACATGAAGGGGCGCGGCAACTATGTTTGCCGTCAAAAGGTTTATGACGCAGCGAAGGAACCCGTTCTTTCCGGGCTCGAAGAGGTCGCCGACTTCCGCATCATCGAGGAATGGGAAAAGACCACGCTCACCGGAGATCGCGCCGAAATCTCCACGCTGCCGGAAAGCTCCACCGCTTGGGCCAAACTTGATTCGCGCCGTGAGTTGTGCACCGGCGCCAAGTGCCCGCAATACGAACGTTGCTTTATTACCGAGATGCAGCGCAAGGCCTATGAAAGCGACATCATCATCGTCAACCATCACCTGTTCTTTGCCGACCTGGCGGTGAAAGGAACCGACCGTGGCGGTATTATTCCCGAATATGATGCCGTGATTTTTGACGAAGCGCACGAAATTGAAGACGTCGCCGGTCAATATTTTGGCCTCTCTATTTCCACCTATCAGATCCTCGAGATCAGGCGCGATGTATCCGCCGTCGCCCGCCGAAAAAACTTTGGGACAGAGGAACTCGATCGTACTTTGATCATGTTGGAAGAGCGTGCGGCGAAGTTCTTCGACATCTTCCCGCAGGCTGAAGGCCGCACTGGCTTCACGGCACATAGAGAAATTCTGAGCGAACATTCGAACGAGTACTTCGATCTACAAACTGTCATGGAGTTGCTTTCGTCCCAGCTGCAACTGATAAAAAACGCCCCGGAAGAAGTGATTCCACTGGCCAACCGCCTGAAGGATCTGGCCAACAACTTAAGGCTTTGGGTGGAAAAACCGGAATCAAGCCAGGTCTACTATGTGGAACGGCGCGGTCGCGGCTGCTTCCTGCACGCCACACCCATCGACGTTTCTCTTTTGCTTGCCGAAAAGCTTTTCAGCCAGGTTGAGCGGATCGTTCTAACCTCCGCCACTCTCGCCGTGGCTGGCGGCTTTGATTTTGCCCAGAAACGGCTGGGCATTCCCAGCGCCCGCTCGTTAGTTGTGTCAAGCCAGTTCGACTATTTAAAGCAGGCGCTTCTCTATGTGCCCCAGCACATGCCCGACGTGCGAAGCCACTCCTTCATCGCCGCCGCCGCTGATGAAATTGGCCTGATCTTGCGTCATAGCAGGGGGCGGGCCTTCGTGCTGTGCACTAGCTATCAATCGATGCGCGCCCTTTACGATAAGGTTTCCATGGTCAGCAATTGGCCTTTGTTGCAGCAAGGCACGGCCCCTCGCACGACATTGCTGGATGAATTCCGCAAGACTCCCAACGCCGTTCTATTCGCAACTTCAGCCTTCTGGCAGGGTGTGGATGTGCAAGGCGAACAGCTCAGTTGCGTGATCATCGACAAGCTTCCTTTCGCCGTGCCAAGCGACCCGGTGGTGGGCGCGCGCATCAATGCTCTTCGTGCTTCCGGCGGTAATCCCTTCAACGATTATCAGGTGCCCCAGGCAGCGCTGGCCTTGAAGCAAGGCTTCGGGCGTTTGATTCGCAGCAAGTCCGACCGCGGCGTGCTGAGCATTTTAGACAATAGGATCACCAAGACCCGCTACGGGCAAATTTTCTTCGACAGTCTGCCTGACTATGCCTTCACCACGCAGATTGAAGATGTGGAGACTTTTTTCGATGTTTGAGATTACAGTGGAACATAAGTTTCCCGCGGCGCACGCGCTGCGAAACTACAAGGGCGCGACTGAACCAATTCATGGCCACAACTGGCGCAGTGAGGTAACACTGGCTGGTCCCAAGCTGGATGAATGCGGACTGCTGGCCGATTTTATTGAAGTGAAGGCATGGCTAGATCAGATCATCGGCCGGCTTGATCATAAGTTTCTGAACGAAACGCCACCGTTTGATAGCGTGAATCCTTCCGCTGAAAACGTGGCGAAGTTTATTGCCGATGAAGTGGATGGGGCTTTAAAATCGAAGTCTCCCAGCGCGCCCGTCAAAGTAGCTTACGTGCGCGTCTGGGAGACTGATCACTGTAGTGCCGTTTACCGGCCATAACCGAAATTATTTGCCGAAGTAAGCGGCGTTAATCTGGGTAAAGTTAGCCCATTTCTCAGGTACATCGTCCAACGCGAAGATCGCGGAAACGGGGCAGACAGGAACGCAGGCGCCGCAATCAATGCACTCTACCGGATCAATATAGATCTGGTTATGCTCGGCGAAATTCGGAGCATCCTTCTTCGGGTGGATACAATCCACCGGGCAAGCATCCACGCAGGCCGCGTCCTTCGTCCCGATGCATGGTTCAGTAATCACGTACGCCATTTGAGTTGTTTCCTCCAGAGATTGCTTTCCGGCATCGCTTTATCGAAGCCAGTGAAGTCTAACCCACTATTTTGCCACATCATGAGGTAAGTGGACAAACGGAAGAATTGTCTTACGTGTGATGAGCCTGAAGGGGTGCAGTGATTCCAATACGGAGTGAGCCTGAACGAAGCAAGACTAAATGTGGGCAAGCTTGCGGATGAATGAACATCCAAATGGAGAACTTTGGAAAAACTGACGCTGGTTGAAATGGAGGAATTTGTAGCGAACAATAAGCAGGTTAAGTGCACAGCTGTGGAAAAGGATGCCGTGTACGGATTCATCGAACGGATGCTGAGAGTTCAACAGTATCGTCAGTTGAGCAAGGGGAAGAAGGGAGTTGTAAGGAGGTTCTTGAGTAAGATCACAGGAATCAGTCGAGCCCAATTGAGTCGTCTAACCCATCGGTGGATGGAGCATCGCAAGATTGAGCGGCGTCCAGCGCGGCGTCCCGATTTTCCACGCCGGTACACGGCAATGGACATCGCTCAGTTGGCCGAGGTGGGCTTGGAAGTGGATTTCCTGTTCCCCGGCAAAGGCGGAGCCCTTCATCTGGTGGAATGCAAAGCATCGAAAACCGTCCATCCGGCCATGGCTGGCCCGATGAACTCGTTATTCAAAGTAATGCGAAATACCACGGGCGTGAAGCGTACCGTTGTTCACCTGACGGCGAAGACAGGGCCGGATACAAGAGCCATCTTCCCTGGTGTTGACGCCCTCGACGTAAACCGTTTTGTAGAAATCTTAAACTAATTCAGTTATGAGAATTCTAAGGCGCCACTTTAAACTTCTCATATTTTAGCCACCCTGTTCCAAGCGTTGATACACCTCGCGCTTAGACACTCCCATCTCCCTCGCAGCCGCCTTCATGGCGTCCATTCTCGAAAGCCCTAAACCCAAAAGACGCTGCATTCGTTGCTCTAAAGTCTCATCGCTGGCGATCTGCTCGCCCGGCTGAAAGCGGTCCAGCAATACGGTGAACTCGCCCTTAATCGACGGCCGGCCGGCCAATTGCGCCCCCAATTCCCCAGCCGTCCCTACCAAAAATTCCTCGTGAAGTTTCGTCAGTTCCCGCCCTAACACTACCTGTCTAACCGGAAACAAAGCCGCGATCTCCTCCAACGTCTCGAGTATCCGATGCGGCGATTCGTAAAACGCTAGCGTCGCCTCCATCATCCCCAACTGCTCCAAAGTTTTCCGCCGTTGCAGTGTCTTCGAAGGAAGGAAGCCGCCAAAATAGAAAGCATCCGTCCCCAATCCGCTAGCCGAAAGAGCGGTGATCGCCGCACAGGCTCCAGGGATCGGCACAACCTCAATGCGCGCGTCTCTGGCCGCCTTCACAATTCGATACCCTGGGTCGGAAATAAGGGGGGTCCCGGCGTCAGTCACAAGCGCGATGGATTCGCCCGACTGAAGGCGCTCAATCAATTCCTTGGTGCGCTCCGCTTCGTTGTGTTCGTGATAACTGACTGCCGTCGTTGCAATACTGTAATGATCCAGCAACTTTCGCGTGGACCGTGTGTCTTCGCAGGCGATGCGCCCCACCTCTTTCAAAACCCGCACGGCGCGGAAGGTCATGTCCTCTAGATTTCCAATGGGAGTGGCAACGATATATAAGGCGCCTGTCATAGTCAACAAATCACTATAACGCAATCCTCCTTTTCTAATGGAACTGGATGGGGCGGGCAAATTAGCGATGCGTCGTAAAATCGAAACTTAGACAGTGCCTGATTCCGTAGCGCCATTTGCATCGCCCAGTGGCCGCAATCCGTGATCCACACTACACTGAAATACCGCCAGGAAAGTATCGTGATGACCGCCTCCCTTGCCATGGCGCAGCCTCCCCATTTTAGGTCCGGCCCGAACTCTCCTGACGGAGTCAGACAAGCGGTTCAGCAAGTAACCAATCGGCGCGGTATAATACGAAGAAGTCCGTTTTTCCTTAGGAGATCCACGTCAATGTTTGAGTTTTTCCGTAGCCGGGACACATCTGTCCGGTACCTGTTAACCGCGATGTTAATTATGGTTGCCCTTTCCATGGTGACTTATTTGATCCCTGGGGGCCCCGGAAGTGGCAACAGTGGCGCCACCGAACAGCAAGTCGCAGTGATCTGCGGAGAAACTGTCACCCTTCGTGAAGTGGCCGCAGGCATTCAAAATGCCATGCGCAACAAGCAATTCCCGCCGGAAATGATCCAAAACTACATCCCTGAATATGTAAATCAGATGATCACCGAGCGTGCCATGGCTTGCCAATCCAACAACATGGGTTTCAAGATTAGCGACGAAGATCTGGCTGAAACCATCCGCGGCATGCTTCCCAATCTCTTCCCGGGCGGTCAGGTAAACGTTGATGTTTATACCCAGTTCCTGCAACAGCAAGGCTTAACCGTTCCCGAATTTGAAAAGAACGTCCGCAAACAAATGCTGCTGACTCGCTTACGCAACGTGGCGATGGAAGGCGTCATTGTTACCCCGCAAGAAGTAGAAGCTGAATACCGCCGCCGTAAAGAATCCGCCAAACTGGAATACTTCTCGTTCAACGAAGACAAGTTCCGCGGGCAGGTAAATTTATCGACCGAAGAAGTGCAGGCCTACTTCGCCAAGAATCGTGTGTTGTTTAAGCAGCCCGAACGGCGCAGCTTCGACATGCTGGTGCTTGACCAGGATCGCTTCGCCGCTACCTATCAGGTCACTGAAGGGGAAGTGCTGCAGGCCTACAATCAGAGCAAAGACTCCCGATTCCGCACGCCCGAACGGTTGCATGTCCGCCATATCCTCTTGAAAACCACCGACAAGAAGCCCGAGGAGGTTACGGCGATTGAAACCAAGGCCAAAGATCTGTTGAAGCAGATTAAGGGTGGGGCCGATTTCGCGGAATTGGCTAAAAAACATTCGGACGATCCCGGTTCAGCGGTAAAAGGCGGCGATCTGGACTTCATCTCTCGTGGCCAGACAGTGAAAAACTTCGAAAATACGGCCTTCGCCTTGAAGCCCAACGAAATTTCCGGGGTCATTAAGACCGAGTATGGCTTCCATATTTTGCAATTGCTCGAAAAACAGGAAGCGCGCCTTCGCCCCTTTGAAGAAGTGAAAGCCCAACTAACGGAAGAACGCAAGAAGCAGGGAGTGGTGGAAAAGCTGCAGCTTGCAGGGGATCAGCTTCGCGCAGCCTTACTCAAAACACCGGGTGACGCTGCTCAACTCGCCCAAAAGTTCGGCGCCAATTACTACCAAATCAAGGACGCGCTGCCTGGCGATCCGCTCCAGGAAATCGGGATGAACAAAGACATCGGCAGCAGTGTGACGGGTCTCCAGAAAGGTGGTGTTACCAGTGTTATCGCCGCTCCAGGCAACAAATTGGTCGTTGCGGTACTCACCGGCATTACCCCTTCGCGCCCCAGCGAACTGAGCGAAGTGGATGCCCAAATCCGCACCACATTGACCACGGATAAGGCTCGTCAATTAGCACAGGAAAAAACTAAGGAAGTGCAAAATCAGGTTGGTTCCGCCGCCGGTGACCTTCGCAAGCTAGCGGCATTGGCCGGCGCTGAAGTGAAGTCCACTCCGGAATTCCAGCGCGAGGGCGCCGTTGAAGGACTTGGTTCGGCCAGCTATTTTGCTGACGCCTTCTCTAAGCCAATTGGAACAATCATCGGCCCCGTCAGTGTCATGGGGCAGAGTATCGTAGCGAAAATAACCGGACAAACCCCGGCCGATCTCGCCGGTCTCCCCGCTGAGAGAGATGCTATCGTTACTTCGCTTAAATCCAAAAAGGCGCGCACCCGTCAAGATCTGTTTGAAGATGGATTGGTCACAGAACTGACGCGCCAAGGAAAAGTGAAGATTTACAAAGACGTGATTGATCGTCTGCGTAAGGACTTCCGCGGTTAGCATCCGCCTCAAAAAACGAACGGATGCTTTCTTCCTTCATTGAATTTGTATTCAAAACTCTCACCAATCCCGACAAACTGATCGAGTTCCTAACGACAGTGATGACCGGATGGTATGGATATGCGTTACTGTTCGGAATCGTTTTCGCGGAAACCGGCCTCTTGGTCGGTTTCTTTCTTCCAGGCGATTCGTTGCTCTTCACCGTCGGCATGGTCGCCGGCGCCGGTCACCTCGACGTTGTCACGATCATTCTACTGTTGACCGCCGCCGCCATCATCGGCGATGGCGTGGGTTACTTCCTTGGACGAAAAGCCGGGCCACTGGTATTCAGCCGCCCCAACTCAAGATTGTTCAGGAAGGAGCATCTTCAGCGGACGCGCGAATTCTACGAAAAGCACGGCGGCAAGGCCATCGTCTACGCACGCTTTGTCCCCATCATTCGAACCTTCGCGCCATTTGTCGCGGGTGTTGGCAACATGAACTACCAGCGCTTTCTATCGTTCAATGTTTTCGGTGGAATCGGCTGGGTTGCCTTGATGACAATGCTTGGCTATTGGCTTGGCGGATGGGAAGTCGTCAGAAGGAATTTCGAGAAGGTGATTTTGGGCATCATCTTCATTTCCGTGATGCCTATCGTCGTTGAGTATTTCAAAAACAAAAAGAACAGCGCTTAAAACGTTTGCTTCGCCCTCCAAGAAGAAAGTTTCCGCTATAATGGATATGTGGACCTACTTATCCTGATTGTGATCTTCAGTTCCGCGCTTTTGTTCGGACAGGGCGGCCATTCCGATTTTCCCGCCCCATTGATGGGCGCCCCAAAAGACGCTGCCGACCTGCATGATCCCGTCACCGAACTAGTCCGAAAGATCGACCAGGGCAAAGTCAAATTGGAATTCGACGAAGATCGCGGCTATCTCCCGTCCATCCTGCGCGAACTTCACCTCCCCCTTTCTTCCCAAATGCTCGTGTTCTCCAAGACCAGCCTTCAACATAAGTACATTAATCCGCAAACTCCACGAGCCATCTTTTTCAATGACAACACCTATGCGGGTTTCGTGCCCGATGGCAGCCTAATGGAACTCTCCGCCGTCGATCCGAAACGCGGAGCGATCTTCTATACGCTAGACCAAAGCAAGGGATCCAAGCCGCGCCTGGTTCGAAATGAAGATTGCGTGCAATGCCACGCTACGCCCGCCACGCTTGGTGTACCCGGTCATTTGGTCCGCTCCGTTTTCACCCGCACCGATGGCGCAGTTGCCATGCGTGCCAAGAGTTTCCTCACTGATCATCGTAGCCAGATTGACGACCGTTGGGGCGGTTGGTACGTAACAGGAACCCTTGAACGTGACCTGCACATGGGCAACGCTTTCCTGCGCGATGCCGATGATCCAGGGAATTTTGATCGTAAGCCAGGAACCGCAATTAAGGAACTAGGCGGCCGATTCCATGACGACCGCTATCTTTCCAACCACAGTGATGCGGTCGCGCTGATGGTTCTTGAGCATCAGGCATATCTGCACAACCTGCTGGCACGGCTGCATTATGACGCGCGGCAACTAGACGCCGACGAGTTAGCCAACCTTGACGCTTCACCACTTGCGGCGCAAATTGAGGAAGTTCTCCGCTACATACTGTTCGCCGAAGAAGCCCCTCTCAAAGGAAAGATCGCCGGTTCCAGTAAGTTCGCGGCGGAATTTGAAACCCGCGGTCCGCGCGATAAAAAGGGACGATCCCTACGTCAGTTCGATTTGAAAACCAGGATGTTCCGCTATCCCTGCAGCTATCTGATCTATTCCGAAGCAATGTCAGCATTGCCGAAACCCGTCAAGCAACGGATCTACAATCGCCTGGCCGAAATCCTGTCCGTCCGCGGCTCTGTGGTCCTAAGACTAAAGCCCGCCGACCGCCTGGCAATCGCTGAAATCCTGCGCGATACTCATCCTGAATTTGCAGCCGCGTGGCAGGGCCTATCGCTTCCCGCCAATCGCGTAAAGATGATCCCGGCCTCGAACGTACAGCACTCCGTCGACGATAGCCGGTGACGCCATAACGGTTTCGCCCAGTTCGTTTTCCGCCAATTGCGAGAACTCCTGGCCCAGCGCCAATACGAACGTATGCCCCTCTTCATTCGTGATGTAGAGCTTCCCATCGGCAGCCACCGCTGAACTGCTGAAGCCGGAATTCCCGGCGCCCAACCGTTTCTGATAGAGACGTTCTCCGGTCGCCATTTGAAATACGCTCAATACGCCACTATCCATGCAAAAGTAACCCAGGCCATCATGAACCAAAGGGGTCTGCATGTAGTTGCCCGATTTATCCTGCTTCCACGCCATGCTCTTTCCGCCCACTTCTAATGTGCCAGAAGCATCATTCTTAATCGCATAAATCGGCCGCTCGGAACCGTGCGCGCTGGTCAGGATGATCGTCTCTCCACTCACCACGGGCGTGGGCGTCGGAATGTCACCACCGCCTTTCAAGCTCCAGATTTCCTTCCCTGTTTTCAGGTCATAACCAGCCGAATGCTTCCAACCGTTAACCACAATCTGCCGGCCGCTTGATCCATCGGCCTTCGAGGGCGCGAGTGCTGGACTTCCGAACGTTGGCACGTCATCTCGCTTCGCGCGCCACAGTTCTTTTCCCGTGGCGACGTCGAAGGCTGCTACGAACGAATCCTTCTGTACGTCGGCAAGAACAATCACTTTTCCATCGGCGATGATCGGGGAACTGGCATAGCCCCATTGCGCCGAAGGCACTTGGTAGTAACCCGCATCGAGCACTCCCAGGTCTTTTTTCCAAAGCAGCTTACCCGTGAAGTCGAACGCATACAATCCTTCCGAGCCAAACGACACAATCAAGTGCTTGCCATCAGTGGCCGGTGAAGGGTTAGCGTGGGTCGACTTGGTATGCCTCTTGATTTTGGGTTGGCCGTTGTATGCCGTCCGCTGCCACAGTAGTTTCCCACTCTTGCGATCGAAACACAAAACCTCGAAGCTCTGTTTGCCTTCGCCCTCAACCGGTTTGATGTCCCCGTAAAGTCCGACCTTCAAAGAAGCCTTTCCGTCTTCCGATACGGCCGTCGTCAGAAACACTCTGTCGCCCCAAATCACTGGGCTCGAATGACCAAGGCCTGGAATAGGGGATTTCCAAAGCACGCTCTCGCCGCGTTCTCCATTCCATTTGAGCGGTGTTGCCCCAGTACCTACACCACTGGCGGACGGTCCTCGGAATTGCGGCCAGTTGTTTTCAGCCGCCAGAAGTGGGAACAGGATCAGGGTAGCAAGAAAGCAGGATTGGTGGGCCATGCCCTGATTTTGACATACAATCCGGCTGGCGATCGTAGGCAAGGGCGTCCACACATGAATGGGTGACTGTGGAAAGTTTGAACGGCGTTGCCGCAATGGAGTAAAGCCAGGCGAATCATGGGCGTCAACTTCATGCCTGGTGAAATGACACCTGCTATGATGGCCCAATCATGAATCGACGAGCATTTCTACAAACCTGTCTGGGCGCGGCCGGCGCCGTTTCGATGGCGGATCGCGCGGACGCCGCGGGATTACCGAAAACCAAGATTACACGTATCCGTTACTATAAGACGCCAACGGACGCGGCAGGCAGGCCCAACACCCGGCAGCCGTTGTTCAACCAAAGCACCAATGTTGTGCTGGTGGAAACGGACTCCGGTTTGATCGGCATTGGCGAGGGCGGCTCGGGGGACACGATGGAGCAGTGCGCTGGGCTGCTGATTGGCGAAGATCCGTTTCGCACCGACCGCTTGTGGCAATCGATGTATCGCGCCTATTTCTACCCAGCCGGCCGTGAGAAGGCGCATGCCTTGGGCGCGCTTGACGTGGCCCTTTGGGACTTGAAAGGGAAAGCCCTCGGGGTCCCTGTTTATCAGCTGCTGGGCGGTCAATCGCGGGATCACGTGGAGTGTTACTCAACAGGGTACCCGGCGCAAGGAACACCGAAAGAAGTGGCCAAGGCATGCGTTGATGCCGGCTTCCGAGCCTACCGCATTTCCACCGATTCGCGCGGACCAGTTGTCGATCGCTTCCAAAACGTGAAGCGCGTTTACGAAATGTGCCAACAGGTGCGCGAAGGCGTTGGCAGAGATGGTGGCTGGTGCATCGACTTCCATACGGAATTGGACATGCCCGATGCCGTTGCCTTGGCCAATCAGATTGAACCGCTGCGCCCATACTTCGTGGAAGATCTGGTGCGCAGCGAAAACCCGGGCATTTACCGAACCCTGCGGCATCAGGTAAAGGTTCCAATCGCGGTGGGCGAACAGTTCGGACCGAAGTGGGATTGGAATGAGCTGATCGAGCAGAACTTGATCGATTACGCTCGTGCAACGATTCCAAACGTTGGCGGCATTACGGAGTTTCAGAAGATCGCAGCCATGTGCGAAACCCACTATGTCGGTCTTGTGCCGCACTTCACGGGACCGATTTCCGAGGCCGCGATGGTGCATTGCTCCAGCGTATTTTCCGGCCCTGTGTTGATGGAAATGGTGATGGGCGGTACGCGTCCGTGGCCTTACTTGAATAAGAGCTACGACCTGAAGAACGGCAAGCTGTGGCCGAACGAACGCCCCGGGCTTGGCGTTGAAGTGGACACCTCGCAACTTCAACTAATTGGTGATTACAAGGAACCCTACTCCTTGACGCCGATGATGAGACGGCCGGATGGTTCTTACACAAACTGGTAATCGGAATTGAGCACAAGACACGATCATCTAATCCTGGATCAGTTCACGCGTCAGGCCGAAACCTTCGGCGTTGTGCAATCGCACAGTGACAAGGATGCAATGGCGCTGCTGCCGCGGTTGCTTGCGCTTAGCTCTCAAGACGAGGTGTTAGACGTTGCCTGTGGTCCGGGGATTGTTGCTTGCGAATTGGCGCCTCATGTCAAACGCGTAGTTGGAGTTGACTTCGTTCCAGCGATGCTGGGAAAGGCAAGGGCGCGTGCGGGCGGACTGGGGCTCACGAATCTCGAATGGAAGCAGGGTGATGGCGGTCAGCTTGATTTCCCCGCCGCGTCCTTTTCACGCGTCATCACTCGCTATTCGTTTCATCACATGTTGCGGCCTGCGGAGACACTGGCGGAAATGGTTCGCGTGACAAAACCGCAAGGATTAATCGCAGTGATCGACGCCACTCCTGAGGCGGAAAAACAGCAAGCCTACAACAATTGGGAGCGATTGCGTGACTCATCGCATGCAACTGCCTTAACACGGACTGAGTTGCTGGCGACGGCCGAAGGCTTGCCCTTGCATCTTGAAGCGGAACACTTCTACCGGCTAGATTGTAGCTTGGCCGGGGTGCTCGGCTCTTCTTTTCCTGAGGAGGGGGCGGGCGCCGTTTATGCTCAGCAATTGGCCGATGACGTGGGCCGCGACACCTTGTCCGTTGCCGCGTACAAGCGTGATGGTGCGCTTTGGTTTGGCTTCCCAATCACCATTGTTGTCTGGAGAAAACTTTAAGGTAACGGACGCAGTCAAATTACCCACGTGACCGAAACTTACGGCGATGTCACTGCCGTGAATGATCTTTCGCTTGCTATCCCGGAAGGTTCCATCTACGGTTTCATCGGTCCCAACGGGTCCGGCAAAACCACGACGATGCGGATGATCGTTAGTATCTTTCATGCGGACAAGGGAACGATCCACGTTTGCGGACAGCCAACGTCCATCGAACGTTCCAGCCTCATCCGGTATCTGCCGGAGGAGGGCGGCCTTTATCGCAACATGCATGTGCAGGCGCTTCTTGAGTTCTATGCCGAACTCCAGTCACAGGCCTTGACGCTTCTGAAACTTTCATTGTTGCGACTTTTCTGAGTCGCGCGCCGGCCACGGCCCGGCCCCACTGAATATGAAGTTGTCAAAGACCTACGAGGTAGTCACTTGTTCCTTTGGCGCCGGTGCATCGCCGCTGCGGGTTGCCC
>JANXXI010000257.1 GCA_025350695.1 Acidobacteriota bacterium
CAGATCCATTTGATTCTGATACACTCGGTCGATCCGGGGGGTGGAGGGGCATCTGCTTACTTTCCCTGGTTATGGTAGTTCGTTTTTTTGGTAGATTGGCAGAGCCTTCTTGAGAAGGCCGCACGCCATATTCTGAAATACAGTAATAAAATTTCGCATTGAGGAGAATATAAAAAATGAAAAACATGTTCGTAGCTTCTTTACTTCTTGGTTTGAGCTCTATGGCTCAGGCTGCTGTTATCAACGCCACCTGTGCACCTGCCCCCTTGGTTCTCACCGGTCGGACTGGTAGTGGCACGGAAAACTGCACAGTCAATTACCAGGCTTCTGTCACCGTTAGCGCCGTTACTTTGAATACGGCAGTTTCTTTGCTAGAGGATCCATTCCTCACGGGCCCTTTCACCGGAACCTACACTCTGCAGGGACCTGGCACTTTGGCCACGTCGGGAACAGCGACGACCGCTGGCGCCACCGCCAATAGTTCAAGCGCCTGCAACGCGGCTTGCATCACATCGGTTCAATCTGGAACCTTCAGTATTGCTGACAGCTATTCCGGAAACCCGGGCGTTGTCGGCGCCAGCTTCAACAAGCAAGTCCAAATCACCTACACCGTGAATCAATCCAACACGCCGGAACCCGCCTCATTTGGCCTCATCGGTGCTGGCTTGATCGGCTTGTGCTTCCTCCGCCGCAAAGCATAAATCGGGTTGTACTGTCCTAACGGCTTGGTAAATGGATCATTAGAACGCCTTGAAAGCGACCGAATGATCCATTCGCTTTTTGGTGACTTTTTCTCCCAAGATCTCGACCGTGCTTATGGTCGATATCTTTACTTCGTTATCTTTTCCTCGATTAGCGGAACGGCTCTATGAATGTGACACAAAAACAAGTAGAATCAATAAGATAGATGGGAGAGCCTTAAGGTTCATCCGCGTTTATTAATATGAGCACTAGTACCGTTAGTAGTAAGGATATAAATAGCTTGATCAAATCAATTTGATTCTGCTATAATGCAAGAGAACCGCGAGAGAGGTAGGCACAGCGCATGCGCGGAGGACCTTTTCGGTGGTTACAAGCGGCGGAAGGCGCTGTAAGTTGTGCCAGACCTTCACCTTGTGTTCGGATGTTAGAAACAATAACTTATTTGAGGGATTAACAAAAATGAAAAACATGTTCGTAGCTTCTTTATTTCTTGGTTTGAGCACTATGGCTCATGCCGCTCTGATCAACGCAACCTGCACTCCTGCCCCCTTAGTTCTCACCGGTCAGTCCGGTAGCGGCACGGAAACCTGCACAGTCAATTACCAGGCTAATGTCACCGTTAGCGCTGTTACTTTGAATACGGCAGTTTCTTTGCTAGAGGATCCATTCGGCACGGGTGGCCCTTTCACCGGAACCTACACTATGCAGGGACCTGGCACTTTGGGCACGTCTGGATCAGCGACGTCCGCTGGCCCTACAGCCGGTACGTCGAGTGCTTGCAACGCAGCTTGCATCACCGCAGTTTCTGGAAACGGCACTACTGCAACGTTCACTATTCTTGACTCCTATGTCGGAAACACGGCGAACGTCGTCGGCGCCAGCTTCAACAAGCAAGTCCAAATCACCTACACCGTCAATCAAAGCACCACACCGGAACCCGCCTCCTTTGGCCTCATTGGTGCTGGCTTGATCGGCCTCTGCTTCATCCGTCGCAAAGCATAACCTCTACCATTTGGTAATTTCCTGCACTTCGAAAAGTGGCCCCTCCTGGGGGCCATTTTTTATTTCGAACCAGATATGGTGCAAAACAAAGATTTAAGATTTACACCCTATTTGCCGTCCACTAGAGACTTTAGATAAGTCAAAAAAGCACCCTATGTAATTGAAATAACGTGAGTTATTAATTTTATCCTGTTAAGCTGGCTGTGACTAGGAGAGAAAAAACCTGCGAGCTTCTCCAAAGTTTCAAATCGCAAAATAACAGTTTTTGAAGGATCACACATAATGAAGAACATTTTCTCAGTTTTATTGGTTGTAGGCTCTGCCACGATGGCGCAAGCTACCGTAATTGTTGCCGTCTGCACCCCTGCTCCTGCTGTCTACAGCGGCCAATCCGGTAGCGGCATCGAGAGCTGTGTCGCCTCGTACGGTGGCAGCAATATCACCATCAATTCCGTCACGATGCAGACGGGTGTAAGGGTATTGGTTGATCCGTTCCTAACCGCAACATTAACGGCCGCCTACTCCATGACCAGTAGTGTCGGAGGTTTAGCAACGAGTGGCACAGCTAACAATGTTGCGAACGACCTCCAGAGTGTCTCCTGCCCAGATCAGGCTTGCAACGACGCATTCTTGTTTGGTAGTTGGATCGTTACCGATAACTATACCGGCGTCGCAGGCGTTGCCGGGGCCAGTTTCAACAAGAGGTTCACGATCGATTACACTGCAGGTGCAATTACAAATCCGGAACCTTCCAGCTTCGGACTTCTCGCCGCTGGCTTGATTGGTCTTGGCTTAAAGCGTCGACAGAGATCCGAGGTATAGCGGTGACCCCGACCTAAATAGGAACGGCCTTTCTAAGACGGCATAATTGTTTCTGGCAAGGACAGGGTTGGATTGGCAAGGCCGCACGCATGTTCGGCCTTTTGCATCGTAAAAGGAAAGCGATCTTCATCTGCAATTTTGGTGGGATAATAACTTTCTATGCCAGTCCGCCTAAAAGACATCGCCATTGAGTTAGGTGTCTCTGTGGTTACGGTATCGAAAGTACTTCGGAACCACAGCGACATCAGCACCGAAACGCGGAACCGTGTTCTCGAACGGATGCGGCAGCTCAACTACCGGCCCAACCTCGCGGCCCGCGCGCTCGTCACCGGACGCACCAACATGATCGGCTTTGTCGTCCCCGATCTGCTTCATCCCTTCTTCGCCGAAGTCGCCAAAGGCCTCACCAAAGTACTCCGTAAGAAAGGCTATTGCCTGGTCATCGCTTCTTCCGAAGAAGACCCGTTGCTCGAAAAGCAGGAGATTGAACACTTGCTTGCCCGCCGC
Source organism: Acidobacteriota bacterium (assembly GCA_025350695.1). Lineage (GTDB taxonomy): Bacteria > Acidobacteriota > Terriglobia > Bryobacterales > Bryobacteraceae > JANXSF01. The sequence continues at coordinate 3,034 of JANXXI010000257.1, forward strand.
GTCGACGCACTGATCGTCGCCTCCGCGCAAAGCGATTCCAGCAGTTTCGTTCTGGCCGGGGAACAAAAGACGCCTTTCGTTTTAATCGACCGTTTCTTTGAAGGGTATTCGGCCGACTTCATTGGAGTCGATGATGAAAAAGTCGGATACTTGGCCACGTGCCACTTGATCGAGCAAGGCTGCAAACGTATCGCCCACATCCGGGGTCCGCAGTTCAGCGCGGCGCATGGCCGCGAAGCCGGATATCGCAGCGCCATGAAAGGAATCGGGCAACCCGAGATCATCGTGTCCACCGCATCCATGGACAATCAAGCCGATGCCCGCGGCTATGACGCGATGAACGAGTTGCTGGCCACGAACCCTCGCCCCGACGGAGTCTTCTGCTTTAACGATCCGAATGCCATTGGCGCATTGAGCGCAATTCACGACGCGGGACTTAAAGTTCCCCAGGACATCGCCGTGATCGGCGTTGGCAATTTGCATTACGACAGTCTGTTGCGGGTTCCGCTAAGCAGTGTCGACCAGGATAGTTCCGCTCTAGGCGAAGAAGCCGCTAAGCTAGCTCTGAAGTTGATTGAAAGCAAGATCAAGTCCAGGCCTAAAAAGATAATGCTCGAACCCAAGTTGGTCCCCAGAGCATCAAGCTTGCGGAACCAGTAATAACGAATCGCTGTTTTCCGGCCTGCCACTTTCCCAGATTTGATTGAAAGACGGGCCGGCGATTTTCCGGAGGTCCTCAAATAATTCCGGATCGGTCGTCGAGCCCAACGTCTCAATGTTGCGCTCCACCTCGGCCACGTTGCTCATGCCAACCAGTGTGGTGGCGACCGGTGCATAGTCGAGCGCCATTCGTAGCGCCACATCAGGAAGCGATAGCCCGCGCGACGCGCAATATTCTTCCATCGCATGAGCCGCCTTCTTCACTGCCGCTGGCGCCGGGTGCCAATCGGGTGGGCCCTTTTTTGTTAGGAGTCCCATGTGCAAAGGCGAAGCATTGATCAGTCCCGAGCCATGCCGCTTGGCCACTGGGGTCAGATGTTGGTCCAGGTCGCGAATCATCAAATTGTACCGGCAATAGGAGAGGACTACATCGAGCTTATCCGTTTCGACAGCGCGCATCAGCACACCGAGGGGCAATCCCGATACTCCGATGAAACGTGTTTTCCCCTGCTTCTTGATCGCCTCAAGCGCCGGGATAGTTTCCTCGACAACCTGCTCCATGTCCCCAAACTCAATGTCATGAGCCAGCAGAATGTCCACGTGATCCGTTTTCAGCCGAGCGAGCGATTCATCAATGCTTTTGTGCAGCCGCGCTGCGGAAAAGTCGAAGTCATCCAATCCATAGCGACCGAACTTGGTCATCAGAACTACCCGATCGCGGCGGCCCTGAAGAGCCGCTCCCAACCGTGTTTCTGCTAGAGTGAGGCCATAATAAGGCGCCACGTCGAAGAAGTTGATCCCATGATCAATCGCACAAGCGACGGCCCGGTTCAACTCCTCGGGATGCGTTTCCCCGTATGCATCTCCGAATGGTGAGGCTCCAAAGCCCAGGCTTGAAACCCTTAAGTCTGTCCTTCCTAGGCTGCGGTATTCCATCATTTACGTTTGTAACGCTCAGTCTTTCATGTTCGCATAGTTGCCCCCGGGCATCAACAAAGTAGACAATGACAAGCGATGCAATCACGTCGCGAATTCACGAAGACTCTTGGGCTTGGCGCCTGGGCCCTTGGCACGGCTCTGGCGGCCGGTGAAAAGCCGAACATCGTCTACATCCTGTCCGACGATCTTGGCTGGGGCGACCTCGCCTGTTACAACCCCGATACACAAGTTCCCATGCCCAACGCGGCGAAGTTGGCCAGCGAAGGCATGCGATTTACCGACATGCACTCGCCATCGGCCGTCTGCACCCCGACTCGTTACGGCATCCTCACCGGACGTTATTGCTGGCGCAGCCCCTTGAAGAACGGCGTGCTGAATGGCTATTCGCCTAACCTGATCGACACCAGCCGTTTGACGGTTGGCAAGCTGCTTCAACAGCAGGGTTACGCAACGGGCTGCATCGGCAAGTGGCATCTTGGCTTGGGTACTGAAGCGAAAGCCGACTTCAGCAAAGCGTTGCATCCTTCGCCCAACGATCATGGGTTCGACTACTTCTTCGGCATCCCCGCATCGCTCGACATGCCTCCTTATCTTTGGGTGGAGAATGACAAAGGTACGGAATTGCCCTCGGCCGAAACGCCGGGCAAGGACGAACCGCGCGGCGTTTTCTGGCGTGAAGGTGCGATCGCTCCGAAGTTTACTATCGAAGGAACTTTGCCGACGATTACCGCCAAAGCTGTTGACTTTGTTCGTACTCGCGCGCGCGCCTCGAAGCCATTCTTCCTGTATTTGCCGCTGACCGGCCCGCACACACCGTGGGTTCCGTTGAAGCCGTTTCAAGGCAAATCGAAAGCGGGTATCTACGGGGATTTCGTGGTTCAGGTGGACGACACGTTGGGCCAAGTGATGCGCGCCGTGGAGCAAGCCGGTGTCGCCAGGAACACGCTCTTCGTTTTTACCAGTGACAATGGAGCGCACTGGACGCCGGGGGACAAAGAGGAGTTCCCCAAACATCGAGCCAACGGATTGTGGCGCGGGCAGAAGGCTGACATTCAAGACGCCGGGCATCGTATTCCGTTTCTGGTGCGCTGGCCCGGGCATGTGAAGCCGAACTCGGTAAGCAACGAAACTTGCTGCTTAACCGACCTAATGGCAACCGTCGCCGATGTGACCGGCATGGCGTTGCCGCGTGACGCGGGGGAGGACAGTTTTTCCTTGTTGCCGTCGATGAAGGGAGGCAAGACCGAGAGGCCGGCGGTCGTGCATCATTCCTCGCAAGGGCTCTTCGCCATTCGGCAGGGCGAGTGGAAGCTAATCGTGGGACGCGGATCGGGGGGCTTCACCAATCCGCAGAAGATAGAACCCAAGCCTGGGGAACCAGCCGGAGAGCTGTACAACTTAAACAAGGATCCAACCGAGGCGGACAATCTTTATCTGAAGAATCCGGAGGTTGTGAAGCGCCTACATGAATTGCTTGAGAAGTACAAGGCCGACGGACGCAGCCGCGCTTAGCGCCTCAAACGGGAACGCGGTAAAGGTAGGCGTCGCCAACCCAACCATCGTTGAACGCAAACAGGCGGGTCATGTGAATGGCAATCCCACCGGACTGGCGATCAAGCCGCGCGTAAAAGTTTGACAGGCTGAGCAGCGGATCCTCTCCAGCTTGTTTATCGTCCACCACACGCAGGCTGCTCTTGATCAGCAGCCCTGAATCCTGATCCACTTCGCCAATCACGAATGGGAAGCGAGGGCGGTTGCCTCGTGGATTTTCCGGAGTGATGTTCCCGGCCCAATAGAGCCGGCCATTAGGGTGGGCGATCAGTTGCGAACAGGCGCTGGGCGAGAAGAAAGCTTCGCCATCGTGATAGGTCCACGGCGCGGGTTTCGTCCAATTCCAACCGCCGTCGTTTGAAACAGAAATCCAACGATAGCTTGGCAGGGTGGGCTTTTTGTCATTGGATCCGCGCATCACGCAAATCCACTTGCCGTTGGCGAGACGTGCAAGCGTAGGTTCGTCCATGCCACGGGTGGCGCGTTGCGGGTCTGCTTCGATGCGCGGGCCTGATTCCCATTCGAGTTGGTTCCCCTTCCATTTGCCGTGAAGGATTGCCGCGTCGTGGAACGTATAAGCCCCGACGGGATTAGCAAGCTTACCATCCGGACCAAGCGGCGCCACGCTGGTTGGCAAGAGAATCGAACCATCCGGCGCGCCGACGGGCTGGCAGGAACTATCGCCCAACATCACCGAGTTCTTGCCGTGATAGACGCCCGGTAGCGGATGCTCCTTCGAGAACTCCGGCCCCTTTTGCACGATCTGTTGGGGCGACCGCTCGTTGATCGAATAAAAGATATTCCACTGCCGCATGCCTTCGAGTGGATCGTCACTGGGGAGGACACCCTCCACCCAGAAATCGATGTAGCGGCCTGTGCGCGGGTCGACCCAACCGGGTCGCAGGTGTTTGCGCCACATTCCGCCGGGCCGCTTTTCCCCGGTGATGACTTTGACCGGCTCAGTCCAAGTCTTGCCGTGGTCTTTCGATTTGCGTGTGTAGGCGGCGTCGATGGTGTCCGAGCGGCTCCAGCGTTGTTCGACCGAGATCATCTCGCCACCAGATTTGCGCGTGTAGTAGGACGAGGCCATGATGGCGGTTCCTTTGCCGGGGGAGCGCAGAAAAACTTCCCTGGTGATTTGCGGCGGTGCAGCCAAGGCGAGGGTGGATTGGAGGAAGGCTCGGCGGTTCATGGAATTGTGGTGTACCTTCATACTATCCTTGATTACTAATGAAGATTCCTGATCCATCCCAACCTTTGCGCATTGGCGTGGCCGGTTCCGGCTTTGCCGCCAAATTTCATTGCGAGTATTATCCAGCGTCCGGCGTACAGCTATCCGGCGTGACTTCGGCGCGCGCGGAGAATCGCGAGAAGTTTGCGGTTGCGCACGCTATGAAAGCCTACACTACAGTCGAGGCCATGCTGCCTCATATCGATGTGCTGGATATCTGCACTCCCCCCAGTTCTCATGCCGGATACATTGAAGCGGCGGCAAAAGCGGGAGTTCATGTGATCGTGGAAAAACCGTTTACGGGATTTTACGGATCGCCCGAGACGAATTCCAAACCGGCCATGTTGCGAGCGGTGGTGGATGAATCGAAGAGACTGCGGGATGTCGTGCGGCGCGGCGGAATCAACTTCGGATACGCCGAGAATTTTGTTTACGCGCCTTCGATCCAAAAAGAACGGGAGATTGTCGAGAAAACGAAAGCTCAGATTTTACGCATGACGGGCGAGGAATCCCATAGCGGGTCCCATTCACCGGTGTATGGAATTTGGAGCATTCAGGGCGGAGGGTCCTTGATTGCGAAGGGGTGCCATCCGCTTGGGGCGATTCTCTATTTGAAACGCAAGGAAGGGATCACGCGGAATGGCAAGCCGATTCGTCCGGCCGCTGTTTCGGCCAGGACGCATTCGATTACAAAACTACAGGGCTTTGAAGACAAGGGATTCTTACGGACAAAGTATCACGATACGGAAGACTATTCGTTCTTGCACGTAATTTTCGAGGATGGGACGGTGGCGGATATTACGGCCTCGGAACTTGTGTTGGGTGGTATCTACGATTTTGTCGAGGTGTTTGCCAACAACCATCGCACACGCTGCAAGATGAGCCCGGTGAGCGTGGTGGATCTTTACAGCCCAAGCCATGCTGAGTTTAAAGATCTGGAATTGGTGGAGAAGATTACGACGAATGAAGGCTGGATTCCGGTTTCGCCCGAAGATGGTTGGAGCAACGGATGCAGGAAAGAACTGGATGACTTCGTGAATGCTTTCCGGCTGGGCAATGCGCCTGAGAGTGATTTGGATTTGGCGATCGATACTACATTGACGTTGTATGCGGGTTATGTTTCAGCGGATGAAAAGGGCAGGGAAGCGCAGGTTCCCTTGATTTAGAAAAATGCCCCACCGGACACAAGCCCGGCGGGACGGGGGGAACCTATTTTCCGGATTGGGCCACGGAGAAAGTTGTGCTGCCCAAAGTGATGGTCGCGATGCGGGTTTTTCCGGTGGTGTTGGGCTGCATGGTGATCACTAACTTTCCCGATTGTGAGCCGCTGATGACCCCGCTTAGGCGCGCCCAATCGGAGTTTGATTGCGCGCGCCATGGGCATCCGGTGACGTTAACCTGAAGCGTGAGCGCTCCACCGGTGACGCTGACCTGATTGCTGACGGGCTGTAACGAGAGGGTACCTGCTTGGAACTGGGCCGTAATCGTGGCCGGGGCATTGATGCCTACTTGAGCTATAGGACCTGCCGTTGGCAACAAGCCGGTCCAACGTGTAAAGCATGCGCTTGCAATGGGAGCCGCCGCAAGACTGATCACAGAGGTGGCGTTGTAGAAGTCATCCGAACTCCTTGGGGATAGTGCGACAAGGCCGAGCTTGGCATCGTTTGCGGTTGCTTTCACCGCATACTGAACCGTGTACTGCGCCGTGATTGAAGTAGGATTTGCGGGGGTGGTGAACATGAAAGTGTCGACCGTAGCCTGGCTCCATTTTGCGAAAAGTAATTTCGAACCGGATTGCGGAGTGAGTTTGGCATCGGCTTTCAGTTGGTGCATGGAGCCGACTTCCCAATCAACGGGAAGAGGCGTATTAACTTTGAGACCGTCGATCCAGACCGGAAGTCCGGTGGGGATGGTTGCGATTGTGATACGCACTTTTGGAACTGCCGTTTGGCCGCCAGGAGCCACCTTAACAAGGCTTGCTGGGTAAAGGTTTTGAATGGAAGCGATGTCCTTGGCGCTGAGCGCGTCTCTTTGTCCGATGGCAATACCGGCCGGCACACTGACGATTGTGGGTTGCCCATTCTTCGAGAACGCATAAGCGGGATAGTGCATGATTGAGCTGTAATCGTAAGCTCCAATATCAACGCCCGAAGTAGCAGTGTTCTTGTTGAAGTTATAGGCCATGGCCGGGTCGATGTTTTCGGTAACAACCCTTATATAGCTGTCGCGGTCGATGCGCGATTGTTCATGCCACAAACCAAGCGCATGGCCCAATTCGTGAATCGCGTTGCCCGTGCTGCAATAGGAGCCCAGATTGACCGTTTGCGCTCCACCAATCATGCCCACGTAGGAATTGCACATGCCAGAGTTCCCGGGGTCAGTGATCACAACGTAGTTCGATTGGTTGGTGCGCGGTGCGATTTGAATGCTGCCCGCAAGCTTTGTATTCCATTGAGCGATAGCATCGGAGACGCGGTCGGCATTGGAAAATCCGGGTTGGATGACGTAGGGCATTACGCCGTTGGGCCACCGATATTGCTGGCCCACGATGGCTGTTCCTTCACGAACCGGCGCACGGGACTCAGTTGTGAGATTCTTCATTTCTGAAGCATGTCCCAAAAGTATGTCACCTTCGAAGATCGCCACGCCATTCACTACTGCGTGGTCGAGCTCTTGACCGCGGAAACTGGAGGTTCGCCGTTCCAGGTTTGTGCTCCTCGACAAGCCGGTCTGGGCTTTTGCTGATTCGGCGTCGTTGGTTGCGGTTGCTACCAAGTCGAATGGAATCTCAGCGAGAGATCCTTGGCCAATTTGAATTTCGATATAGGCCTCAAGGCCAACGACCATCAACGATAGTTCCCCGGATACCGTATTGCCAGTTCCGGTGAATGGGCCCATCACGTTTAATTCGCAATTGACGCTGTTGTTGTGGACGAACATTGAAACGCCTTCTGGGAGCCTCAAGTTGGAGAAGCGAAGTTCAAGCGCTTGCGCGTCGTCTTGGTGAACGCGAAGGAGCAGATAACGGTCCTGACTGGCGTTTTCGAAAACTGGCACTAGTTCCGGGGAGGCGATCGCTGTAGTCCATTCAACAGCATTCCGCAGGTTTCCGTTCGTAACGCCGAACGGTTCTTGGCCCAAACAGGCCAACAAAAATAGAGAAGAAAGCAATACTATACGCATTTTCAATTTTCCTTGGGAAAAAGGGTTTTGGTGTGAGTCCAGATTGTACCCGAAACGATATAAAACGAATTAGGCAATCTCCGAGATTCAGCACACGCGACCACGTACTCTAATTAGGTAAAAGGGGGCGTATTTTTTTAAGGGCGGTGGGACTAGAACGAAATTAGAAGATGAAACTAAGGCCGCCGCGAATGGTTTTGGGCGATTGCATGAGCAGGAGAAGCTTGCCATCGGAGCCATTGACTGGGATGTAGCCCTGATGCAGAAGATTGCGCAACTCGCCAACGGCTTCCACGCGACCGTTCCAAATTCCGAAAGAGGGGAGAGGTTGCCGGACTTGGAGGTTTAGGCCCATCTCCGGTGAGATGCTGCCTGTGAGAGTGCGATGGACGGGCATGAGGGCTGTGTAGTCGGCAAACTGGTAGCTGGCCGACAATCGCGTGCCGCTTCCGGGCAGCACGCCCATGGCGCGCGCATAGGCCCAATGACGGCGGCCATGACGGAAAGCGCGGCGTAGGTCGTTACTGTTGCCGGTTCCGTCCAGCACAATGGATTCGGTGTTGAGCGTTCCGTTACTTCCGTAGCCGCCTGTGGCGGAAAAATTTTGCCCAATCTTTTGGGTATAAGCCGCCAAATAGCCTTGGCGTGAATAGTGGCCAATGTTGACGATGGCGCCGTTCGTGAACATATCAGGCAGGACTTCCCCCGAGGGAACGATGGACGTATCGCCGATGGCGCTGAGGGCGCCGTTGGAAACACTTTCGTGCCATGCTACCGCTGTTAGTTCTCCGCTTCCTGCGATCTTACGTTCCAAACCCATTTCCCAATTCGTTGCGCGCTGTACCCGGATGCGTCCTCCTGACGAGGAGATCCTCGGGAACATATTGAGGGCGGACATATCACTCTGAAGTCCCTTGTCAGCAGGAGACTCGCTTTGGTGAGAGGTGGCGGCGCTGTAGATTTCCTCAGGAGGCAGCCCGGAACTATAGGCTAGCTTGATGGAGGTATTCTGACCGATGGGCACCGATAGCCTGGCGAAGGGGCTGATGTAGTTCAGGTGTTCGAGGAAGGTGACCGATTCGAGCCCTGTCCCATAGAGCAGTTCCATGCCATCGAAGAACGTGATGTGATCGATGAAGCTGGTCGATAGCGAACGAAACATGGGGGATTCGCGGCCAGTGCCGGGAAGGGCGAAGCCTGCGCGGGACGGAGCGAAAACTTGGCGCATGGTTAACTGTAGCTCAGGCGAACTGCTGATGCCGCCAAAATCCGATTCTCCACGTTTGTAACGGGTGCGGAATCCCGCGGCGGGTAAACCATAGCGCGAGGCATATCCCACGTTTCCGCTGAATTGAAGGTGGTTGGTTCCTAATACTGATGTGGCGAAGGCAAAGGCTGTGCCCAAATCTGGCTGACTGGATCGATCCCCGCCTGCCGCGCCGTCGCCAGCGGAAAGTTTCAGCATGCCACGATTGTCGCTAAATAATGACTTGCTTTCGGTTGGACCGCTGGGGTTCCAGCCGGGAAGAAATCGCAAGGCCGGCCGGGTGGACATATTACTGCGCAGGACCCATTTCCAATCATCACTCATTAAGGTGGATCCGCTTTGCGCGTTGTAAACGAGTTGAATGCTGCTGAGAGCTCCGGCCAATTGAATCGCCAGGAAGGTTCGATTGCCGGCTACGACCTGCACACCTTGGCGGAAGGCCGGCATGAAAGAGGATAGATTGACGCGAAGCGAGTAACGGTCGGGGGTGAGGCCGTCGAAACCGAAGGCGCCTTTTTCATCGGTAGAGACCGTTCTAATCAAGCGATCAAAGCGGTTATACAAGGATACAGTCGCGCCCAGTTGGGTTACGCCGCTGACAGTGGACACAATCCCAATGATTGTGCCTACTGGCTTTTCGAAACCCGCCGCTTGGCACACAGGTAGTGCAAACGATCCGGTCAGACAAATTGCGGCAACTCCAATCGTTAGCCGGTCCATAATCCTCGACATGCGCTTTAAACATCGGCGCAACGGGCGTTAGGCCTTAGGTCACGTTGAACGTGGCGGTCGGCGTTACGGTTTGGTTCCGAAGTTTATCGGTAACCTTCATCTTTAGTGTATACTGTCCTGGCTCCAAAGTTTGGAGGGGGAGCAATTTTTCGACGGTGAAGTCTGTTCCGGTGTTTGCTCCAACCACTTCGGAGAATTCAAAGATCTTCTGGTCGCTGCCTTTTTTCGTGACTTCATATTCAATCGAACCGCTCGGTTTATTTGAGCGTTCATCGGTCTGGAAATTGTACAGCTTCATGAAAATCCCCATCTTCTCATTGCGCTTAAAGGTTTCGCTAACGCGAGGGCGAACTTTAGTGGTTCCGATTACAAACGGGCCGCTACCGATAGAGCGGGTGTCAACTTTCTCGATCTGGTCAGCCAGCACAACGCTGCTGAAGGTAAGCATTTCGTCGTCGTGACGAGGGACGTTTAGAACCATCTCGAAGTTGTTCATGCCGCCGCCATAGACGTCTTTCACAACCAGGTTCAGGCGGTAAGTGCCAGGGGCCAAGGGCACGGACTTCTGATAGACCGATGCGCCGGCGGAAGCTGCTTCCAACATTTCATGGGGGAATTCAACAGCCACGACATCTTCAAACACGTTGGCCACGCGCCGGGCCATGGTAGTTATGCGGGCGTAGATGTTTACCGAAGATTTAGCAATGCCATCCTTGTTCTGAAATTGCAGATCTTTCCGTTCCAGTTGTAAGGTGATGTTGGTCTGAATAGAAGTAGACGTGATTTTCATGAAGTCAGCCCGCACACGAATTGGCAGAATGTTGAACTTCACGGTGGAGGTAACGGCTGCTTCCAGATCTCTGAATTTGATGGGAGGAGCTTTTTGCAAGTTGGCGAACTGCTGCAGCCTTTCAAACTGATTCATCTTCATGGAAGTAGGCTGATTGCCGATGCCGAGGCGGGTGCCATCGGTGCGGCTGAAGCGGTCCGTCTTGCTCGACAACCCCATCTGTTCCATTAGGGTTAAGCCGGCACCGGGGACCATCATCAACGCATCCTTTTCGGAAGGATCCATGGTCATGCGGTATTCGCCGGTCATGGTGGTGTCCACGAATTCAATGATGATGTCGGAGCCAATTCCTTCAAGGTAACGATAGCGCCACTTCTCAAAAGGATAAGTCGAAGTTGTGCCTCCGCCTTCTTCATAGGGGCGTTCGTAAGTGCCGCCAGAGGGATGCGATTCATTTTCGTCCGGTGGGCCGAACGTAATATAGATGCGGCCGCGATCCGTTTTCCAACCGGGAATGCCAGATGCGTATCTTTCGTTGGCGTAGGCTATGCGGCGGTAGTGTTCTTCCTTGAATTCGTTTTCCAGGGTGTCGGGCGTAGGGTCGCGCCGCAGCCAGAAGGATTCAATGAAATTCTCGCGCTCGTCTTCGGTGCTCATCCGTTTGAAGGCCGACTTCTCTTCATCGCTAATGATGTAGAGCACGTCTTCGTTGAGCCATTTGCGATAGGGCCCTTCGAGTTCCTTGCGAAGCTTTGCTTCCTGTTGCTTTTTCTGCTTGTCGGTAAGCGGCTTGGCTACTGTTTCGCGATTCGTGTCGACAGCCTTCTTCTTGTCGGCGGCGAAGACGCTTGTCGACAACAACAACGATGCGCTAACCAATGCTATTTGGACGAACATGCTTCGTATTCTCATCAGCACCCCCTAATTTCCGATCCTCCCGCTGTGCCGTTTTTTCACGGTTTAGCGAGATGGAGACGGAGTATTAGCTATTTAGATTCTAAGGGTTCTACGCGGTGAGGTCAAGGGTGGTTTCGTAAACTGTCGCGGGGCCCGAATGAATAAGTTACGCGGCGAGCAGAACGGGCTTCGGCTTTAAAATTTCTATCAAGTCGATGCTTGCGGCATGACGAGGTCGAATCGTCACGCCGTCGGGAAATATGACAAAAATAGTATATGATCGCTACGGTAGCAAGACTTATCTGGCAATCTTGTTCACGGCTTGACATATGAGACTTTGGTAGCATTTTGACAGAACTGTTGAAGCGAGCGATGTGACTTCTTGTCTATGGAGGTTTGCCAAAAATGCGGTAATACTCTCGGATGGTCAGATAGCTGCACTCCGAGTAGAATGGAGATATGAGCTTCGATGACTACAAGGTCGTACTTTATCGGAACCAACTTAATGGTTGGGTGGCCGAAATTCCTTCAATCGCCGGATGTCACGCCTTAATGCCAACGCCGAAGGAAGCTTTGACGGAGTTGTCTGAAGTGTTCAATATGATTGAGCAGGAGCACCGGGAGATCGGTCAACCGATGCCTCGCGATACGACTGAAATCCTGCATGCCTAGCGCTCACGCCGACGAATTTCGTAGAGTGGCCACTAGACTTGGTTTTCTAAAGGCGAGGCAAACCGGGAGCCATGAGCGGTGGAAGCATCGCGACGGTAGGGCAACTACAATTCCGGTTCATGGTAATCGGGATATTGGTCCGCCGCTATTCCATCGAATGCTGGAGCAACTCGGGATCGGCGAAAGAGACCTTCGCGAGACTACGGTAGCCATCCGGCTTCAAGCTTTCGCATAGCTCTCCTGGCGAATTTCTCGAGTACCAAACCGTTGGCAGGAAATCGCACCGCAAGAAAGTGCGGTTACCATCGCCGTAGAGTCCATCAAGGCAAAGAATTTACTATTCCACAATTGACCTGAACTGTGGCAGAACGCGACTAGATGAACGCAACGGACCCATCGGCGCGGAAGCTTGGGGCGCGCCTCCAAGCCTTCGCCGGCATGGTTCGGAACGCCTCTTCATTCAGTTCAACGCCCCAGCCAGGCTTGGTGGGAACATCCACGTACCCCTGCTTCACCATGAGCGGTTCATTGACGATGTCCTTGTAAGGCGCCGCATCGGGGGCGTGGTATTCGAGGATCAGGAAATTCGATGTCGAAGCGGCGAAGTGGACATTGATCACGGTCGCCAGCGGGCTCATTGGATTATGGGGGGCCACCATCATATATTGAGCCTCGGCCATGGCCGCGATTTTCTTCAGTTCAAGAATACCGCCGCACAGGCAGATGTCGGGTTGAACGATGTCCAAGGCCTGGGCGTTGATCAGATCGCGGAACTCGTATTTGGTGTAGTTTGCTTCGCCACTCGCCAAGGGGATATTGACGTGGTCGGCCAACTTCTTCATGGCGTCAACATTTTCGCAGCGGATGGGCTCTTCTAACCAGAAGGGATAATATTCTTCAATCTCGCGGGCGATGCGAAGGGCGCGTTGGACCTCGAACAGGCGGGCGTGGATGTCAACGGCGATGTCCACGTCGGGGCCTACCATTTCGCGAACTGCCTTCACGCGTTGGCCGGCAATGCGGGTGACCATGTTGTAAGCCATCGCTCCGTCGCCATTTTGGTGCGGAGCCATCTTGACGGCTGTATAGCCGTATTTCTCCACTAACGCCTTGGCGGAGTCGGCGGCGGCTTGCGGTGAATTGCCTCCGATGCTTTGATAGACGCGCACCTTGTTGCGAACCTTTCCGCCGAGCAGTGCCCAAACGGGGAGCCCCGCAGCCTTGCCGGTGATATCCCACAGGGCGTGTTCAATGCCGCTGATGGCTGCGTTGACGATGAGTCCGCCGGGGAAGCGCGTGGTGTTGTACATCAGGTCGAACAGGTATTGGACGTTGCGCGGGTCCTGGCCGATCAGCCATAGCTTAAAGTCTTCAATCACTTTGACGGTGGCTTCGTCGGGGCCGCAGGAGTAAGCCTCGCCGATGCCGTGGATGCCTTGGTCGGTATAGATTTTGACGTAAAGCCAGTTGCGGGAGCCGGCTCCGATGAGGAACGTTTTAATGTCGGTGATCTTGATGGCTGGCTTAGTGCCCATGGGTGCGGCGGCTTGCATTGCCATTGCGGGAAGGGCTGCGGCGGCGGATGCGGCCGGGGCGGCGCCAGCTTGTTGGAGGAAGTGTCTACGCTTCAGATCTTTCATGGGTGAAAGCCATCATATAACAGGACGTGGCCGGTTGGCGTATATTAAAGGGAGCGACATGCCTACTGCGCTACAAGAGACTCCTGCCATTCCGGTGACCCTGTTTCCTCCTCGTAAGAGTTGGACTCGAGACGAGTGCGTTGCCTTGGAAGTTTCCGGATTGTTGGATCAACACAAGTATGAGTTGGTGCTGGGGGAGCTTGTTAACAAAATGGGAAAGCGGCGTCCGCACGTTATCACAATGGCGCTGGTTAAGTATTGGCTTGAAGATACGTTTGGGCGAGAATTTGTAAATGGTGAGGCGCCGATTGATGTTGCTGCTGGGGAAAACGCAACCAACGAGCCTGAGCCTGACATCATTGTGCTTGGCAGGGCACTGACCCTGTTTGCTGCAAACCCACAGCCTTCGGAAATACGCCTTGTGGTGGAAATTTCCGACTCCACGCTTCACTACGATCTTAATGTGAAGGGTCCTTTGTACGCTCGTGCTGGGATCGTTGAATTCTGGGTGGTTGATATTCAAGGCAAGCGAGTGATCGTACATCGCGAACCAGTGGACGGAAACTATTCGTCAGTCGTCGCCTATGCCTGCGGTGAAAGTATCAATCTACTTGCCGCGCCGCAGGCGGCATTTCCCGTGACTTCGGCATTTCCTTCCACCCAGATATCGTAGTCCTCAACCGGAATTATGATCAATTTTGCGATAACCCCCAGCCGTAGTAAATCAGCTATTTGTTGCCCGTCGCTGGTAATGCAATGGAGGCAAGTATTGGGAATGCGAGTACTGTAATTAAGTTCCCTAGTTTGGCTGACACGGCAAGTTTCCTTAAAATTTAGCGAATTGGTGTCTGATCAAAAAGCTGCATGGGCGCCTGCGGCCCCAAGGGGTTAACAAACTCGTAACAATCCTCCGAAGACGCGAACAATTTAAGCTCGCGATTAGTTTACTCTCAAATGACTATTAGCATCGAAAAGGGGGGAGAGCGATGGACGTTACCGTACAACGAACCCGTGAGTCAGCAATCTTTTTGCAATAGCGAAAATGCAGGGTTTATTGCGCTGCCACAAATTAGTTATTGCGCTGCTCAGCTTGAATGGCGGCGCCGTTTCACAACGGTATGCATCCGCCTCAAGACGCGGTAGAATTAGAACGTGGACATTTGAACAACCTGAATTTGCATCGAATGGCCGAGCCATGACGGAGCAAAACAGGTTCAATGGCCTTTTTTTTGAAAATGCCCGGGTGGCGAAATCGGCAGACGCAACGGACTTAAAATCCGTTATCCGCAAGGGTGTGCGGGTTCAATTCCCGCCCCGGGCACCAATTTTTTCCACCGCCAATTGCTGGCAGCTTTCCTGCTTAGCCAATCCCTACTTAATGCCTGCTCTTGCGAGGAACCTAAGTAAGAATTACGGCCATCTAGAGATGAAATATGTATTCCATTAGCAAGGGCTAGTGGCTATTCTAAGTCAATGAAGATCATTGCTTGCTTCTTTTTGGCTTTGCCGATGTTTGCTCTAGAGCCAGTTGCCGCGGGGGCAAAAGTGTACATCCACCAGCAAGGCGGTTTTGGAACCTACCTAGCCGGGGCTTTCCGCTTAAAAGGTGTTCCGTTGACCGTTGTTGCCAATCGCTCAATTGCCGATTATGAGGTGATTGGAAACTCCGAGAGCCAGAAGGCTGGATGGGCCAAGATCCTGATCACTAGGCAAACAGGATCTCGGGAAGAAACCAGCATGAACGTGATTGACCTTCGAACCAGCGAGGTTGTGTTCGCCTACAACTACAACACTGACAACGCATTCAGAGGCAAACAAAGCGCCGCTGAATCCTGCGCAAAACACCTCGCGAATCATATTTTGAAAGGTGGCAGGCTTGCATCTTCCCTTCCGCCACTACCGCCGCCTCCGCCGCCTCCGCCTCCGCCAGTGGCTATTCCGCAATCCCTGTCCCCGTTGGCGGCTGCCACTGGAGCTATTCAACCCATCAGCAACATATCCGCCCGTTTTACTTCAACGCCTGCGGAGGCTGACCTCATTGTCGATGGCCAATTCTGGGGCATCACTCCTACGGCTGATCTCTCAAAACTGAGCGAAGGGTCACACATAGTTGTCGTAAAGAAATTTGGGTACGACCGCTGGGAAAGAACGATTATCCTGTCCCAAGGGCACCCAATTACCATCCATGCCGATCTTCAACGAGAGATCCAAATGCCGTCTAAAGCTAAAATCTTCGGCTTGGAATAAGCATTTTCGACTCACCCTATACCGAAATAAAGCGTCGAAACCGATCAAACCGATTAAATTAACAGCCTATGCTCCTCACCTATTCTTCTTACCGTCATCTTTGTACTTTAGCGTTGGCCGCCTCCTTGCTCCACTTTGAGGCGTCCGCTCAAGTCG
>JANXXI010000287.1 GCA_025350695.1 Acidobacteriota bacterium
TTTGATCTGCAACTCATCGGCATTCACCAAATAATTGGTAGTAACGCCAAAGCGGCCGCTCGCAACCTGTTTGATGGAACTGCGCTTGGAATCGCCATTGGGCAATTGAATGAAGCGTGCCTCGTCTTCGCCGCCTTCGCCGGTGTTGGAACGGCCGCCCATGCGGTTCATGGCGATGGCCAACGTTTCGTGCGCTTCCTTGCTAATAGAACCGAACGACATGGCCCCGGTAGCGAAACGTTTCACTATTTCCTTGGCCGGTTCCACATCGTCAATTGGAATCGGTTTGACCTTACTGGTCTTGAACTGCATCAACCCGCGGATGGTGCAATGCTGCTGATTCAGTTCGTTGATGGCCGAAGAATATTCCTGGAACGTTTTGAAATTCTCGTTGCGCACGGCGTGCTGCAGTTTGCTAACGGTGGTTGGATTGAACAAGTGATATTCGCCGCGAACACGATAAGCGTATTGACCACCAGGTGGGAGCAGTTGATCTGCTCCGGTGACGGCATCGAAAGCATGTTCATGCTTCATCTTCGCTTCGCGCGCCAGCACGTCCAGCCCGACGCCTTCAATCTTCGAGGGCGTGCCGGTGAAGTACTTATCCACGACCTGTTTGTTCAGCCCGATGGCTTCAAAAATCTGCGCTCCACGATAGCTTTGCAGCGTGGAGATGCCCATCTTCGAGAAAACTTTCAACAGCCCCTTGTTGATGGCTTTCTTAAAGTGCTTTAGCGCTGTTTCAAAGCTGACGCTGATCTCGCCGGTGAGCGCCATGTTCTCCAGCGTCTCAATAGCAAGATATGGATTGATGGCGCTGGCGCCGTAGCCGATCAGTAACGCGAAATGCATCACCTCGCGCGGCTCGCCCGATTCCACAACCAACGCGCATTGTGTGCGCAACCCTTCGCGGATCAAGTGATGATGCACGGCAGTCATCGCAAGCAAGCTGGGGATGGGGGCGGAATCCTCATCCAAGCCACGGTCAGATAGAATAAGAACCGTGTAGCCGCTCTTAACGGCCCAACTGGCGCGTTTATTCAGGCTATCGAGCGCCCGCTCCAACTCTACTTCGCCGCCATGGACGTTATAAAGCGTGGGCAGCGTGTAAGCCAGAAAATCGCCGGTGGAAACGCGCCGCAATTTCTCCAGGTCACGATTAGTCAAAAGAGGATGTGGCAACTTCAGGGTGTGGCAATGCTGCGGCGTCTCGGCAAGAATATTACGCTCGGTGCCGATGTAACTAGTCATCGACATCACCAACTCTTCGCGAATGGGATCGATGGCCGGATTGGTAACCTGCGCAAACAACTGCTTGAAATAATTGAACAGCGGCTGTGGCTTATCGGAAAGGCAAGCCAGCGGCGTATCAGTCCCCATGGAGCCAAGGGGCTCCTCCCCTTTCTCGCCAAGCGGTTTCAAAAGCGTCCGTAGATCTTCTTCCGTGTACCCGAACGCCCGCTGGCGTTGCAGTAACGTTTCATGATCCGTTGTGTACACCCGCGGTGGTTCGGGAAGCTTGTCCAGCGTAATCTGGTTGTCACGAATCCATTGTCCGTATGGCTGGCGTGAATATAGCCGCTGCTTCAATTCCTCATCCGGAATAATGCGCCCTTCCACCGTGTCGACTAACAGCATCTTGCCTGGCTGCAAGCGGCCCTTTTGGCGAATGTCTTCCGGCTTAAACGGCAACACACCGGTTTCCGACGACATGATCAATAGGTCGTCCTTGGTAACCGTGTAACGCGCCGGACGCAAGCCATTTCGGTCAAGCGTCGCGCCAACCACGCGGCCATCGGTGAATGCTACTGACGCGGGGCCATCCCACGGTTCCATCAGCGAAGCGTGATATTCGTAGAAAGCTTTCTTGTCAGGGTGCATGGTGGGATCGTTGTCCCACGCTTCGGGAATCAACATCGCCATCGCATGCGGCAGAGACCGGCCCGATAGCATTAGCAGTTCAACGGCATTGTCAAGCGCCGCGGAATCGCTTCCGTTGGGTTGAATAATAGGGTACAGCTTCTTGATGTCATCGCCCCACAACTCAGAGGCCATCACAGCTTGCCGCGCCGCCATCCAGTTGGCATTGCCTTTTACCGTATTGATTTCCCCGTTATGGCAAATGTTGCGGAACGGGTGGGCAAGTTGCCAAGTGGGAAACGTGTTGGTGGAGAAGCGCTGGTGCACCATGCAAATGGCGGACATCGCGTCGGGATCGGCCAAGTCCGTGTAGAACCGTTCAATCTGAGGGGCCAGCAACAACCCCTTATAAATAATGGTGCGGCACGACATCGACGGTATATAGAAAAACTCGCTGTCCCGGATATCAGAAGCTGCTACTTCCTTCTCAGCGCGCTTACGCACCATATATAGCTTGCGTTCAAACTCGTCTTCGGTCATCGAAGAAGGTTTGCGGATAAAAACCTGCTCGATATAAGGTTGCGAGGCACGCGCCACGCGGCCAATCGCATCGGAAAAAATTGGAGTGTCGCGCCAACCAAGCGGCTCAAGCCCTTCATCACGGGTGATGCGTTCGATCATACCTTCTACAAGAAGGCGCGCGGTATGCTCAACCGGCAGAAAGCACATGCCGATGCCGTATTCGCCCGCCTCAGGCAACGTCATGCCCAGCTTGCGGCATTCCTTGTCGAAGAACTTGTGCGGAATCTGAATCAACACACCAGCGCCGTCGCCTGTTTCCGGATCGCAACCACAAGCGCCGCGATGCGTCAGGTTGATCAAAATCTGAATGCCTTTAGTGATGATGTCGTGCGAGGCGTGGCCTTTGATGTTGACTACAAAGCCAATGCCACAAGCATCATGCTCGTTGCGAGGGTCGTACAATCCTTGGGCTGGCGGCAGCCCCTTGAGTGTTGGCTGGTCTTCTTGATTTGTTGGCATCACTGTAAATGCACCTCCGGCGGACAAAGATGGAGTCATCGCAGTATAACGGACCTCGAAAGTATTAGTCAAATGAATTCTTAAAAATTAGTACTATCGAAATTATTAATGTTGTAATATTCGTGTTTCCACCACAGGAAGCGGTTGACATAAGGCGTACTTATGATATTCTGGCCTTAGTGAACTTCGCGCACCTCAAGCTTTTTAAGGACATTTGCCAAGGCCGAAGTGTCAGCAAAGGGGCCTCCCAAAACAACATTAGCCAATCGGCGGCCAGCCAGCATATTCAGGAATTAGAAAAAGACCTTTCGGTTCAACTGCTTGACAGGACCACCCGGCCCTTGACGCTCACTCCTGCCGGTAAGCTTTATTACGACCTGTGCCGCGATGTTTTACGCAAACGCGAGGAGTTCGGCTCGGCGCTCGGGCATTTGCTTGCCGAAGTGGAAGGCACAGTGCGAGTAGCTAGTATCTACTCAGTGGGACTTTCCGAAATGTGGCGCGTTGAGACCGAATTCGCCCGTCGCTTCCCGGAAGCGAATTTGCGGGTTGATTATCTTCGGCCGGAAAAAGTTTACGCGGCGGTTGAGGCTGATCAAGCCGACCTGGGTTTGGTGAGTTATCCCGAAGCCGCCAAGGACATTGCAGTGATTCCGTGGCGCAACGAGGAGATGGTGTTAGCCTGCCGGCCTGATCATCCCCTGGCGTCGCTTCCTGAGCTGAGGCCCGAGGCGCTTGAAGGCATCGACTTCATTGGTTTCGACGACGATCTTCCGATTCGCCGCGAAGTGGATCGCTTCCTCCGCGACCACGACGTGAGCGTGAACGTGGTGATGCATTTCGACAATTTGCAGATGATCAAGGAAGCGGTTGTGCTGGGTAGCGGCGTGAGCATTGCGCCGGTGCGGGTGATTGAGGCGGAAGTGAACCAAGGACGTCTGGCCGCGGTCAAGCTTCGACAGCCGGGGCTTTACCGGCCGCTAGGGATCATTCATCGCAAACGGAAAAAATTCAACCGCGCGACGCAGAGTTTTCTGGATTTGCTACAAGAGGCTCCGCAAGTAGTGGGTGTGCTGGTTGGGGTGGGATGAGTGCGCGCCAACAAATTCGTGATGCTACTTCCTATCCACCCCGCAAGCCTTCCGCACCGCCTCTACCATTCGCCGCTGCCCGCTTTCCACCGTCGCCATAATCGACCTTACTTTTGCCTTCGCCGCAGCCGGGTTCCGATGAATTGCCGCTAGCTGCGACCATAGCTCGTCGCCACCGGTCTCGTCTATTTCAAAGAATCAGTTGTCCGATCCGAAATCGCGATACATCTGGCCCTTGCATGTGTCGGTAGGCTGCCGCACATAGAACGTAGGCGTGCCGTTACGAAGGGCTATCAACGGGGAGTGACACTCGACGCTTACCACTGCTTGCGCCTGCGAATAGATAGACGCGGCTTCATCGGGCAACCAATAAGTATTCCGCCAGACCACGTTCTTCTTAATGTCGGCCGGCAGTGGATCCACCAGAACTTCCTTTGCCATCTCCACTTGATAGGTCATCTCCGCACAGGCCATCACTTTATTGCCTGTACCCTTGACATAGGCAACGATCATGTCGCGAAGCTTGCCATGGTCACGTTCGGTGGTGCGGTTATTGATGGCGTCCTTCACGTCGTCATCGGCAACGCGCGGAGTGTTTCGGATGCGGTAGTAGGGCGTGTAACGCAGTCGCGGGATTACGCAAATGAACTTGCCGGCTTCCAGCCCGTTGTCACGCAGCCAAACGAAGCCTTTCGCGTCGTCACGAAGAGGCATTCCAAGCTGGGCGTCGGGTCCAAAGTCAAGAATTGGCGTCTTAACGCGCTGAGCCTTCAAGTAGTCGCGCGTGATCGTATCGCGGCAGAAAAAAATGCCGAGCGGTCGATGATGTACCGCAGGTTGGCCGGAAGGTGGTTGGCCGGCAGCTTCAGCGATTTTGTGCGCAGATCCTTGAGCGTGCCGCCTTCCGGTTCCCTGCCTTTTTCCAGACCAGAGATTGGATCGGCGCTGACACCGAACACGCCAACCGGTTTGCCCGTAGCCTTCTGAAACGCGACGGCATGGTTGCTAGCGGGAAACCCCGAACCAGAGCCGCTCAGGTAGAGGTCCGCCTCGCTCCAGGCTTGGGTGAGTGCGAGGGTGGTGGGACGGCCCGGCTGATCCAGGCTCCCTTCTGCGATTTTCAGCTTCGGATATGCTTTGGTGAGAAGCTCACGCGAGCCGTGGCCAAGTTGCCCTGGCCAGAGTGTTACTTCGGCTTCGGGAAAATACCTTCCGATTAGCGACACCGCGCCCGGGGTATGACCGATATCGCCGATGTTGACGCTCTGCCAGGAACTGCGGAGCAGAATGCGGGTGGGTGGGCTGCAGCCGCAAGAGCACTTACAGCGGAGAGCGTGGACAGAAACTGGCGGCGGCGCATAGTTTCAATCTACACCCAATGGCAAACCCAAATCGGCTCTAAATTTACGATGAGTAATTCACCCGAACCGCGGCCGGGATTGCTGCAATGCCGGCCCGAGTCACATTTGCCATTGATTCAAGCCTTAATTCCCGCAGCCCAGGCAGCTGCGCCAATGCCTTCAGCCCCGCATCTGTCACACCCGCGCAATTCCAAAACGTCAACTGCTCCAGCGACGCCATCGCTGACAGCAACTCCAAACTCCGATCCGTGATCTTCGTCTGCCCCGCATAGTAAGTCTTCAACTGGGATAGCCCCGTAATTTGCTCCGTCGCCGCATCCGACGTCTCGCGGCAATACATGCACCATAGCGCCTCTAGCCTTGCGCACTTGCCAACATGGCGGAACCCTTCATCCGGCACATTCATCGGCATGAACTCAACTAATGACGGAAATGAGGGTAGGGTCGAAAGCGCCCCATCGTCCACGTTCTTGCAACTCACCGACAACCCGCGCAGCGCTGGCATCCCAGCGATCGCCCGAAACCCGCGCCCGCCTAGCCCGTAACAGCGCCGTCCCCAAATGTACTCGATACTCCGCGACTTGCTCAAGGCTACAAATCCATCGTCGCCTGAAACCGTGTCCTGGCACATCAGCATCCGAAGCCGCGGCATCGCGGCAATATGCGGCATCGCCTCGTCGGTAGCATCGAAGCCCAGCCAACCTAAATTAGGTAACTTCGCTAGCGGCTTCAATCCCGCCGCCGTCACGCGCAAATTACGATCATCCAGATTAAGGGCAAACAGACCGTCCAGCCCCACAAGCTTGGCCACCCCCTCGTCCGTGAATGTCCCACGCAGCAGCAGATGATTTGGTTCGGCTGAAAATTCCATCAACCCAATCTTGCCTTGGCCGCCGCGCCAATTCTTGTAGACCGGGAAGTGATGCAGTAACTCCAATCCCGCGTTGGTCACTCTATTGCCCGTCTTCAGATGACGAAGCGCCGGCTTTTCCGCTAATGCCTTCAAAACGACATCGCCAGAATTTGTCCCCAAAAGATCCACGCGCTCCAACCGTTCACATGTCTCTAGGTGCGCCAATCCCTCATCGGAAACTCCAGAATGGTGATACAGAAAAAAACTGCGCAGCTCCCGCAACTCTCCCAACACACCAAGCCCAGCATTTGTGATTGGACAGCGGGTCAATTCCAAATGCTGCAACTGGGGCATCGCCGCCAGATGCCGCAGACCCGCATCCGTCACGTCGCTGGCATCCAAGTTCAGGTGTGTAACATGTTCCAGGTTGCTGACAGCAACCAGCACGTCATCCGTCATCTGCCCCATCGCTCTTATTCCGGTGATGCGCGATTCCTTCACAACCTCAAGAATCTTGGACCAATCTTTCAAATCAAAGGGAAGACGGAGTTCGATTATGTTCTCCTCCCAATCAATCCGATAGAAAGGCGGCGCCGCGGAAAGCCCATGAGGATCGGAGCGCACGTCCAAATGCCGTTTCAGCGCGGCCCAAGTTGCAAAACCATGCTCCCGCGCCAACACAAATTGCACATCAGCCAACACTGGTTTCGTGCCTGCTCCGATACGAGCCACCGCTCGCGCATCGTCCGCACGGTAATCACGCAATAATTCCTTAGCCTGTTTTTGAAGTTGCTCCAGCGACGGACGCGCAGGGAGATTGAAGTTAGACATAAAGATCCCCTTTCGATAGGGCTCGCGTCCGCACGACGAGCTGAAAGAAGATCACCGACATAAAACTCGATAGAACTACCCGGTGGGCTCGGCCCTTTCCCGCGGACAGGATGCGCCCGTTGCGCTACGGGTCCAATTTACCGCCAAGCAGTTCCTCACGTCAAGGCCAATTACCTAAGGTTGAAATCCGCCTTCAAATTCGATATGGTTGTTGTCGTGCTTCGCTCCAACTTTATCCTTATTAGCGCCGTCTCCGTGATGTGCGTCGCCGCCGCGCCCGCGAACGTAAGTCTCAACGGCCCCGTCAAGGTCGAAATTTTCGAGCAGCTAAAACCTGCCGGCCTGTTGTCGCCGCCAGCCGACGCCAAGCCCATCGAAATTTACCAGGAACCTGCCTTCGCTTTCGTCCGCATCCCCACCAAATTCTCAGGCAACGCGCTGCCCATGGATCGCTCCGTCCCCTTCACCTTGAAGGCTACGTATGAGCGCGTGATCACCGCCGGCGAATACCGCTTTCGCCTCCGCGCCCGTGGCGCCGCACGCCTGGAGATCGACGGCCAAGTCGTCGCTGAATCGAAGCCTCAACCACCCAACGTAACCGGCGATGATCCCGTTCCCCCGCAGCCTGTCCGCGAAGATTCCCCGCTGCGTCCTGCCTCCTACCCGCACCAGGACATCCTGTATAGAGTCACGCTTCCAGCAGGCGTTCACAAATTCGTTCTAACCGCCGTGATCGGCGGCAGGGGCCTCTATCCAACCCCCGGCGAACTTGCCGTCAGCTTCGCACCCATCGGAAAATTGGACCGCCTGCTTGGCCCGGCATCAGCACCGTACCTGACCGACGAAGAATGGACCCGCTACGTAGCCACCATCAACAAGCGTCACGAAGAAGCCGACGTGGTTCGCCGCCGCCTGGCCTCGACCGAAGTCGCCGCCGAATGGAGGACGCGCCACGACAGAGTTCGCACGGAACTGCTGAAGATAGCCGCACCCACTGCGCCAGCCCTTAAATCAGCGCTTCCCGTTCACAACGATATCGACCGTTACCTCGGCGCGCGCCTCGAAGCTGAAAAACAACTGCCCACTGAAAGCACCAACGACCTCGAATTTTTCCGACGCCTCTCGCTCGACGCAACCGGCATCATCCCAACTCCCGTCGAGATTCGTAGCTATCTCGCCGACCCACCAAAAACCCGCCGCACAAAAGCTATCGAACGCCTGCTCGCCTCCAGCGGTTGGGCCGATCATTGGGTCTCCTACTGGCAAGATGTGCTCGCCGAAAACCCCGGCATCTTGAAGCCCGACCTCAACAACACCGGCCCCTTCCGCTGGTGGATTCATCAATCCTTCGCCGACGGCATTCCGTTTGATCGCTTCGTTGCCGAACTGCTAAGCATGGAAGGCAGCGCCTACCAAGGTGGCCCCGCGGGCTTCGCCCAAGCAACTTTGAACGATGCGCCAATGGCCGCAAAAGCCGAAATCGTGGCGCAGGCGTTCCTCGGCCAACGCATGGGTTGCGCCCGTTGCCACGATGCGCCTTTCCACCCCTTCAAGCAGAAGGATCTCTTCAGCCTGGCCGCCATGATGCAAGGCAAGGAAATCAAGCTTCCGAAAACTTCCACCGTCCCGATGATCGAAGGCGGTCGCAAGCCTGCCGTCACCGTGGCGTTAAAGCCCGGCGAAGCAATCGGCCCCGCATGGCCCTTCGCGACGTTAGCCGACCATGCCGAAACCGGTGCGCTGCCCAACAAAGCCGCCGTGCCCTCGCGTAATGAAGTGGCCGCGCTCATTATCTCGCCCGATAACAAGCGCTTCCCACAAGTCATCGTCAACCGCATTTGGAAACGCTACATGGGCCTGGGAATTGTTGAGCCCGCCGACGATTGGTCGCGCGGCAAAGCTTCGCATCCTGAACTGCTCGATTACCTCGCCCGCGAATTCGCGCTCAGCGGTTACGACATCAAGCACGTCGCCCGCCTCATTTTCACCTCGCACGCCTACCAACGCAAGCCCATCGCCGACCCGTCCATTTCCACAGGCGAACAAGCCCGCCTCTTCGCCGGTCCCATCCGTCGCAACATGACCGCCGAACAGTTGGTGGATTCGCTCCATCTTGGCGCAGGCAGGCCGTTTGAATGCGAAGACATGAATCTGAACCCATCCGGCGACCGCTCCCCCAGCCAGTTCCTGAACATGGGCAAACCCGAGCGCGCCTGGCAGATGACGGCCCTGTCGAACGAGCGTGACCGCCCGGCGCTAGCGCTTCCCATCGCGCAATCCATCGTGGATGTGATGTCTGTCTACGGTTGGCGTCAATCGCGCCAGAACGCCGCAACGTCTCGTGATGATGCCCCTTCGCCCATGCAGACTCTGATTCTTGCAAACGGCATCCTAGGCACCCGCATGATTCGCCTTACCGACGATAGCGAGCTCACGGAACTCGCTCTGTCAGACGTTCCGCTGGAAAAAATGGTGAACGAAATGTTCCTCCGCGTTCTGTCGCGCCCAGCTAGCAAGGAAGAGGTTCGCGTGTTGTCGAGCCTGCTCGGCGATCTGTATCCGGCACGTAAAGTGAAAGGCGCCGCTAAGGCCGATTCGTCCACCAAGAGCGATAGCCGCGTAAGCTGGTCGAACCACCTCAGCGCCGAAGCGACCGTGATTCGCATGGAAGAAGAAAGAGCGCTACGCATGGGCGCCAAGCCAACCGCGCGACTGGAAGCCAAGTTCCGCGAGCGTTTGGAAGATGCCCTGTGGGCCATGTTCAACTCCCCAGAATTTGTGATGGTGCCCTAATGAACCTGACTCGCCGCGACCTATTGAAATCCGCCGCCCTGGCCCCCGCACTTGCCGGTGCGGCCACCGTTGTGAAATATCCGAAGGGCAAGGCCGACGCCTGCATTCTTCTATGGCTAGGCGGAGGCGCCGCCCACATCGACACGTTCGACCCCAAACGCAAAGGCGACGGCAAGAAGGTTGCCGGGTCGTACTACAACGCCATCAACACGGCAGTGAAAGATGTGCAGGTTTGTGAACACCTGAAGCACACCGCCCCACTGCTTGACCGTTGCGCGCTGGTCCGCACTTTATCGCACGACATAGTCAGCGAGCACGGCGCCGCATCGAACCTGGTGCACACCGGCCGCATGCCCAGTGGGACAATTCAGTACCCGTCCATCGGCTCAATCATCTCGAAGGAACTTGGCTCTAAGGATAAGGCCGTGCCGTCCTACGTCGTGATGGGCTACCCCAACATCACGCGCGACCCCGGTTTCCTCGGCGCGAAGTACGGCTACATTTACCTCACGCAAACCGAGACGGGCCCCAACGGTTTCGTCCGCCCAGGCGATGTGGATAACGGTCGGCAGGATCGCCGCGAGACGCTGCTGGCCCAACTGCGCAAGGGCTTCGAGCAACGCAACCCCGATGACCAAATGATCCGCGCCCAATCGTCCATCAGCGAGCAAGGCTTCAAGATGGCCGGCCCGAAATTCATGAACGTGTTTGAGTTGGGCAAGGAATCGAAGACGTTGCGTGAATCGTACGGCGGCGAGTTCGGCCAGCGCTGTTTGTTGGCGCGTCGTCTGGTCCAATCCGGCGTTCGTTTCGTCGAGGTATCGTTCAACTTGAACTTCCTGAACGGCAGCGGTTGGGATACGCATAACGATGGCCAGGTAAAACAGCACCTTCTTATCCAGGATTTGGACCAAGCCTTCGCGACTCTCTTGACCGACCTCGAAAAGACAAAGCTGCTGGACACGACGCTAGTAGTCATCGCGACCGAATTCGGCCGTCCCCCAGAGTTCGATTCCGGCGGTGGACGAGGGCATCACTCAAAGGTGTTCAGCGGCGTGCTGGCCGGTGGTGGCCTTCGGACCGCGCGGGCGATTGGCGTGTCCGATGAGCTGGGCGTGAAACCTGTGGATCGTTCGGTGAGTATCCCCGATTTCCACGCCACCATTCATTGTGCGTTGGGCATTGATCCGTCGAAGAATTTGTATGCGGGGGACAGGCCCGTGCCGATTACGGATAAGGGTGTGCCGGTTACCGAGTTGTTCGGATAATGTGGCTGCGAACTTTAGTTGCTGGCTTAATAATAACCGCCATTGTCGTACTCGCCATCTGAATTCTGGTGGTCTGTGGCGTCGCCGTAATCCGCCTGAAAAGGATTACGGTCGAACGTAAGTTCCTTGAACAAAGATTTAGTTTAGTTAAGTAACCCTCACTGGGATCTTTACGAACTCCGCTACAGCGCCCTGCGCCGAACACTTTGCGTGAAATCTGTTACAAAGAAGGGGTTAATAACTGGCGGAAAAAGGCTCCATTATGGTGGCCTTGAAGTCAGTTCTGAGCCGATTGCCGCGCCAGAATTGTGCGATATTTCGGAAATCGAAGCGGTCCCAATCGCAAGCACCTACTTTGGCGAGATCATGAAGACTAATCCAAGTCTTTCCTAGACTCAAAGCCGTGTCTAAAATCGACTAAGCAAGAAAAGCTTGCAAGCCTTCTGGCATCTTTCTCCCACCTTCGTGATCGAACGTAGATCAGAATCGGACCGCGTAGGCATACTCGTGCAAGGATCGGCGGGCCGCGGGCCGTATGATAGGTTTCAATCCGGATAACGATGCCAGACCCTTAGCCTCTTGAATCAACACCTTGCAAGCCCCCGTACACTCCAATTCCCAACTTTCCCCACTCACCCCCCTTTTCGCCCCATTCAACCCCACCTATTTGGCGCCGTACTACGCTTCGCCTACACTAGTACTTTGGTAACTGTAGGCGTTTGCAGCGCCTTAACCAAAACTTGCAGCATCTAACCCACGAGGAGATCAATGCCCAAAGCTATCAAATTCGCTGAAAAGGCTCTAACAGTATCGGCGAACGCCGCCTGGCACGTTTACGACACGCTGAATTCGCTCATCGCCCCCAATCCTTCCTTCACCCCGAAGTGGTCCGACAAGCCCCTGCTCAAATCCCACGAAAAGATGATGCCGCAGCTCGGCTGGCCCCGCGAAACCGATTCTCTGTGCCCCAAGTGCATTCCCGAAGTCCGCAAGGAAATCCTTGACGGAAAGAAGGACTACAAGATCCTCATCAACGAAAAGCCCGGCGAGATCAAAGCCCGCATCATCGAAAAAGACGGCAACATCGTCATGATCAAAACTTGCCCCATCCACGGCGAATTCGAAGATCTGATGTCCATCGACCCCGCCTTCTCCAAACACCTCGAAGACGTGTTCCCCGGCCGCGACATCCGCGCCCACAACGACGAAAAGCTTCACAACCACGGTAGTTCCACCGTCACTCATGGCCGCGGCTCGGTCCTCACCATCGATCTCACCAACCGCTGCAACATGATGTGCGATCCCTGCTTCATGGACGCCAATCAAGTCGGCTTCGTCCACGAACTCGGCTGGGAAGACATCAAGACCATGCTCGACAACGCGGCGCAGATTAAGCCGCGCCGCCAAATGTCGGTGCAGTTCTCCGGTGGCGAGCCCACGCTTTCCCCTTACTTCCTCGACGCGGTTCGTTATTCGCGCAAGGTTGGCTACAACTCAGTGCAGGCGGCGACCAACGGTATCGAATTCGCCAAGTCCCCCGAGTTCTGTAAGCAAGCCGCCGAAGCCGGTCTCCGCTACGCTTATCTGCAGTTCGACGGCATCGGCAACGAAGCCAACTCGCATCGCTTGGTTGGCAACTTGTTCGACGTGAAATTGCGCGCGATTCACAACCTACACAACGCAGGTGTGGACATCGTACCGGTCATCACGCTGATCAACGGCATCAACAATGAACAGGTCGGCGCGGTGATTCGCTTCGCTCTCGACAATCCGAAGATCATCAGCTTCCTTAGCTTCCAGCCCGTTTCGTTCACTGGCCGCGATGAAGCCGTTTCCGACGAACGCCGCGTTGCTCAGCGTTATACCTTGAGCCACCTTGCGCATGACGTTAAGAATCAGGTTGGCCTCGGCGAGCCGGTTCGCGATTGGTTCCCTATTTCGTTCATGAGCACCTTCTCCGATTTCGCTGATTTGGTCCACGGGCCTCAGGCGGAATGGGGTCAGCTCTCCTGCGGATGCCACCCCAACTGCGGCATCGGCATGGCGCTGATGATTGATAAAGAAACTAAGGAAGCCCGTCCGGTGACCGCGTTCCTGAACGCCGAACAGCTTGCAAAGGACATCGCTCGCATCAACGACGCTGCCCGAAGCAAGAAGATTTCGGTGCTGGGCGTTACGTTGGCGCTGCTTCGCAACTACGAACCTTTTGAAGCTCCGACCCACTTCCAACTCAAAGATCTGGTGAAGAAGTTTGACAAGTGCTTCGGCATGACCAAGAAAGATTACGGTAAGGTAACTGGCGACCGTTCGATGAATGACATCGAAAAGCGCCGCGCCGACCGTTGGAACTTCCTGTTCGTCGCCGGCATGTGGTTCCAGGATCTGTTCAACTACGATTTCCGCAGAACCGAACAGTGCATTATTCCTTACGCTACCCAGCAAGGCGAAATCAGCTTCTGCGCCTACAACACGGGCGTCGGCTGGCGGAACATCATCGAGAAGATGCACATGACCGCTACCTTGACTAAATGGTATGACGAGCATGGCCGTCACGAAATCTTCGCCGGGGGTAAGAAGGTGAAGTTGGAAACGGATGCCACCAAACTGGTCCTAAACCAGGTGGACGTGGATAAGGAACGGCAACACGATCTGGACGGAATCGGCGTGGCTAAGAATGCTCGCGAAGAGAAGGTTCGGGCCCGTGACGAGAAGATGAAAGAATCGGCTTATAACTCGCACATGTCGAAACTGTATCGCGAACATGTGTTGCAGGAACAGCCCGCTCCAGCCGGCTTCGTACCGCTCGGCGCAATCGGTGGAATTGCTCCGGCCCCGAAAGTCCAAGAGCAGAAAGAAGTCGGCTCCTTCGGCGACTAAGCCTCAATCAAATTCGATCAAAACAACGCCGGGCCAACCAGCCGGGCGTTGTTTTGTTTAACGATCGCCAGATCAACTTGGCTCTAACGTTTTCCATCCACCATCTTCTTCAACGATTCCACTTGGCTGTTGATGTTCGACTGCCGGCGCAGCAATCCAATGGCGTAAAGGGCGATGATGCCCCATGCCACTGAGAAGCCATAAAACATGTACGTAAAATTGCGTTCATCCATTGATAAGTTCCTTTGTTAACCGGCGTGAGCCCAGCGGCGCATGGCGTCAAGTTCGCGCAGGGCGCGCTCCTGGCGAATGCGGATCGAAATAAATACAATTGCAAGTAACAGTAGCGGGATCCAGTTTTGGTAGATCATCCGTTCCACGCCCGCATCCAGTTTGCCGTCGGCGCCACGAATAGACAGGACCGGACCTGGGTGCTGCGTTCGCCACCAAACGATGGCCTTCCAGGTAATCGCCACGCTTGAGAAAAAGAAGATATTGGCCACGGCGGAAATATTGGCGCGCTCGCTGGGATCGTCAATCGCTTTGCGCAGCATCAAGTATCCGAAGTAGACCAGCCATGAAATCAATGCCCACGTCAGGCGCGGATCCCATGCCCACCAGATGCCCCAAATAATGCGGCCCCAAATCATTCCAGTAATCAGGTTCACCGCGGCAAACGGCAGGGCAACTTCAGTTGCGGCCATGGCCAATGCGTCGGCCCGAAGGTCCTTCTTCCACAGGTAATAGATGCTGGCCAGCATGGCCACTATGTAACATACCCCGGCGGTAAAGAATCCGGGGATGTGGAAAAACATGATGCGGTAAATGGCGCCTTGGGCCACTTCATCGGGAAGCACCGTCAGTATGATCTTCAAATTCCAAACCAGCATGATACCGGCAAGGGCAGCGGTCGCGGTCAATAGTTTGTCGCGCATATCTCTATCTCACCAAAACGAAGTCCACCAGCGCTAGTGAAAGCGAGGTAAAAATAATATCAAAAGCCACCAGCACTTTCAGCCAAACGAGATCTTCCCCGGCTATTGGCTCATTCGCCAGAGCTAGCGACGTAAGGCGGATGGCTCCCATCAGCGCCGGTATCAACATCGGATACAGCAGCATCGGCAGCATCAATTCGCGCAATCGCAAGTTGACGGTGAGGGCGCTGAACAGCGATCCGATCACACTCATCGCCCAGGTTGTTAGCCCAAGCGCCACTGCCAGCCATGCGGGCTGACGCCACCAGGTGATGTTGTAGAAAATGCCAAACACTGGAATGCTGATCAACTCAATTATCATCAGCAGCACAAAGCATGCAAACGCCTTTCCCAAAAACAAAGCTGCCGGAGGAACGGGCGAAGCGATCAGCACATCCAGGCAATCGTTCGGCAATTCCCGCGAAAAGCTGCGATTTACAATCAGCGAGCCGGCAAACATGAATACCAGCCAGAGAAGCCCCCCGGCGAATTCCTTGGTAGATTCGGCCCCGGGGTCAAAGGCAAAACTGAACATCAACAGCACGACGATGGAAAACGAACACGCCGAGTTTAGGGCTTCCTTTGTCCGCCATTCCGATTGAATATCTTTGGCCGCAATGGCGAAACTCAAACGGAAAAAGCGGATCATGGCTCGCCTCCGTGATCTCGATACAGCGCTGCCGGATCGTCTGCCATTGCTTTCGTTCGCGGCCCGCAATAGGCAATTTGACCGCGGCGCAACAGCACGACATTGGTCGCCAGTTCCAGAGCCTCGCGAAGCTGGTGCGTCGAAAGAATGATCGTCGCTCCGCGCATCCGCGCTTCGCGCATCAAGCCTTGCAGCAACGCAATGGCTTGATCATCGAGCGAGGTGAAGGGCTCGTCAAGCAGCAGCATTTCCGGTTCGTGAATAAACACGCGCCCCAACGCCAATCGCTGGCGCATGCCTCGTGAAAACTCGCGCGCCGGGGAATCCGCCACATGCGCCAGATTCACCCGCTCCAGCCATTTAGCCGCAGCTTGCTTAACGTTGGGAACTTCGTACAGCCTTCCAAACAGCTTCAGATTTTCCAGCGCCGAAAGCTCATCGTAGATGCCGATGTTGTGGCCAAGGTAGGCAGTTCTCCGGCGATCCGGCAGCTTCACCGCGCCCTTCGACGTTCCCGAAAGACCGGCAAGGATGCGCAGCAGAGTAGTCTTCCCTGCCCCGTTGCGGCCGAGTAGCGCCAAGCAGGTTCCAGCGTCGATAGTGAAGTTTACATCGCGTAAAGCGGGGTAATCGCCAAAATACTTCCATACGTTTTCGACTGAAACGGCGGCCATGGCTTAGGCCTGCTTTCGTAGCTGACGAAGAAAGCTAAGCAGCAGAATGGCCCCGGCCAAACCAACTACATAATACTTTCGTTCCATCACCCTTGCCGGCGAAACTTGAATTTCCGGACCGTCGTCCTCATTCCGGCTCGTTCCGCTTTCCAGTTCTCCCGTTCCATTCATCTCCACCGTGAACTTATCCGTGATGACCGAGAAGATACTAGCCTGCGTTTTAGGTTCCTTGCCGCGCTCTTCAATCCCTTCCCCTTTCACTTCCACTCCGGCGGGGATGGCCATCATGGTGCTTTCCGCCTTTTCGAGCGAACGGCCGGAGAACTTACCGGGAGATTTGAAGTCTACTTTGTAGGCTAGATCGATGCGGGTCTCGCCTGGCTTTACCGGAAAGTCGACCTTCATCACGCCGGGCTCATCGGTTTTTTCGGGTGCGCGGCGGATAGGCATTCCTTGCGGCGCCGTGGCGTTGACTTCAACGTTGCCTCGCGAACCGGCCGGAATTTCAAACCGTAGATTGCCTCGGGCAGCATCGTTCCAAGTGGTCTTGCCGTCGTTCTTATAGAAGAAAGATTCACGCACCGACAACTCGGTGGCGGAAGGTTCCAACAGAATCATGTGCTGCGTGATTTTCACCGCGCCGCGCTGTGGAGTGCTGTTGAAGACGTTGACCATCAAACCGGTGGAGGGCATTCCGGGGGGTAGCATCTTGTTATAAGTAACGCCATCGTAGGCGGCTTGCAGCAAGTGCGGACCACCGGCCGGATTTTGATTGATCGTGAATTTACCGTCGGCCGAACTCTTAACGGATTCGAGGGAGGTTGGGCCTTCGTTCGATACTTTGTACAGGGTGACCGTGGCTCCGGCTTGTGGCTTGCCCGTGGTTTGATTTACGACTACGCCGTCAACGGCTGCGTTCGCGTTGAGGGCAAAGAGTAGCATGAAACCGATTAGCCAGGGCGTTGGCGCGCCGGAACTCCTGAACGCCGGCCGGATCCTGAAAGGGTCGACCAGGGGGTCGACCGCGGACCAGGGGGTCCGCCCTACTTTTGCTTTCCTGTTTACTTTGCTGGTGGCTGTGTATTTGGGAACGCTATTCTGAAGGCTCATGCGGCCTCCATCGGCTTGCCGCATTGGCCGCAAAACTTCAGATTCTCTTTGAACTTGGCGCCGCAATGGATGCACTTTCCTTTGGCCGCCTTCGCTAAAGGAGCCACGTTCGCCACCCGTACTCCCAATTGCTGCTTCAACTGTTCAACATCGGAAAGAACGCGAGCTAACTCGCCTTGTAGTTCCTTCTTTGTGCGAGCGTAATCTTCGTCAGAGAGCTTCCCCAACCTGTACTCAAACTGCAGGTCGCGGAGGTTTTCGTAAATGCGCGCTTTGGTGTCATCCAGGTTTTGAAATGGATTCACCGGCTCCGGTAGGGGAAGGTCTTGCTCACGGACAAACATGGTATAGACGAGGCCGCCTATACCGATCAGGACTGCTATGAAGACAAGCATTTAGTCTAGCTTTTCCATTTCCTTTTCCGCCGCGGCGCGAAACCGGTCGAGCACCTCGGGATGCACGGGATTCGAGATGGCCATAGCCGCTTGCCGTTGATTACGCTGGATGAACCAGTATATGGCATAGAGGCCGAAGGTGATCATGATGAACGGCATGACTAGCGCCATGGCGTTGAATCCTTGCTGCGGTGGTTCGGACAGAGCCTGCAATCCAACTTCCTTGACGATTACGTCGACGATGGATTGATCGGACATGCCCTTAGCCTGCATGGCGGCAATCTGATCACGTTTGGGAGCCGTGTAATGACAGCCCATCATGTCGCAAGTGCCCACCGTATTCTTACAAACACCGCAGAGGCAGGAAAGCTTTTCGCCCACGCGACGCACGGCCGGTGACACCAGCGAATCCTGCGCTAAGCAAAGCGCCGCTACCAGTAATAAGAGACTACTTTTCCACTTGGACAGCATTTCTCTCCACGACGCCGACCACTTGAGTACGAGCGTATTCCAGACGAACTTTACTTGGGATCAAGCAAACGATAGTGCCGGCAAGCATCACCCAGAAGCCGATCCAAATCCAAGTCACCAACGGGAACACGTAGGCTTGAATTACAGCCTTCTTCCCGTCAGCGGAAACATTGGCGAAGTTTAGATACAGATCTTCATTCAAGCGCCGAATAATAGCCACTTCATGGTAAGGCTCATTCTGCTTCTTGAACACACGGCCTTCCGGTTCCAACAAGCCGTATTGTTTACCGTCAACTGTCGCTTCAATCAAAGCGCGGCGGAAGACGTAGTTGTCGTTCTCGCCGAAAGTTATGTTCTTCATGGCCAACTGGTAGCGGCCTATGTTCATGGTTTGACCTTCGCCGATTTCTGAAGTCATGTTCAGATTGAAAGCTGCGCCAGAGAAGCCGACTACGCAAATTACCACGCCCATATGGATGAGGTATCCACCATAACGGCGCGTGTTGCGATGCGTTAGCTCAACCATCGCGGGTAAAAAGCCAATGCCGTCTTTAGCCGCGATCGACCTTGAACCTTTGTAGAATTCCGAGCTAATCGTTAGCGTGACGAACATGCAAAGCGCGAACGAAATGAGCGCATATGGGTGGCGCATACCGGCCGCCATAAGGCCTGCCGCTACAATAAGGCCACCAAGAGCGGGAAACATAAAGGCGCGTTTCAGACTATCCCAAGTGCTACGCCGCCATGCGATTAACGGACCAACGCCGGTTAGGAACATCAGGAACAGGCCAATGGGAATATTGACGCGGTTGAAAAACGGAGCTGAGACACTGATCTTTTCCCCGGTCACAGCTTCGGAGATAACCGGGAACAATGTGCCCCAAAGGATGGCAAAGCAGCTGGCTAACAGAATCAGATTGTTGAATAGGAAGCTGGACTCGCGGCTGACAACGCTTTCGAGCGGCACTTCCGATTTTAGGAATTCCAGCCGGTCGAGTATCAGCCAGGTGGTAATAACAATGCCTAACGCAAGGTAGGTGAGGAAGTATGGCCCCACGGGCGACTGCGCGAAAGCATGCACCGAACTGACGATGCCCGAACGCGTTAGGAACGTACCAAAGATGGAAAGGAAGAAAGTTGCCGAAACAAGAACGATGTTCCAAACCTTCATCATGCCTTTCTTTTCCTGCATCATTACCGAGTGCAAAAAGGCAGTAGAAGTAAGCCACGGCAAAAAGCTGGCATTTTCAACCGGATCCCAAATCCAGTAGCCGCCCCAACCAAGGACTGAATAAGACCAGCCCGCGCCAAGTGTGACGCCAGCGGTCTGGAAAAGCCAAGTGACGAGCGCCCAGCGGCGAGTGGTGTGGATCCAGTTGTCACCGGGTTGCTTTGTGATCAACGACGCCAGAGCAAAAGCGAAGGGTACGACGAACCCGACGTAGCCCATATATAGGATAGGCGGGTGAATCAACATCGTCCAATATTGAAGAAGTGGATTGAGCCCCTTGCCATCGGGCACCGCGGTGATGCCTCTGCCAACGGTAAGCACTTCAAACGGATTGGCGGCGAAACAGATCAGCACCAAAAACAGGATTTGCGTGCTCATCAGGATGGCCGTCACATACGGCATGATCTGACGGTGTTTGTTGCGGTTGAGCAACAAAACCACGGCGGCATAGCTGGCCAGAATGAAGTTCCACAAAAGTAGTGAGCCAGCCTGCCCACCCCACCACGCGGCGAACTTGTAATACCACGGCATAGCCAAATTGGAGTACTGAGCGGCATAGACAAGTCGGAAATCTCCAGTGACCATGGCATTGACCAGAATTCCCGACGCCAGCGCAACGAGTCCCCAAACAACTAGGGCTGCCCGTTCGGCACTGCGTACAAGGAAAGCATTCTTTTTCCAAGCGCCGGTGAGCGAGGCAATGAACGAATAGGTCGCCAGACAAAGCGCCAGCAATATGGATAGAGCGCCTAAATTCTCCATGAAATTCTCCTTTGGAGCGGTTACGACTTGTTTTCGAGCTTCTTCGGATCGATCCGCTGATAGTTGCCGCCGGGCTTCACTTCATACTTAGATGCGCACTTCGCGGAAAGAGTGCTGGCATGTAATACGCCGTCGTTTTCCAGCTTGCCTTCGGCCAGGGCTTCGGCACCGTCTTTGAAGGTATCGGGAAGCGCGTCGGAGCCATTATAGAGAACGTTCAATTTACGTTCGTTCTGGGTGATGGTGAATTTCACTTCCGCGCCGTTGCGTTCGATTGATCCCGGCTGAATGAACCCACCAATTCGAAGCCGCTTGGTCTTCATTTTGGCGTCCATCTTTTCCACTTCTTCAAGGGTTTTGAAGTAGGACTGAGTCTCCTGAATTCCACCAACGGCGAGCCACGTTAAGGAGCCAATCACGATGGCGACCAAGCTGCCGAACTTAATGTAGTTATTCATACGGCCTCCGTAACCTTCAGTATAGTCGAATGGTGTAAGCGATTTGTTAAAGAAGCTAAGGATTTTACCGGGCAGTTCAGGATCGTCATTGAGATGGCGATTCTTTCGAATTGGGTTCGTTTCGCAGGCAGCAATTTTTAGATTTTCTACCCGAATGGCAGGGACAGAGCTGGTCGTGTCCAATGTTGGGTTCGGAACGTGTGGAGGGCTCGCAGCCGCGGGAAATGTATTTGGGTTCGTTTTTCAGGATTGGTTTTTGTTGGGGCGAGGCGGCCTGGGTGGCTCGTAATTCCTTGAGGGATTTGTGGAAGGCACGTTCGGCGCGGGCGCGTGCGGCGGCGATGCGGTCGAAGGCTTTGTTTTCGGAAAGCAGGGGGTCGAACCCTTCGGCGGTGGCGAGATCCGCTTCGAGGCGATTGGCTCGCTGGATGTTCCAGGCGGCTAGTACGAGTTGAGTGAACAGGGTTCGTTCGACTGGGGTGTGGGGGTTGAGTTCGTATTCGTAGGTGGTGGTGAGGGTTAGGAATTCCTGGTAGTCTTCGGCGGTGATCAGAACGGCTTGTTTGGCGTAAAGGCCGAGTTTTGTGGCGTTGGCGGATGAGCGGGCCTTGCCTTCGGGGGTGGTGGGGCCGGTGGAGAATTGGGTGTTGGTTTGATTGGCTTCGATTTGCGCGACGGATGACATTTGAGTTTGCTCCTTTTGAAATGGCGAAGGGCGGTGGCATTCCGTTGGAAAGCGCCCGCCCTACGATTCAACTGTGGCATGGGGATGCAAGGCTTTTGTCTCGGGCTGGGGCGCAGGTGCTTGATTTTGCTTGGATAAGAGGAATTGCAATTGACAGTGATGGAAAAAATAACATCCCAGGAGTCGCTTGATTTGGCCAAACGCATTTTCTCGTTATGGATAACAGCTAACTTCAACAACTAACTGAGGCCTATGTGGTCAAATTGGTAGCCGTTCGAGGTGAGTCTTGCCAAATCATCAGCGCTTACTAAAGATCCGGGAAGCCCGCAGTGGCTAGTTGAGAAGATTGATCCGACACTTCCGCGGTTTGGGCTTCATGGCGACAATAGCAGCCGTTCGCTCTTACTTTAAATCCAGAATCCTCACTAGGTCGCGAATCACCGTCCCACGGGCAACTGCCAATTGCCCGTGGCTGGGCGAAACGGCGAACCCACGAATATCTACATTGTCCGAGATTCCCAATTGAAGAAGAAGAACGTCTTGTCCTTGCCATTATAAAAACTGATTGCGGTTCAAGCGTGCATTGGCCAGGATGTGGAAACCCGTTACCGACGCTATTTCCGACAACCCGAACACGAACATACACCTTGCTATTTGTCCGGCGAACTCCAGCGTGACGACAGGTGCGTGTTTGGGCGTTATCAAAGAAACCCGAGTTCGTTTATCTCCTAAACTTGCTACTGGGCTAGTATGTTGCTATCCTGTAATAGTAAAAAAACGATTAAGGTAAGACTGAAGGAGTATCGACTCGAGCATGGCACTGGCGACAGATTCAAAGCAAGAAGTAATTCAGCAGTACAAGATCCACAAGAACGATTGTGGTTCGCCAGAGGTGCAGGTGGCCGTCCTCAGCCAGAAGATTCTTCAACTGCAGGACCATTTCAAGGCCCACAGCAAGGACCATAGCTCCAAAAGGGGATTGCTAACCATGGTGGCCCGTCGCCGCCGTTTGCTCGACTATCTAAAGAGCCGCACCCCTGCACGCTACAAAACCCTGATAACAAGCCTGGGAATTCGCCGGTAAGCAGCAGCAAGCTTCTAGTTGTAAAAAACTCCGCGTCGCCTTGATCCCTTATAAGGAAGGTTCAAGGATCGAATGCATTCCGTTGAAATTGATGTATTTGGTGTCCCAGTCACCATTGAAACTGGTAAATTAGCCAAGCAAGCCAATGGTTCGGTGGTTGTAAAAGCCGGCGAATCGGTCGTATTGGTATCTGCTTGCGCAAACACGAAGCCCAAGGAAAACGCGGATTTTTTTCCGCTGACCGTTGATTACCGCGAATATACTTATTCCGCCGGTCGTTACCCCGGTGGATTCATTAAGCGCGAAGGGCGCCCCTCCGAAAAGGAAGTTCTCACTAGCCGGCTAATTGACCGGCCTATTCGTCCCTTATTCCCTGAAGGATTTTCGCATGAGACGCAGGTGATTGCCATGGTGCTTTCAGCTGACCCCCTGGGCGACCCCAGTCCGCTGGCCATTATCGGCACTGCGGCGGCTCTTGCTATTTCCGACATACCGTTCCATCACTTGTTGGCTGGAATGCGAGTCGCTAAGCTCAAGGGCGAATACATCGCATTCCCCACCTACCCGCAAGCCAAAGAAGCCACGTTGGTCATCACTGTGGCCGGCACCGAAAATGGCATTGTGATGGTGGAAGCTGCGGCGCAACACGCCTCGGAAGCAGACGTGGTGGAAGCCATCGATTTCGGACACACCTGCTGCAAGAAAGTTATTGCGGGCATCAAGGAATTAGTCGCCAAGTGCGGAAAGACGAAGTGGGTTTACACGCCCGCTCCCATTGACGCGGTTTTGGCTTCGAAGATTGAGGCTTTGGTTGGCGCTGATCTCAAGGATGCGCTCAACACTGAGAAGTATCCCAAGCTTGAGAGCTACGCCAAGGTTTCCGCCTGTAAAGACAAAGTAAAAGCCGCCGCCACTGAAATGTACCCTCTAGAGCCGGCAAAGGTGAAGGAAGCCACTAAGCTTTTGGACGCTTTGAAGGAAAAAATCTTCAGAGAGGAAATGCTCAGCGCCAAACGCCGGCCAGACGGCCGCAAGTTCGATCAAATCCGCAAAATCACCTGTGAAGTGGGCTTCCTGCCCCGCACGCACGGTTCGGCCTTGTTCACCCGCGGTGAAACGCAGGCGCTGGTTACCACCACGCTTGGCACCAAAGACGACGAACAGCGCATTGAGCTGCTTGACCCGACCGAAACGTCGAAACGCTTCATGCTGCACTACAATTTCCCACCCTTCTCGGTGGGCGAAGTAGGCTTCATGCGCGGCGCTGGACGGCGCGAAATCGGCCACGGTATCCTGGGTGAACGTTCGCTTTCCGCTGTTGTCCCGAGCGAAAAAGAATTTCCCTACACGGTCAGGATCGTGTCGGACATTCTGGAATCGAACGGTTCGAGTTCCATGGCTTCGATCTGCGGCGGCACCTTATCCATGATGGATGCCGGTGTTCCGATTAAGCAGCCGATTGCCGGCATTGCGATGGGTTTGGTGAAAGAGGGCGATAACCACGCCATCCTAACCGACATCGCAGGCGCCGAAGATCATTACGGCGATATGGACTTCAAGGTTGCAGGATCGAAAGATGGCATCACTGGCCTGCAGATGGACATTAAGGTCCCCAACGTCACAAGCGGATTGATGAAGGAAGCTCTGGAGCAGGCGCGACGCGCTCGTTTGGAGATTCTGGACATTATGAACGCAACGTTGAGCGAATCGCGTAAGGAACTGTCTGCTTATGCGCCGCGTATCTTCACCTTGTCTATCCCGACGGATAAGATTCGTGAACTGATCGGCCCTGGCGGCAAGATAATTCGCGGTATCGTGGAAGCAACCGGAGTTAAGATCGACGTTGCCGACGACGGCACAGTGAATATTTACGCCATTGATGGAGATAGCGCCAAGAAGGCTATCCAAATGGTGACCGATATTTGCGCCGTGGCCGAGCCGGGCAAGACCTACCTGGGCAAAGTGGTCCGCATTGTGGACTTCGGCGCTTTTGTGGAAATCTTCCCTGGAACCGATGGCTTGCTGCACATCAGCGAAATCTCCGAAGCGCGCGTGAAGAACGTGCGGGACGAGTTGAACGAAGGCGACCAGATTATGGTGAAGGTGCTGGCGCTAGAAGGGAACAAGATCAAGCTGAGCCGCAAAGCGGTTTTGAAAGAACAGCGCGATAAGATGAAGAAGACGGACGACGAGTAAGTTCGCCAG
The DNA here is from genome assembly GCA_025350695.1 of Acidobacteriota bacterium. Lineage (GTDB taxonomy): Bacteria > Acidobacteriota > Terriglobia > Bryobacterales > Bryobacteraceae > JANXSF01. The sequence continues at coordinate 24,674 of JANXXI010000287.1, forward strand.
GCAACCGACAAACAAAGAGAGTATAGGGCCCCAACCGGGGCTCTTGCTATTTCGAATGGAATTTAATCACGTGCTCCCTACCATGGATGCGAGCCGTGCGACGACGTGTTTCAACGACTTCGATTGACCATTTTAACCAAACAGGAAGCAAGACACACACCAGAGCGCTCGGGAGGGAAACAAAATCGCACTTCCCGTCTAATAGTCCGAGAGGTATCAAACCTTTAATGCGTTTCTGAACTTGTTTCTTTACGCAGCTTCTGGACCAGCCGATAACCCACGCCACGTACTGTTTGCAAATACTGGGGTTCTTGCGGATCGTCCTCTAAATAGCGCCGCAGGCGGACAATGAAGTTATCAATGGCCCTGGTGTCAGTATCCTGCCGGACGCCCCATACGGATTCCAAAATCTGCTTGCGGCTAACCGCCTGTCCTTCGTGGCGCACCAAGAACTGAAGTAGATTTGCTTCCATCAAAGTCAGCATCGACTTCTTTTCACCCGTAATGATTTGCTGTGACTCGAAATCAATTTTCTTCCCATTGACTTCAACCGGCTCAGCGGACTTAGCCCCTACCTCAGCCCAGCGGGAGCGGCGCAATAATCCATTGACTCGCGCCTGTAAAATCTTCAACTCAAATGGCTTGGCCAGGTAATCATCAGCGCCCGCTTCAAAACCTTCAAGGACATCGTCCTCGCGGCTGCGGGCGGTCAACATCAGAATTGGAATGTAACACCCGCCGGCACGCAACTCACGCGCCGCGGTGAAGCCATCTTTGCCGGGAAGCATGACGTCCAAAAGAAGCGCGTCGAATTTCTCTTTGTCGACCAGCAGTAGCTTCAAGGCTTCTTCGGCTTTGTCGGTGACAGATACGTCGAAACCGTCTGCTTCGAGGTTAAAGCGCAAACCCTCGGCCAGATGCTTTTCATCTTCGACAATCAGAATACGGCTCATTTGACAGGCAGCTCCAAAGTGAACATGGAGCCCCGGCCCGCTCCTTCACTTTCAGCATACACGCGGCCGCCATGCTTTTTCGCCACCGATTGCACGATGAACAAGCCAAGCCCGGTGCCTTTGACCCGCGTCGCCACGACGCCGGGAATACGGTAGAAGCGTTTGAAAATATGCTTCAATTCCGATGGCTCAATCCCCACGCCTTGATCCCGTACACGCACGGCGATATGCCGTTCACTGGGTCGCGCCAACTCAAGAAGGACCCGCACCTGATTGCCTGAATATTTGATCGCATTGTCGAGCAAGTTGCTTACCGCCGCCTTCAGTTCGTCAATGTCTCCAATGACGGTGGTGGATTCACCCGACGGGCACTTCTGCGCGTAGTTCAGGCACTCCGGCCCAAGGTGGTGACGGGTACGGGCAAGCGCCAGGCATTCCTGAGAAAGAACTGCAAGGTCAATACGGGATGCGTTCAACTTTGCCCCGAGTTTGGCGGCGCTACCGGCGCGCAAAACCTGCTCGATGGTGCCGTGCAAGCGCTCGGTATCGTCCAGCATGATCTGATAAAACTCTTTGCGCTTGCCATCGTCCACTTGCCTCGATTGCAAGGTTTCGAGGTACAGCCGAATAGAAGCAACGGGCGTCTTCAACTCATGGGTCATGGAATTGAGAAAAGCGTCGTGCTGTTCATTGCGCCGCATCTCGCGTACTAGAAAGATGGTGTTCAAAGCCACACCGGCGATTAACAGGATAAAGAAGATGGCGCCAAGGACCAGCATCACACCGGTGCGCCAATTGTCGACGAACCAGCCGATGTTGAGGAAAATAGCCATCAACACCAGGCAAATGCCCAGTGCGCCGATCAGGAATGTAGGACGTTTGCTTGTTGTACCGACCATGTACGGTATTCGCTGGCCGAGCCAACCAATACTTAATTCTGGCACGATTCGTTCCCTAACTGAAAAAGGTGAGACGGGCAAAACGGATCCGCCTTTCGACTGCTAAGCCGCTTCGCGTTCGGCCATTGGCGCGTCGACGCGAGGATAGCGCACTCGAGTGGCGATTCCGAGTTTTTCCATCAACTGGATGTGGAGCCAGCTGATGTCCAGTTCATACCACTTGAGCCCATGGCGCGCCGAAGCCGGCAGCGCATGATGATTGTTGTGCCAACCCTCACCGAAGGTCAGCAAAGCGACCCACCAGTTATTGCGCGAGTCATCGGTAGTATCAAAACGGCGGCTGCCCCAAAGATGCGTGGCTGAGTTCACAAGCCAGGTGGCATGGAGTCCGGCAACGACGCGGAGGGGACCAGCCCAAAGAAACATCGGCCAACCACCTATAAGGAAAAGTATGATGCCGGAAATGGTGAGTGGCAGCCAATGCCAATTGGTGAGCCAAACGTAGAACGGATCTTTAGCAAGATCGGGAGCAAATCGGCTCATCGCCGCGGCATCGTCATGCTTCGATTCCCCGGAAACAATCCAACCCATGTGCGACCACCAGACCCCGTCGCGAGGGGAATGCGGATCGCCGTGTCTGTCCGATTTCTGATGATGAACGCGGTGCGTGGCCACCCAGAAAATGGGGCCACCTTCAAGGGTCATGCTGCCGCAAAGTGCAAAGAAATGCTCCAGCCACTTGGGGGCAACATACGAGCGATGAGTATGTAGGCGATGGTAACCAAGCCCGATGCCCCAGCAGATACAGCAATAGTACAGGATGAAGGCAGTTACTACCGCTTGCGTGGTGATATTGAAGAACGCGGCAACTGCGCCTACGTGCAGGGCGGCCAACACGATGATGTTGACCCAATTAGGCTTACGATCCTGGAAATTGATTTCGACGACTGTGGGATTGCTCATCTGGCGGAAGACGAATCTCCTACTGTCAGACTAACAGCGGTAAGTCAAGGGGGTTGTAATAGTTGTGTAATTCCCCGATTCTTTTAGCGAGCCAGACTTGCGCAATCACAGATCCGCCTCTGCACCGGGATGCGCGCTTGCAATCTACATCGGAATCTACTAATTTGTAGACAGGTCCCAAATGCCAACAACAACCACAGTCCGCATCAGTCGCGAGACGCAACAGGTACTGCAAACGCTGGCGGCAATTGAAGGGGAAACGATCAGAGGAGTATTGGAAAGGGCCGTTTGGAGCTACCAACGACGCGCCATGCTCGAGGAAGGTAATCGTGCCTACGCTAAGCTACGAGAGAGTCCCAAAGATTGGGCGGAAGAATTAGAAGAACGTCGAATATGGGAAGCGACGCTATCCGACGGCCTGAAGGCGAAGCGGCGGAAGACTAAGTGATAAGGCCCAAACGTGGAGAAGTGTGGATGATTGACCTGAATCCTGTTCGAGGGCACGAACAAGCTGGTCGCCGCCCCTGCTTAGTTGTTTCCGATGATCTATACAATGCAGGGCCAGCGGAAAAGCATATCGTCGTTCCGATTACCTCGAAGGATAAAGGGATTCCGTATCACGTCAAAGTTTCTCCTCCCGAAGGTGGGTTGAAAATGCACAGCTATTTGATGTGCGACGACTTACGGTGCGTCTCAAGGGAGCGATTCGTAGCTCGATCTGGCGTCGTCTCCTCCCAGGTGATTGGAATGGTTGGAAGCTGTCTAAACATTCTGCTTGGTACTTAGCCCTGCCGAGCCTTCTCCAACTTCTCCTCCAACGGAGGCAAGAACTCATCAGCGCCATCCGCCTTCAATTGATCCACCGCATTTTGGTAATGCTCCACGGCTGCTTCCCGCTCCCCAAGTTCCATGCGCACATCGCCCACATACCCTTCAAGCAGCGCCCAATCAAACGGAAACTCATCCTGTGTGTGAATTTCGAGGGCTTCCTCAAAACAGGTCAACGCATTCCGCAGATTGCCCGCTACATCGCCTTCGGAAAGTCCGGCCCAAGCCAAGCCTGTGTTGGTCTGCGTCTGCGCCCACGCATCCGGCACTTCATCCCGATCTCGAACCTCCAGCGCGTATGCAAAACAGATGATCGCCTTCTTCAAATGCTCATCGCGATCCACCGTAATCAGGCTGGAATGAATGATGCCTAGCTGATTCTGAATTTCGGCCCAGACGAATGGATCCTCTTCTTGCGACTTTACATCGAGCGCCAATTCATAGCTCTCCAGGGCCAACGGCAAGTAATTCGGCTGGTCGCCCTTGGCCAGTTCCACGTAGGCTTGCCCTAACGCCTGGTGCGTGAGGCCATACTCTTCAGGAGTATCCTCGGCAGTGAAAATCTCCAGCGCTTGATGGAAGCATTCCACCGCTTGCTCGGCGTGCTCGGGATGATTCTCAAGATCCCAATCGAGGTACGCCGCGCCCAGGTTGAATTGGACGGTGGCCCATTGTTCGGGATACTCCTCCCGGTCATAGCGCGACAGCTCATTCTGATAGTGGGCGACAGCTTCCGCTTGGGGTTGTTCAATTTCGGCGTCGAAACTCATACTCTTCGATTATCCTTGACTGAGCTTGCAGAGTAAAATCCCTTACACTGGTAGTTCCCCGCTTCAAACAGAAAAACGATGAGTTCCAGAAAACCGATCCAATATAAAGACGCTGGCGTAAATATCGACGAGGCCGACCGCGCCGTAGGCTTCATCCGCTCGCACGCCCGCAAGACCTTCACCAAAGGGGTGATGACCGACATCGGCAGCTTCGGCGCGGGCTTCTCCCTTGCCGGGTGGAAAAAGCCCGTACTGATCAGTTCTGCTGACGGCGTTGGCACGAAGATCAAGGTTGCCTTTGAAACCGGCCGCCACAACACCGTGGGCGAGGATTTGGTGAACCATTGCGTCAACGACATTGCCGTGCAAGGCGCCACGCCGTTATTCTTCCTCGACTATTTCGCCGTGGGCAAGTTGAATGCCGACGTTGCCGGAGCCGTTGTCGAAGGCATCGCCCGAGGTTGCAAGGCCAACGGCTGCGCTCTGATCGGCGGCGAAACGGCCGAGATGCCGGGACTGTATAAAGATGGCGAATACGATCTGGCCGGCTTCATCGTGGGCGCCGTGGAAGCCAAGCAAATGCTCACCGGCAAGGATGTGAAGGCGGGCGATGTGCTGATCGGCCTTCCGTCAACCGGCCTGCATACCAACGGCTATTCGCTGGCTCGCAAATTATTTTTTGAGGTGGCGGGACACAAGCCCTCCACCCATATCCCGGAATTGGGCTGTACGGTGGCCGATGAGCTGTTGAAGGTGCACCGCAGTTACTTGAAGGCAATTCGCATGCTCACCGATGCAAAGCTGCTGAAAGGCGCGGCGCACATCACCGGCGGCGGCATCACCGACAACACTCCACGCATGTTGCCCAAAATGTTGGCGGCTCGCATTGATCTCGCGTCCTGGAAGATTCCGGCTGTCTTCGAATGGATGCGCGCCACCGGCTCCGTTTCCGCCGATGATTACCGCCGCACATTCAACCTGGGTGTGGGCATGATTCTGTGCGTCGGAGCAAAACAGACCCAAAAGGCGCAAGCTGCGCTTAAGAAGATCCGTGAGCCCCATTTCGTCATCGGCGAAGTGGTTAAGCCCAAGCGCGGGGCCACGCATCGGGTGATCTACGAATGAAAAAACTCGGCGTGCTGCTTTCCGGCCGCGGGTCTAACTTTGAGGCGATCGCAAGAAACATAGCCGACGGGAAGTTAAAGGCGGAAATCGCCGTGGTGATCTCCAATCGCCCCGAAGCTCCAGGCCTTGAAACCGCCCGTCGTCTCGGATTGCACGCCGTCGCTCTTCCATCGAAAGGCTTGCCGCGGGAAGAGTTCGACAGCCAGGTGGCGTCCATTCTCGATCAGCATAATGTGGATCTCGTAGTGCTCGCCGGATATATGCGCCTGTTGAGCGGTGCGTTCGTAAAGCATTTCGCTATGCGCATTGTGAACATTCATCCGTCGTTACTGCCGGCATTCCCCGGCTTGGACGCGCAGCATCAGGCGTTCGAATACGGAGTGAAGATCGCCGGATGCACCGCGCACTTCGTGGATGAGCATCTCGATTCAGGACCAATTATTCTACAGGCGGCTGTGGCGGTTGAGGAAGCCGATACTGCAGAGACACTTTCGGCGCGGATCTTAAAGAAAGAACATCGTATATATACGGATGCGATACGGCTGGTGCTGTCAGGCGAGTGGCGGATTGAAGGCAGGCGCGTCGTTAGCAGCCGCATGCCTCTCAGGTGAGAACAGTTATACAATAATCAGTCGTGCGGGCCAGTTCCGCCATCTAAGTTTGAGGAGACCTTATAGATGTCAGTAGCCAAAGTAACCGAAATCATCGCCTCGTCCGACAAGAGTTTCGAAGATGCAATAGCTGTCGGGATCAAGCGAGCCGCCAAAACGCTTAAAAACGTCACGGGCGCCTGGGTACAGGACCAGAACGTGGTAGTGAACAAGGGAAAAATCACCCACTATCGCGTCAACCTAAAAGTGACGTTTGTGCTGAACGACTAGGATTATCCCGAAGCCGGTGACTGACGCTTGGATGCTATCAATCAGTCACCGGTACAACAAACTTTTTTGAGGGGAGTCGTTCCAACAAACTACCCGCAGAAGCGAGTCGATTCTAACCCCCGCGAGAAACACAAACTAGGGTGATTTCCGCCACCCTCTCTTCCCTTATCATTGTATCGTGCCCACTCCGCCCGCCTCGCGCGTCCGCTGGCTGATTCTCTCCCTGATCTTCCTTGCCACCACCATCAACTATGTAGATCGGATCATGTTCGGCGTGCTAATGCCGAAGATCCGCGAGAGCATGACTATCGACGCCGAGACCTACGGCAGGCTGACGGCCTCGTTCGAGTTGGCTTACTCCATAGGCTTCCTGATAATGGGCAAGTTCGTCGATAAATTTGGCACCAAGCTAGGCTACGCAGTGGCAACTATTTGGTGGTCCGCCGCCTCTATCTTCCATGCTTTCGCGCGCACTCCAATGGACCTCGGCATCGGACGTTTTCTACTTGGGCTGGGCGAAGCGGGTAACTTCCCCGCAGCCATTAAAGGTGTGGCTGAATGGTTCCCTAAACGCGATCGAGCCTTTGCTACAGGCATCTTCAACGCGGGCACGAACGTTGCCTCCATGATCGGGCCACCGGTCTTCGCCTGGATGTTGACACGCTTCGATTGGCGCGCCTGCTTCTGGATCACGGGCTCGCTTGGGGCTGTATGGTTCGTGCTCTGGCAATGGTATTTCAAGTCGGCGGAACAGCACCCCGGGGTTAGCGCCGAGGAATTGGCATACATCAAAAGCGACGTAGAAGAGCCGGTCGAAAACATTGGCTGGATAGAGGCGCTTAAATATCGGCAGACGTGGGGCTTTGCATTCGGCAAATTGCTGACCGACCCCGTTTGGCGATTCTACAGTTATTGGCTGCCACTATACCTCTTCGACGTCCTCAAGTTTGAAATGAACAAAGTGGGCTGGGTGCTGCCGGTCATCTACTTGATGGCTGACTTCGGCAGCGTCGGCGGTGGTTGGTTGTCGGGGTTTTTCATCAAAAGAGGCTGGCCTGTGGGCAAAGCCCGTAAGACCACCATGGCGATATGCGCCGCGTGCATGCCACTGGCCGTCACCGCCGTGTTGTTTGAAAATCCGGTGGTCGCAATCGGTCTGATGAGCCTCGCCACGGCAGCGCATCAGGGCTGGTCGGCCAACTTGTACACCACCGCCTCAGACGTGTTCCCCAAGCAAGCGGTGGCCTCTGTAATCGGCATTGGCGGCGCGATGGGAGGCTTCGGCAGTTTCCTATTGGCCACGCTGATTCCAGGAATCGTAATCAAGCGGTTCGGCTACACACCCGTGTTTTTGACCTATGGCGTGTTCCACTTAACGGCACTGCTGCTGCTCCACATTTTCATGCGGAACCTGGAACCAATCAAGCTGCGCCCCGCACCCAGAAAGTAAGTACTCTTCTGGCTATAGGGTACCTATGATCTCCGATGCGTGGGGGAAATCCCCCCATCCATGGCGCCTCGACTCCGAATTATCCTATGGGACAAATACCTTAAGGATCAGTAAGAATAAGATTTTCCAAAAGTAGTCAAAACAAAAACAAGTTCCTACTAGGGGTTGTCATGCTCATTGATCCAGAGCCGCATAGACGGCAAGAAATTCAATTGACCTTATGGAATGCGGACGCCCCGCGCAAGCCCGACGTGATACCCTCCGGCTTTCTTAGCGTCGACGCGGCAATGCAAATCGGAGGATTGCCGCGCGGACATATGGTGGAATTGTTCGGACCCGAATCCACCGGAAAATCGACGATTGCGCTGCAAGCAATAGCTGCCGCGCAACAGGCCGGATGCCAAGCAGTCTATGTCGACGCCGAACGGGGCTTCGACGCAGCCTATGCCGCGCGCCTGGGAGTCGATCTGGGCTCCCTGCTGTTCATCCAGCCAGAAGGTGGCGAGCAGGCTTTCCGCATTTTGCTGAAGCTGGTGCAATCGGGCACGGTCGACTTGGTGGTGATCGATTCGCTTGCGGCTTTGTCGAGTGATAGTAACGACCCCTTCGTCCACAGCGGGCTCTGCGCCAGCTTCCTGCGGCGCCTGTCGACAGCACTGACTCGCAGCCACTGCTGCCTGCTGATGCTGAACCAACTGCGCTCCCGTGTGATCGAGATTGGTAACGGGCCGGAAGAAACCACGACCGGTGGCTGGTCCGTAAAGCTGTATGCCTCCATTCGCGCCGACATCCGCACGGTGGAGATCCTGCAGCGGCGAGGCAAGCCGTTTGGTCAGCGCATGAAGATGAAGATCGTGAAAAATCGCTTGTCGCCTGGATTCAAAGAAGCGCAACTTGTGATGACGTTTGGCGAGGGCTTCTCGCCGCAACTGGATCTGTTATCGCACGGTTTGGCCGAGGAACTGATCGAACAGGACGGAGACGATCTTATCTATGGCGGCTTGTTGCTGGGTTCCACAATGGAAGAAGCAGCCGCGTACTTGAAGCAACGTCCGAGGCTGGAGGATAGCTTGTGCAACCTGCTGCATCAAGTGATGGGCCTGCCACGGAGAAAGCCGGTGGTGCGAGAAGCTGTGGCGCCGGAACGTGTCATGTCGGCTCTCGTAGGGTAGCTTGGCCGGCTAGTAGCGCCTGGCCTGCACGCTATTCCGAACCGCCTCCAGATACGCTTCGCGGACTTTATATCGATCACGGTCAGTGGCCACGGGCCAAGCGCTCAACGATATAACCACCAGCTTTTCGTCAGGGAAGAACTGGACGTGTTGGCCAAAAATGCCGGTGGCGAAGAATGTTCCACCAGCGCCAGTCCACCACTGGTAACCGTAACCTCGGCCCAAGTCCTTGTTCAAAGAAAACAGCGTCGGTTGCGTGGCTTGCGCCATCCAATCCGGCGCGAACACTCGGCTGCCATTGATCGCGCCTCCGTTTTGAATGAACAGTGCAAATCGCCCATAATCACGCAGGCTAACGCTAAGACAGCATCCGCCCATTTCCAAGCCGTCGCCGCTGCGCATCCAGAAGGCATCCTGCTCCATGCCCAGTTTTGACCAAACCTTTTCCGATAAATAAGTAGCCAACGGCTTGCCCGTGGCTGCTATCACGATTTTCCCCACTAGATGTGTTTCCCCGGTGTTGTAGTTGAACTTAGTTCCCGGCTCGGCTGCACGGGGCAGCTTCGACATATAGGCCAACGAGCTACTATCGGGCGTAAGAACATCCGACTTAGGATCGGTATAGTCTTCATTCCACTTGACGCCGGAGGCCATGTTCAAAACGTTCCGCAAGCTGACCCCGTCATAAGCGCTACCCTTCAGCGCGGGCAAGTACTTCGTAACCGGATCCTCGAGACTCTGAATCTTGCCATCGCGAACGGCCGCGGCCACCAGCGTTGAAGTGAAAGATTTGGCGACGGAGAAAGAGGTCCATCGCCCGTTTTCCGTCAACCCCAGTGCATAGCGTTCCAGCAAAATTTTGCCTTCGTGAAGAACCAGCAGGCCAGCAACGTTATTAGCCTCCATGAAGCGGTCAGTATTCCAAGCCGCGCCCTGGAACCGGTACTCAACGGCCAACTCACGCGGCGCGTAAGGCAGCGAAGTGACTCGACCGCCGCGCTTCACCACATTACCCGGCGCGATCTTCTCCATGTTGCGAAATCCGAACGGCTTTTCTTGCGCCGACCAGAAAGCCAGCTTGGCGCGTTCTGGGTATTTCTCTACCGGCTTAGCTGCTTGCGAAAACACGAACGCCGGTGCGGCGAACAGCAGCAGAAAGAGTGTTGTGGGCTTGTTCAGCATCGCCTAATGCTAGCAAAGTCCCTAATTGAAGTAAGATGGAATTTGCCTGGAAGTCCAGATCTATCGGGGTTGATCCCATGCACAAATTGTTCTTACTCGCGCTCTTAGCATTTGCCCAAACTTCTCTATTCGCCCAAAACGCAGCCGGTACGTGGCAGGGCACACTCAAAGCAGGAGGCCGCGAACTCCGCATCGCATTCAAAATCACGCGCGTCGATGACGAAACCCTGAAGGCCCAACTGTTTAGCCTCGATCAAGGCGGCCAATCCATACCCGTCAGTTCGGTCAAGCAAAATGGATCCGCAATTACGATGAAGATTGACGCTATTGGAGGTGGCTTCGAGGGAACCATGAATAAAGAGGCCACTGCCCTAACCGGCACTTGGACCCAAGGCCCGTCGCCGCTTCCCCTAGCCCTGGCGCGCGCCACGCCGGAAACCGCCTGGACCATTCCGGAACCAACTCCACCACCGAAACCCATGGACCCGAAAAGCAATCCAACCTTCGAAGTCGCCACCATCAAGCCAAGCCGGCCTGACGCACAGGGCAGGATGTTTCGGCTACAGGGCAGCCAGGTTGTAACCCACAATACCTCCTTCAACAACCTTATTTCGTTCGCCTACGATATGCACGAACGCCAAATCGTCGGTGGAGCGCCTTGGATGGATGCGGACAAATACGACATCACCGGGAAGCCGGACGTCCCTGGCCAACCCAACTTAACGCAGATGAAGATCATGATGCGGAAGCTGCTCACCGAGCGCTTCCAACTGAAATTTCACCGCGATAAAAAGGAACTGTCTGTATACACGATCGTGATCCCTCCGAAGACCACGCACAAACTCACACCCAGCCAATCTAGCGGTTCCACCCCTGGACTGATGTTTCCTCGCCTGGGTATGCTGCCGGCGCGAAATGCCACGACGGCTGAATTCGCCCAAGTGATGCAGGGCGCTGTTTTCGACCGCCCCGTAGTAGACAAAACCGGACTGGAAGGACGCTTCGATTTCACTCTGAACTGGACCCCTGACGAATTCCAATTTGCGAGCCTTGGCGGTGTGAGGCCGGGCCAGATCCGGGACGACGGTACGCCAAATATCTTCAAGGCATTCCAGGAACAACTTGGCCTGAAACTGGAAGCGACTAAAGCCCCGGCGGATGTGCTGGTCATCGATCGGTCAGAGAAACCGTCGGACAATTGAAACCTAATCGTGAAAATCGTTACAATCGAACCGCGTGAGGGGATGAGACCGCTGAGATCCGCACAGACCCCTTGAATGTCCCGCCAAACAGGAGTACATTACAATAATATTGATTCGCTGAGGTGAAACTAATGTTCTTACGCACGTCCTTACGCACAATGACACTCGCGGTGTTTGCATCCGCGGTCACCCTTCTTGCCCAATCCTCATCAGGCACATTCCTGGGAACCGTTCGCGATTCCACCGGAGCAATCATCCCCGGTGCCACCGTCTCCGTCCTCAACCAAGACACCGGTTTCCGCCGCGATACTGTCTCCAACGCGGCCGGCGAATACGAATTGCCTTATGTGCCCTTGGGCAATTATACGGTCACCTGCAAGTCGAAAGGTTTCAAAAGCGTGGACCGGACCGGCATCAACCTTCAAGTCGATCAAAAAGCCAAATTGGATTTTTCGCTAGCCGTCGGCGAAGTTAGCGAAACAATCACCATCACCGAAGCGCCGCCCCTGGTGAAGGCTTCGTCCAGTGAGTTCGGCGAAGTGGTGCAGAAGCGCGCCGTTCAGGAACTGCCGTTAAACGGTCGCAATTACGTGCAACTGGTTCACCTCACGGCGGGCGTCACCACCGGCCAGCAGGGCGGAAACATTGAGGGCGCCGGAGCCTTCGTTCCGCGCGGCACCGGCAGCTTCAACGCCAACGGACAGCGTGGCCAGAACAATAACTTCATGGTGGATGGCATCGACAATAATGAGAGCTGGATCAACTCCACCATCCTGCAACCCTCCGTCGAAGCCACTAACGAATTCAAGGTCTACACCGCCAATCCTCCGGCGGAATTCGGCCGCGCATCGGACGGCGTGGTTAACGTGCAGACGCGCTCAGGCACGAACGAAATTCACGGCAGCGTATACAACTATCTGCGCAATTCCGCGCTCGATGCTCGTGACTTTTTCCAACGCAAAACCGACACCAACCAACGTCGCATCCCCGCGTTCCGCCAGAATCAATACGGCGTCACCTTCGGTGCGCCCATCAAGAAAAATAATTGGTTTATCTTCGGCGATTTTCAAGGGCTGCGCCAAGGCCGGGGCCTTAATGTGATTTCCACCGTTCCCACGGTCGCGCAAAAGGCCGGCAATTTCGGCGCAACCAACGTGTTCGATCCCCTCACTAACCGCATCAACCCAGCCACCGGCCAGACGGTTCGCGATCAGTTCGCGAATAACGTGATTCCCGCATCCCGCATTCCGCGCCCATCCCGTCTGCTAACGAACCTCTATCCGGACCCCAACGTCGGCGCCAATCAGTTCTTCTTCTCGCCAAATCGGATTCAGCACGATGATGGATTCAACATTCGTACCGACAAGGCCATTTCCTCGAAGAACAACATGTTCATCCGCGTCAGCCGCGGCAAGAATTATACCGATCTTCCCGGAGCCTTACCCGCGCCCGCCAATGCCGGCTTCGCAATTGGCCCTTACGCCGGCGGCGACACCGCCCAGTTTGCCGACGCAGCTGATTTTAACCTCACCACCTGGGGCGCCGTGCTTAGCGACACGCATGTGTTCAAACCCAATTTGGTCAGCGAATTTAAGATGGGTTTTTCTCGCTTCGATCTGTTTGCCGTTCCCAAGGATATGAACATCAATTCCGCCAAGGAATTGGGCATCCCCGGCGTTAATGAAGCCCTGCCGCCATTCTCTGGCGGCTTGCCCGCTATCCGTCCAACCGGCTTCGCCTTTCTCGGCGCCAACACTCCAATCCCCTCGATTTCGCAAAACACCAACTACCAAATCAACGAAAATGTCACCCATATCCTGGGGCGCCATTCCATCAAATATGGTGGGCAAATTATTCGACGGCATTTGAATTTTTTTGAATCGCAAGATCCGGCGCGTGGCTTCTGGAACTTCAACGCCGAATTCACCAACAATGCTTCCGGCGCAGGTGGCAGTCCGATCGCTTCGCTGCTGCTGGGCTACCCCACCCAAATCACCCGCGCCACGCTATTCGGCACTTTCGGATTGCGCGCCTGGGAAGACAGCTTCTATGTTCAGGACGATTTCAAAGTCAGTCAGCGCCTTACGCTGAACCTCGGCCTGCGGTATGAACTGTTCCTCCCACTTACGGAGGTGGCCGGACGCCTGGCAAATTTCAATTTCGACCCCACCAATCCGGCCGTCAGCCTGATTCCCGCCCTTGGTGGCGACAAATATGCCGGACGCAAGGTGGACAACAATAACTTCGCGCCCCGGCTTGGCTTCGCCTACGATGTCACCGGCAAAGGCCGCACCGTTGTCCGAGGCTCCTTCGGATTGCACTACGTGAGCGTTCATTACGCAGGTCAAGGCGCGTTGGGACGCAACGTACCCTTCATGCCCATTCAAAATTTCTCCCCCGGTTCGTTGAACGTCGGCCGCAATCTTATCGATGGCATTCCAATTCCCGGCTTCAACGTCTTCGATACAGCGGCCAAACTGCAAGCCGGCGCCGCGGCGGGGCAAGTGGGCACGGTGCAAGCGGTGGATCCCAATACCAAAATTTCCAGTTCCCCGCAGTGGGGCCTAAACATTCAGCATGAATTGAAGCAGGGCCTGCTGATGGATGTCGGCTACGTGGGCACGCGTGGCCTGCACTTGTTCTCGGCCTACAACCTGAATCAAGCGCAACCCGGATCCACTCCGTTGGCCTCGCGCCGTCCGCTGCAACCCATCTCAAACGTAGCTAACGTAAATTATCTCGGTTACTTCGGCGCTTCCACTTATCACGCTTTGCAGATGAAGGTCACTCAACAGTTTAAGAGCGGCGTAAACATTCTCGCTGTTTATACTTTTGGTAAATCCATTGACGATTCCATCGCAGCTTCAAGCGGACAAAACAATCGCAGCGGCGGTTATCAGGACATAAACAACCGCCGGGGGCAACGCGGACCATCCACTTTCGATACCGCCCAACGCTTCGTGCTCAGCGGTGGATACCAATTGCCATTCGGCGCTGGAAAACGTTTTGCCTCAAGCGCCGGCCCCGCCATGCAGCGCTTCATTGGCGGCTGGCAGTTGACCACCATCACCACTCTGCAAACCGGGCTTCCTTTTTCTCCAACCATGGCCGCGTCGAATCTGAACAATGCCGGCGCCTTCCAAATGCCTAACAGAGTTTGTGAAGGGTCGATTTCTTCCTGGACCATTCAAAGGTACTTCGACACCAGTTGCTTTGTAGCCCCAGCCGCGTTCACCTACGGAAATTCGGGGACCAATGTTTTACGCGGCCCAGGCCTTGAAACCGTGGATTTCGCCATGCACAAAAACTTCCGTCTGTGGAGTGAGGCAAGCCGCCTGCAGTTGCGCATGGAGGGTTTCAACATCCTGAACAATGCCAACTTCCGCCTGCCGAACATCAATATTGGCGTTCCAGCGGGCGCAACCATCAGCAACACGACCACAGGCTTTGGCCGTCAATTCCAAGCCGTGGTTAAGCTTGAATGGTAGACAGGCATTCGACCGATTGGTCGACAGAGGCGCACTTCTCAAACCACCGAAGATTGGACGTTAAGAGCCAAAAGACTACGGCTAATTTTTGACAGGGAACTTGTTAGTATTGAAGTTCGCACATGCGCCTATTGCACTATATCGAGATAGAGAACTTCAAAACGTTTGGAAACAAGCAGAGGATTGAACTAGACCATCCGGCTGTCATCATTGGGCCCAATAACTGCGGAAAAACGAGTGTAATCCAGGCCATGGCCTTTTGGAGCCAGGCCGTTAAAACCTGGCGCGCGGCGCGGGAGAGTTCTGCTGCGAAGGAAAGAGCGGGAACGCCGCTCAATCGCCTTAGCATCCTTAATGTCCCCGTTCAGCGAACACGCTTTTTCTGGCACGAGACAAAAGTGCGCACTGGTAACAATGATATTCCCTTGGTAATCACCGTCGGAGTTTACTTTCAAGGTAAAGTTGAACCCGTTTCGATTCGTTTCCGAAATCAGGGCGAGGATTTGGTTTATTGCTCTCTTGATGAAGCGATCCGTCACAACGATGACTTGGTCGCCTATGCGTCCAAGATCAACGTTGAATTACTTTATCCAATGAGTGGACTTGAGATCGAAGAGCCCGTCCTGCAACCAGGGCGTATAGGAGTTCTGCTCGGACAGGGCCAGACCGCGCAGGTTCTTCGCAATCTTTGTTTGATGGTTTATGAGAACTCCAAAGAGGACTGGAACAAAATTGCAACGCTAATGAATCGTTTGTTCCATTTGGAAATGGGTATTCCAGTACAAAATTCGCGCGGCGCGATCGAACTAACCTATACGCAGATTGGCGTAAAAGAGCCGCTTGCTCTTTCGTCTTCGGGACGCGGCTTCCAACAGATGTTGCTTATTTTCGCCTATCTCTTTTCTCACAAGGGTAGTGTGCTTCTTGTTGACGAGCCAGACGCTCATCTTGAGATTCTGCGCCAGAAGCAAGTCTTTGTGCTACTCCGGGACATTGCCACGGACAATCAATCGCAGGTGGTGTTAGTGACCCATTCGGAGGTCATCCTCGACGCAGCTCTCGAGACCAACCTGACCCTTCTATTAGATGGCCGGGCGGATAATTTAGCCCAAAAGAAGGCAATTCATGAAAGCCTGAAGCTGTTCGGTACGGCGAACTACGTTCGAGCACGGCAGCGAGGATATGTTTTCTACGTCGAGGGCGGTACGGGCGTCGACATCCTTCGTGCAATGGCCGTGAAATTAAAACATCCCGCGGCAGATGTCTGGGACGAAAATTCGAATGTCTACTTTGTCGAAAATAACTACCCTGAGGCATCATTGGATGGTGAACTTGAAAGAGTAGAAGGCGGATTCGGCATCACTGCGAAGGACCACTTCAACAATCTTCGGAAGTTAATTACCGGCTTGCGAGGATTGGCCATCCTGGACAACGATGGGAGAAACAGGCAGGATTTTGACGACCAGAGCTTTTGCGTACGGTACTGGAAACGGTACGAAGTTGAAAACTATTTCATTACGCCAAGCCTATTGCTAGCATATGTTGCGAATATAAATCTGGGATTGGGGCTCTTCTCGGTGGATTCGCAACAGGCGGACGACGTGCTGAGCGGACTGATCGAAGAACGGATCTTTGCGGGCAATCGAGAAAATTACCTTGTCTGGAAATCCTCCCCGCCCAACGCTGCCCGTTTGATTTGGGAAGGCAATACACAGAACCTGAAGCTGAGTAGTTTCGCGGAGGACTTTTTCCGGCAGCTTAGGGATAGGACCGGGCTCGAAATGCTTCTTACAAAGGGCGAATTTCATAGGTTGGTGGAATTTGCGGATCCGGACACGATCCCAAGAGAAGTACGGGAAAAGCTCGATTTAGTGGCGAAGCTGTTTCAGGAAGCGGTGGCGATAGAGCCGACTTAAGCCAGCCGAAGCAATCAGCGAAGGGCAAACGACTTCTTAAGCCACCGCGCTGCCGCTGGAATCGCTTGGGTTCGTCCATTGGGTGGAGCTTTCGCCGAACCGGTCCACTAACTCCCCGCAAGTACGGCAGCACGGCAGTAGAAGCAGGATGATCTCCATCTGCTCACTTTTTGATGGCTCGCCCTGCTTGTAGGAAACTCCTAACACCGCGTGCTTGTTTAAATTACTGATCCGCTATGCTTTTTACGATACGTGGAAAGGCGTACGTTTACAAGACCTCTCACAAAGTGACAGGCGGGTGGCCTTCAGTTCAACTATTTCAGCCATTATGTTGGTAGCATAACTTGATAGGCGATGGCGGCTAGGCTGCGATTGCGCGTCCCCCGTCAACTGGGCTACAAGGATTGAAGTACATTACCCGCATGACCGTCACCGATAGCGTGAAAGGCTTCGGCAAAGGCCTGAGCGCGATTATACGTTGTACGCGGGCATCTGAAGGTTTCATGCGGCGCCTTCCTCCAATCGTTTTGATCCTAGCCACCGCGGCTAACGCTGAGCCACAACCTCATTGGACGTCCCTGTTCAACGGGAAATCCTTGGGCCAATGGAAAGCCACGCCCTTTACCGGCAGCCCTACCCCTCGCGTCGAAAACGGAGCCATCGTTCTTACCGCGGGGCATCCACTCACCGGTGTCACTTGGTCCGGCAAGTTCCCCGAATTCGGATATGAGCTACGCTTCGAGGCGGCGCGCCTACGGGGCGGCGACTTCTTCGCCAGTGTCACGTTCCCCGCCGGAGGTAACTTCGCCACCTGGGTCCTCGGCGGTTGGGGCGGCGACATTGTCGGCATTTCCTCCCTTGACGGATGGGACGCTTCCGACAACGAAACCCGTTCCTATTTCAATTTCGATACCGGACACTGGTACGCCTTCCGCCTCCAAGTCACCGCCGAAAAAATCATGGCATTGATCGACAACCAACGCATCGTCAATGTCGAAATCCGTGGACGCGCCATCAGCCTTCGCCACGGCGATATCAAGTTGTCCGCCCCTCTCGGATTCGCCTCTTACAACACAACGGGCGGCATCCGAAAAATCGAATACCGCCCGCTAATTGAAAAACAAAACTAGCCGCTACCCGTCCAACGTCCAACCCGAACGATAGCTGCGCTTCAGCCAATCGTTGGCCTCCGCCATGTTTGTCACGCGGCCCGTCTTCGCATCGTATTCAATCTTCTTGCCTGCCCGATGCGCCACCAAGCCCAACAGCATTTGCTCCATCATCGAGCCCGCGTAGTCGAAGTCACAATGAGTTTTACTGCTGGTCCCGTTCACCACATTCGTTCGCCGCCCTTTGCACGCCTCAATCCAATCCAACTGGAACACATCCGGCCGCCCGGGCAATGGCTGACCAGCTTTTTCCGCCGCCGCAATCGCCTCCACACTGCCATTGGGCATTCCAATCGCTGGAGGAATATTACCGGCCATCATCTGTATCGTGGGAAATCCATTCGGCCCCACCTCGGCGCTTGGCATCGAAGTCATGCCGCCAGGCAGTGCTTGCCTACTAGCTCCGGCAGCTCTCGAAGCCTGCGGCCGCGCTGCCGCCTGCGATGGTTGGCCCGACCCCATGATCAACGGCAACAATTCATCCTTGCTCCGCCGCTTGTAATACGTAAGGTCTCCGTCGTCGTTATTCGGAATAATAACGCGAGTGGTGAAGTCCGCCAATATACTTCCCTTCGCACCCTCAAAGATGGCGCCATTCGCGATGCGGGAAACGTCAATATAACCCTTAGGCGCTTCCGGCTTCAGCCCGCCTTGATACCACACCAGCTTCACTGGCCCGCGCCATGCGTTGGCCGGATGATCGAACATCGCCTTCAACTTCACCGGGCAAATGTTCGGATCATATTTGTCACTCAAGTCCCAATCAATATCGATGGACGAAGGCGCCCCGGCGTCAACCACGTTCCATACCAGGTCCATCGTGTGAGCACCCATGTCTCCCATTTGGCCCACGCCGAAGTCACGGTACATATTCCAAAATAGGCAATTCAGCCCGCTTGATCCGCCAAAATATTGCGGACTGTAAGGATGATAGGGCGATGGTCCAATCCATTGTTCGTACTGCAAATAGGACGGTGGCTGCCCTTCGCCCGCCGGATATCCAGGACGAGGCAAACGCCGGGCATCCCAACTATGCACCGTTTTCAATTCGCCGATAGCCCCATCCAGCACCAGTTCGCGAATCCGTTCAAAGTTCGGAAAGGCATGCCGCTGTGTACCATGCTGCGTCGCAACTTTTGCTTTCCTGCCCAGATAATTCGCCCGCACCGTACGCACTTCATCCACGCAAATACCTAACGGCTTTTCGCAGAAAACATGCTTGTCACGATTCAACGCCCAGTTGGCGATAAAAGCATGATGGTGGTCAGCCGTGCAGACGATCACCGCATCCACATCTTTTTGATCCAGCAGCTTTCGCCAATCCCAATAAGCTTTCGCCTTCGGAAAAATCTGCAGCGCCTCTTTTGTGCGGAGCTCATTCACGTCACAAATCGCCACCACATTTTCGTTCTTCAGCGAGGCGTAGTGCGCCGTGCCCCGCCCCCAAACGCCTATCAGCGCAATATTGAGTTTATTGCTGGCGGCAGTTTGCCCTCGCAGAAGTCCACTCTTAAGGATCGTCAAACCAGCCGCCGGGGCCGCGGCGCTCAGCAGATCTCTTCTGTTCATCTAGGCAGGTCTCCTTGAACCTCCTCACATCTTATCCAAGCTTCAGTTCCATTGCTGAGGTGCACGGCATGCAGCGAAATCCCTGCTGTTCCGCGGCCCGACGCCCCCGTCCGCCTTTTCCGGCTACGAAAATCGCTCGAAACCGGTGACAAGTTCTTCAACACTTCTACGCCTCAGACCCCATCCTCAGCAACCTCAACCAGAAGAGGCCGATGGTCGCTGCTCTCCTTCCAATCGGAATAGGACCCAACCTCAACCCGCCGCAAGTTCGCAGCCCATTTCGCCGGAATAAAGCAATAGTCGAGGTGAAATGGGCGCTCCTCCTTCCACTGAAAATAGTAGGTCGCCTGCTTTTCCTTGCCGTGAGCCTCACGATGAAAATGATGATAGCTACTCACAAGGCCGAGGTCGGATAGTATCCCCACTAAATGGCTATGACTTTTGCCGGTGGCGTGCCCTGCGTCCCAAATAGCGTTTGAATTAAGGTCGCCGGCCAGAACGGTTGGATACTTGAATAGATTGCGATAAATCTCCACCGCCCGGATCACTCCTTCCACATAGGGATTGTCCTTGTCTGCTTTCGACCAAATGGCAATCAAAATGAAATTCATTGGCCCAGTAACCTCAATTGGAATCACATATGGCGGAACATCGGCAGCCGCCGCGAGAGCTCGAATCCGATACAATCCGTTGGCTAAGACAGCGATGCCTTGACGCGAATTATCTCCAAACCATAAGCACTGGTCAGTCTCAGCCGTAGGCTTCGCGCATTCCTGAAGAACCGCGATGTCTGGCCCAAGCACTTCCAAAAGCGCCGCATTCTTCAGATAGGGGCCACGGCAACAGTTCCAGGTTACTAACCGCATGATCGTCCCCATGTTGTGGCCATCACCACTCGGTCAAGAATCATTTCTCCCACAATACCAGCCACTTAACGCGTCCGCTCCATTCAACCAAACACATACCTCGCGCTACTCTTTAACCAGAAGTACGATTGCTGGCCAGCAAACTTCTACGGAAAAGTCCGCGCGGTATCCAAATTGTTAGTTGCAAGTAACCGGTCGCAAGGCGATGAGAGACCCGAAGCGTTCGAAGGGTTGGGGAATCCAATGGACGAGCCTCTAACGCGAGGCAAGCGCTGTTATGGTGGCAGCGCTAGAGGGAAGAAATCGCCTAACGGCCGGAAGCTTCATTCCACGCCCGCGGCACACGTGTGTCTAAATATCGACAAGGTACATCTGCCTACCCTGCCCGGCATGCGTCGAATCAATCACAACCTTCCGCCCATCGGGACTAAACCGCGGATGCAAATCGCAGCGCCACTCACCGGCATACGCCACTGGCGAATGAAAATCGCCCAACGCAACCCGCTCACCCGAAGCAATCCTGTACAGATACAAATGCTGCAACCGGTCCTTATCCGGATAGGTGTCGTTCAGCACCACTTGATTCCCGGGCAAATAAGTGCAATGACCGTTCACCGTCATCACATCCGGACCAACCGCCATCACACTATCGGTCTTATCCCTGTAAAGATAAAACTTGTTCTGCTGCGTGGGATGCCATGCCCATGCCAGAACATTCGTTTCATCGCGCCAGATGAAATGCGAAGTGTCGCCATAAGGATCCAGAACATATAAATCCTTGCCCTCGGCCGAAGCCGTGAACATGCGCGTCGAAAACGTCTTGTCCGCCGGCGCGCGCCACCGATGCAGAAAAATGAAGCGCGTACCGTTCGTGTTGTACAGCAAATGATTGAACCAATGCTTAGCCCCCGGTTTGGGTTCGTTCCGCGGATAGGGAATCTTCGCCGCCTCACTAAATGGGATGATCAGGTTGCTGTTGCCGTTGCGCAGATCCATCCGCCAAATGCCGGCGTTGTCAGGAATCAGCGTGTTGAAATTGGGATCGGGAACTCCCACGTAGCCGTAGCCAGGCCGAGTGTCATTCAGCCGCCGGAAATCCGGATAGACCGCCCAGCGCCCATCCGGACTCAGCGCATATATAGGATTCGGCAGCGTCCGCCGCTTGCCGCTGCTGATATTGACGATGTGCGAAACGAACCCATTTTCCTCGCGGTCGTTCCAAATCACTTCGTTCTTATACTGCGGAAGCCATTGCAGCATCGCGCCTTGCTGCCAGTTCCAAGCGCGCGTTTCGCCCAGTTGCGTCCAGCGGTCCCGGGAGGCAGTGTCCACCATGCCCAATTGAATGACGTCGTCCGGTTTGGGAGATCGATGTTCAAAGTCAACCTGATTCCCCAGGACCAAGCGGCTTTGCGGATCGAACTGGAGTTTGTCGTAGTAGCCGAACCAATGAAACTTGGGGCCCTTGGTAATGGCCCGAACCGGAGCCGCCGCGCCTCGCGATGCGCCCGCTGAAAGGAGAGAAGCAAATGTTCGTCGAGTCATTCTACATCCCCGCTCAACAGAATTTTGTCGGGCAAGGGAAATTGTTTGGGCGCAGCAAGAGTCACGCGCCCAGTAGCAGCCCACTCCGTTCCGCGCGCCAGAAGTGTCTCAAAACCCACACACCGCAAGTTGGGATTCTTCTCGTTGCGCCAAGTGTGGCCCAGCATCGTGGTATACACTCTCCCCTTCCCCCAACGCCGCACCCAATCCATCGGCTCATTTCGATGAGAATCCTTCGATGCCGCATAAGTGAGGATGTGCAAAGCATCCTTCGCAGCGCCGCGCTTCGGATTGGCCACAGCATGTTGGCCATGCGTCAGTTGCTCCGAAGGATGCATCCAACGTTTAGGAAAACCCCTCGTAATCGGGTGCTTCAAGTCCAAAGTGGTCATCTGAAAATCATGCCGTGGCCCATGACCCGGACCAAGCCCTTCGCCGCCCGCAACCATTTTCACTTTTTCATGTTCGTCGATAACCAACTCAGGCCCGAAGGTCTTATCCCGCCAGCCAAGGCCAATGATTTCGTTATAGGCCTCCCACTTCAAAAAGGCGTTGTTGGCCGCATGAAAGTTCACCAGTCCGCCGCCATTTTCAAGGAATGCCTCAAGCGACTTTTCCATCTCCAGTGGCCAGCGTACGCCATCATCCTTGTGCCCGCCGTTGAAGTTGTTGATCACAACTCGGTAACGGCTGAAGTCAGGAAGCGAGGCAAAAGGGAAAGTCTTCACCGTGACGGTGAAGGCTCCTGTCGCTTCCAGGATTCGCAGAATACCGTTCGTTCCCGCTTTCCAATCGTGGTTGTTCATCCCATCGATGATCAAAACGGAAATCTTCCGCTCAGCGGCAAGCACAGGAGCGCTCAACAGCAGAGCACGGCGCGAAATTGTCATGCCTTTAATTGTCCATCAAAAACGGAAAATCAAACCAGCACGAACGCCGAATGGTTGCCCGGGCGAAATGTTGGTGTTGCTATCGGCATTCAAGAAGTAGCGCCGGTTCAAAAGGTTTTCGGCATTCACTTGCAGCCGCAACCGTTCGGTAAGGTTCGCGAACAAGGCAGCATCCACCCGGGAATAACCGGGCAGCGTTACCGTATTGTCCACCGCGGCGAACATGCCGGAACGGTTCACAACGCCCAGCCCCGCGCCCCATCGCCGATGAATTTGATAGTTGTTCCAAAGCGAAAAAGAATGATGCGGTACCTGCGCCACCTGCGCACCGGCCCGCGCCGCGATAGTGGCATTGCGGATGAAAGCGTCCTGGAAAGCGTACCCGCCAGAGACTCGCCATTTCCGCGTAATCGCACCCTGCACTCCAAACTCCACGCCGTTGGTTTCAGTCGATCCAGTCTGAATAATGCGCGTCGGATCGTTGGGGTCGATAGCTCTTGTGTTGGTGCGGTCCAGCCGATAGATCGCTGTTGTGAAGGCAAAGTTTTTCGACACATCCCACTTCACGCCCCCTTCATAGTTAATGAATTTCTCCGGCTTCACTTGTTGCGTAACCGTCGTCAACGAAGAGAACTGGTCGCCGGAACTTGGCAAGTAAGAAACACTGTAGCTGCCATAGAGCGATAGGGCGCGGACCGGCTTGACGACAATTCCCGCACGGGGAGAAATCAAGTTGTCGATGCGGCGTAAATAGTCGCCGTTGCGGTTGTTGCTGTATCGCAAATCGAAGTGGTCGAAGCGGACTCCGCCCACCAATTGAATGCGCCTCGTTAACTGAATCTGATCCTGTACGTAGGATGCGTCCACCAGCGCCTTCAAATGATTATTGGCATCGGTACTGCTTTGCCGGAACGTCACCGGGGTTGTGATGGTTGGATCGGCGAATGGAATGAAGATGGCCGCATCCGTATTGCGGAAATAGCCTGTATTGCGAAGATTGTCCGTCGCTTGACGGCCGAATTCAGCCCCAGCCAGTAATGTGTGCTTGATTCCAGCTGTTATAAAGGAGGTGGTAACGTCAGTTTGGTTGAACAGATTCAGCCTCTGGCTTGCGTTGTTGTACGCGGAAAGGGACACTAGCGTTTGAGCCGAGTTCACCGCCCCTGGGACATAGTTTTGATAGAAACGGTCATATCCCCCAAATTGGGTGCGGTTCCGAATGTTGAACCGGCCAGCCTGTTGTTCCACGAATACCGAAGCCAGGTCGACCGCGGATTCCACGTGGCTATCCTTCGGATTTCCGAAGAAGGTGGAAACCGGGCTATCGACGGGACGGCCTTGCAAGGAGGGCATGCCGCGATCGGCCACGCGTCGGTCGTTCAGATGCTCGTAACTCAGCAGGATTTTCGTCTGCTTGAATGGCAATAGCGTGAGTCCGGAACTGATGCCGCGGCGTTCAAGATTTACGAAACGCCGAAAGCTGTCCGAGTTTTCATACATGCCGTTCAACCGCACTCCTGCCTTTGTACCAAGCGGTTGATCGAAGTCCGCCGAAAGCCGCTTGAAGCCGAACGAACCGCCTTGAATTGCAAGCTCGCGGATAGGAGAAAACGTCGGCTCCTTGGTAACTCGATTGACCACGCCGCCTCCGCCGCCGCGGCCGAAGATCATGGCGTTGGGACCTTTGAGCACTTCAACCTGCTCCAGATTGTACAGATCGCGGTAGTATTGCGCATCGTCTCTAACACCGTTCACAAAGAAGTCGGCCGAAGAACTATTTCCGCGAATCACGATTTGGTCGCGATTGTTCTCCCCTTGATGGGCAGTAACCCCGGGAACATAACGAACCACGTCGCCCAGGCTCATCATCATCTGATCCCGTACTTGTTCTTTCGCCAGTATGACGACCGATTGAGGAACGTCGCCCAGCGGCACGCGTGTCTTTGTGACGGAAGACGTTGACTCCACGCGGTAATTGTCGGAGCGCACTTCCACAAGGATAGTTTGATCTAATGTTCGTATTTGCAACACAACAACAACTGGAGTGTTGTTCATAACCGGCGCAGATAAACGTCTAAAAGTGTCTGTGAACCCTGGTTTTGTGAATTTAACGGTGTTCCATCCGGACCCTACTGCGAGGGTGAAAACGCCGTCTGTTCCTGTTACAACGGAATGCGCCCCAGCGCTCACTTGCACTTGCGGAATGGGAAATCCTGCGGGGTCAACCACTTTACCGCTCAATAGCAACGGCGTCTGAGCGTCAGCAAAAACGCCAGTAATGATTGAAAGTACAAGTAATTTATACAATTTGGACACACTCCTATCAGCCCATCAAAAAAGCATGATGGATCCGGAAGAAAGACAAATGTGGGAAGTCGGCCGACTTTAAGGCGGCAGCAGTTGTCGCCGATTTTTGATATGCGACTACTTTAGTCCATATTAAAACCAAGGCTACCCGCTGTCAAGCATTTTTTGCAACTGACTTGCATATAGAAGCGTGTAAAAACAGATGCGCTAAGCATTGCGTTAAACTGGGACCATGCGAATGGGATTTCTTCTTTTCATGACGGCCCTTGCGGCCTTCGGGCAGGGCTCGGACATCAGCGGTTCGCGAATTCGCCCACACTTGAAGTTTCTGGCAAGTGATTTATTGGAAGGCCGCGGAGTGGGAACTCGGGGCGGCGAACTGGCGGCGAGCTACATTGCATCCCAGTTTGAGGCCTCCGGCTTAAAGCCCGCCGGTGACAACGGAACGTTCTTTCAAAAGGTATCGCTCGTGGGCGTGGAGCCTGAAGCATCGTCGTCGCTATCGGCTGTAGCCGGCGGCAAGCAAGTTCCGATCAAATGGCTCGATGGGTTCGTGGGCAACACGCAACAACAGAAAACGCAATCCACCTTCGACGCCGAAGCAGTCTTCGTCGGACACGGAATCACCGCCCCTGAATTCGGCTGGTCCGATTACGAAGGCATCGACGTGAAGGGCAAAGTAGTGGTGCTTTTCACCAACGAGCCACCCTCCACCGACGACAAATTCTTTGAGGGCAAAGCCCTCACCTACTATGGCCGCTGGACTTATAAATACGAAGAGGCCACACGGCGCGGCGCCATCGCCTGCATCATTTTTCATACCACTCCAACCGCCGGATACAACTGGAGCGTGGTGCGTGGTTCATGGGGCAAGGAAGATCCGCAAGTGAAATTGAACCCAGGCGAGCAGACCATGGCATTGGCCGGTTGGGTCACCGAAGAAGCAGCTGGACAGTTGGCTGGACTCGCCGGAAAGAATGTGGCGCAGTTGCTCGAAGCAGCCAATACCAAGGGTTTCAAAGCATTTCCCCTGGGCTTCCGGATCAAGGGGACCATCAACGCGAAGATCCGTCCGATAGAGACGTCCAACGTTGCCGGCATCGTGCCGGGCAGCGATACAACCTTAACGAAGGAAGCCATCATTTTCTCCGCTCATTGGGACCACTTAGGCATCAGCGTGCCAGTCAGCGGCGACAACATCTACAACGGGGCGGTGGATAACGCATCGGGCTGCGCAATGCTAATTGAGATGGCCCGGGCCTGGTCCACCCTATCTCGTAAGCCGAAACGGAGCGCCCTGTTCCTTGCCGTAACAGCGGAGGAGAGCGGCTTGCGTGGATCGGAATATTACGCCAAACATCCGCTGCTGCCCACAGCAAAAACGCTTCTGAACTTGAATTTCGACAGCTTCTATCCGTTCGGCCGGGTGAAGGACGTTGTTGTAACCGGAGCGGAGCGAACCAAGTTTTTTCCAGTTGTGCAGGAAGCCGCTCGGCGCTTCAATTTGAAGATCACGCCCGACCCGGAACCGGAGCAGGGCCACTATTTCCGGTCCGATCACTTCGAGTTTAATAAGGTCGGCATTCCGGCGTTCTCGATCAACATGGGCAAGGAATACGAAGGCAAGCCCGCCGACTTTGGAACCACCATCTTCGAAAAATATAACGAGAAGAATTACCACAACCCGTCCGACGAGTATAAGGACGATTGGGACTTCGCCGGCATCGAGCAGATGGCCCGATTCGGATTCGCCATCGGGCTGAGCGTAGCCAATCGCTAACGTGCTTCAACCCGCATTTTGATTCCATTCTTAGGGCGAAGCGTGATCAGCGGCTTGGGCTCAACGATGTGTCCGGGCACAAGCCGCAACCGCCATTTTTGCGCGATGGCGGTGATCATCAGAACCGATTCCATCCACGCGAATCGCTCGCCGATGCACAGCCTGGGGCCACCACCAAAAGGAAAGTACGCGAACTTAGGCCTGTCATTCGCAGCCGCCCATCGTTCTGGATTGAACGTCAGCGGGTCGGGCCAAAACTCCTTCGATCGCTGCGTGACGTAAGGACTCATCAGCACAATCGACTTCGCTGGAACGTTATAGTCTCGAAGCGTGAACTGCTCCCTGGCTTGTCGTCCGATGACCCATGCCGGAGGATAGAGCCGCATCGATTCCGCCACCACATGCTCCACATAAGAGAGCGTCGGCAAGTCATTGAACTCCGGAAGGCGGCCGTCTAGAGCTTGATCGATTTCCTGATGCATGCGTGATTCAACGTCGGGATGTAGGCTTAGCAGGTACCAGGTCCAGGCCAACGCATTGGCCGTCGTTTCGTGTCCGGCGATAAACAAAGTAAGGGCCTCATCGCGCACCTGCTTGTCGGTCATGCCGGAGCCATCGCCTTCTTCGTCACGGGCATCGAGCAGCATGGAAAGCAGGTCGCCATGGTCGCGGCCCTCGGCGCGCCGCTGACGAATCAAGCCGTAGATGATGTTGTCGAGCGAAGCCTGGGCCTTGCGGAACCGCTTCATCACTGGTAACGGGAGCTTTTCCAAAATGTTCGAGAATGGCAGCATCACGAACTTGAACATGCCGAGCAGTGTCTCCATCGCCTCGCCAACGTCACGTGCTTCCGATTCGACATCGGCGCTAAACAGTGTCTTGCCGACGATGGCCAGGGTAAGCCGCATCATCTCTTTGTCGATGTCGACTTGGGCTCCGTGTTGCCAGCCATCGCGAAAACGGTCACCGATCGCCACCATGTCCGTCGCGTAACCCATCAGCCGTTCCCTGTGGAATGCTGGCTGCACCAGACGACGTTGGCGAAGATGGTTCTGGCCTTCGACCGTGAGCAAACCATCGCCTAAAAATATGCGAGCTCGCTGCAGCACGCGACTCTTGGTGAAGTTTTGGTTCTCAGTGACCAGCACCTGTTCAATCAGTTTAGGATCGTTGAGGAAGTAGACGTTTTGATTGCCAAAGCGAACGAAAACGAGGTCTCCGTATTTTGCAGTCAGGCCTTCAAGAAAGGCGAGGGGATCTTTGCGAAATGCCGGAAGCTGCCCGACGATGGGCCAACTGATTGGACCCGGAGGACAGGCAACTTCCGGCATCTATTACTTGCTGCGCTTGCTGACGAATGGCAGGCCCTGACGGTCGAACACCACGCCTACGAAGCCGATGCACATCTCGTCCTCGGTACCTTCGCCCCATC
Source organism: Acidobacteriota bacterium (assembly GCA_025350695.1). Lineage (GTDB taxonomy): Bacteria > Acidobacteriota > Terriglobia > Bryobacterales > Bryobacteraceae > JANXSF01. The sequence continues at coordinate 53,061 of JANXXI010000287.1, forward strand.
CAACACGCACGGGCGGGTTGTTCGGTTGGCGCGGGTTCTTATCGGAATTGTCAAAGGTGCAGGTGACTTTCATCTGCGATAGGGCAGGCAACCGCATGGGAGTCTCGAAAGAATAGAATCCTTGCCAGTTGAAGTTCCAGTCATTGATGTAGACAAGGGGTTCAACTTTTTTGTCGGAACCGATTTTCTCCACCTTAATTTGGCGCCCGAGAAGATGCATATGGGGCGCTACCAGATAGGCCGTCGCATCATAAAAAGGAGGGATCGGGAATTGCGCCGTAACCTCGGCATTTTCGTCCCCTGGTTTTAGCTTGAAGGAGGTGTTAACAATTGGGATGAAAACCAGTTGCTTATTCTCAGCGTTCTTTGAATAGTAAATGCCCAGCTTGGTCTGATCGGTCTGATCTTTTTTCCCATTTGTGAAGTAGTGAACCTGCAGAACGATTCGTGAACCTTTAGGCAGTTTCATCGCTATGCCGTCGGGAAGAAAACGTGGACGCACGCCTGGAGCCCATCCGCCCAGCATGGAACTGGCATCCAGACTGACGCCGTCGCCCGGTCCACCGAAGCATTCGTATCCAGGTTGGCCGTCTTTGCCATCGTACTGTTCCGAGACGCCGGTCTTATCGAGATAGGCAATTACGTGATGAACAACTTGCTTGTTGCCTGGCAGGTACTGGACTGCGCTGACCCATTTATCTTCCGTCAGTTCACTCGGGATGACGAAGCAACGGTAGGTGTCCTTCTTTGAGGGAACGGCAAAGTTGACGGGCATCCGCACAATTTTATCCGGATCGCCAAGCAGCCACTCACCGGTGTTCGGAAGCGGCTCCGGCAGGTCGGCCGAATCGCCTTCGACCATTCCGCCGTCAATCCAGTTTACGATCATGGTGCGCTCTTCGTCGCTCAGCCCCCAAGCATCGCGAAAGCTGTTGAAGCCATCAACGGGCTTCCAGGGCGGCATGCGCTTTTCCTTAACCGCAGCCTTAATGTCGTCGGCCCAGGTGGTAGCGGCCGAGTAAGAATCAAGCGCGAATGGAGCAATGTCGCCTTCGCGGTGGCACTGCTGGCACTTGGCTTGGAAGATACGCGAAATGTCTTTGGAGTAGTTGTACTGTGCGTTGGCGGAGCCAGTAAGATAGAGGGCCGCGAAAAGGGCGAGAGTATGGCGGAGTGTCGGCATAGCGCTTCTACCATTATGAACGCTTTAAAGGCCTTTTAGTTTCACCTTTTTTCAAGAAGGACCACGGCCTGGGCTTCGGCGGATAAACCCTCACCTACGGGTCCTACTTTTTCAGCGGTTTTAAACTTTACGGAGACACTCTCTAGAGACAACTCTAAGATCCGGGCAAGACTCTCGCGGATTTTCGCCCTGTATTCTCCGAGCTTCGGTTTTTGGAGGACAATCGTGGAATCGACGTTCACTAAGTGGAAGCCTTTTTGGGCGGCCAGTTTTAGGGCCTGGCGGAGGAATTGATCGCTTGAGGCGCCCTTCCAGGTTGGGTCGGTGTCGGGGAAATGCATGCCGATGTCGCCCAACGCCATCGCACCCAGGACAGCATCGGTAATGGCGTGCAGCAAAATGTCGGCGTCGGAATGGCCGTCGAGGCCGAAGTCACAAGGGATGTGGACGCCCCCAAGAATCAGCGCGCTGCCTTCTTTGATTCGGTGGTTATCCCAGCCCTGGCCGATTCGCAAGCTGGTCATGCGGGGATTTTCGCGGCGGCCTTTTCCTGTTCGAGATAAAGACGGGCCAGTTCAATGTCCGTTGGTTTGGTGATCTTGATGTTCCGGTCGGAACCGGCGACAACGTGGACTTCGACCTTGTCCAGACGCTCCACTAGGCTGGCTTCGTCGGTGCCGGCAAAGCTGTCATCGCCTGCTTTCGAGTATGCTTCTTTGAGCAAAGCGAAGCGGAAAACTTGCGGGGTTTGGGCCAGCACAAGCTTGTCGCGCGGAATGGTGGCGCGGATGATGTGGCGATGGACCTGCTTCACTGTGTCGACCGGAACGATACCCAAAATGGCGGCTCCACATTCGGCGGCTTCGCGGATCACTGCATCGATTTGTTCCAGATCGACGAAGGGGCGGACCGCGTCATGAACCGCGACGAGGTCGGTCGCGGGATCGATGATCTCGAGAGCGTTCTCCACCGATTGCTGGCGGGAATCACCGCCGATGACCAGCCGCACGGGTTTGGGCAAGGCGGCTTTGTCGACCAATTCCTGGACATAAGCGATGTCATCGCCTCGGAGGGAGACGACGATTTCGTTCACAAGTGCGGATCGGGAAAACTTGCGGATGGTGTGAAGCAACACGGGTTCGCCATCAAGCAGCAGGAACTGCTTGCGGCCAGAGGCATTCTTTTCCGGTTGACTTTTGGTCATGCGGGTTCCCAAACCCGCGGCTGGTAGGATTACGGCGACTTTCATTCGCTTTTGGACGCTCAGTAGATCCATTGTACATCCCTTGTGATGAGTTCGATGATGTTCGTTGGTATAAACTGTTGACAGCAACCAATGCAACTTCCCTTTGTTACCCTATTTCTGTTTGGCATGGCCGGGTTCGCGGCGAGCCCGGCGCTCGATTACGGCAGGGATGTGCGCCCCATTCTCGCGGAGAATTGCTTTCATTGCCATGGTCAGGATGCATCGAAGCGTTTGGCGGACCTGCGTCTGGATACTTTTGCCGGAGCAACGGCTGATCGCAAAGGACACGCGGCGCTGGCGCCGGGCAAGCCGGACGCGAGCGCTTTGTATCAGCGGATTACATCGGACGAAAAGGCCCGGCGCATGCCGCCTGTTTCCTCAAATCGAACTTTGACCGGTGAGCAGGTCGCTATCTTGAAACGTTGGATAGCGGAAGGTGGGACTTACTCAAAGCATTGGGCCTTCACTCCTCCGGTGCGTCCTGACACGCCAATAACAGCTAACAAGAGCTGGCCTAAGCAACCTCTGGACGCATTTGTGCTTCATCGGCTTGAAGCCGAGGGCCTGCGACCGAGCGCGGAAGCGGCTCCAGGCGCCTGGCTGCGGCGCGTCTCGCTGGACCTGACCGGGCTGCCTCCTACGCCGGAGGAAATTGAAGCTTTCGTGAAGAGTGTGAGGAGCACGGGGGAAGCTGCCTACAAGTCCGCGGTGGCGCGGTTGCTGGATTCACCGCGCTTCGGCGAGCGCATGGCGATGGACTGGCTGGACGTGGCGCGTTACGCCGATACGCATGGGTTCAACAATGACTCGGCGCGATCCATGTGGCGTTGGCGAGATTGGGTGATCCAGAGTTTCAATGCCAACCTACCTTATGACAAGTTCATCACCGAGCAGTTAGCCGGAGACCTACTTCCCAATGCCACCCTGGACCAACGCATCGCGACTGGATTCGGCCGCAATCACGTGATCAATTCCGAGGGTGGAATTATTGAAGAGGAATACCGGGTTGAGTATGTGTCGGATCGCGTGCGGACGTTGGGCATGGCGTGGTTGGGGATCACGCTTGAATGCGCGCGTTGTCACGATCATAAGTACGACCCGATTTCGCAGCGTGACCATTACCGCTTTTATGCTTTCTTCAATAACGTTTCTGAATTAGGTGAGGACGGGCGTGTGGCCAATGCGGCGCCGATGATTGCGGCTCCTACCGCGGAGCAGCAGAGGCGAATGAAGGAGTTGGAAGCGGCCATATCTACCGCGGGGCATAGAGATGTCAAATGGGTTGACAATGCAACGGGAGGAAAGGCTCACGATTCGGCGGTTCTCGGAATTCACTGTGATACCGCGGAAGAAGGCGTGAAACTTTCCGAAGGTATCGTAGGCGCGGGTTGCCAGCTTGATGGCGCGTCCGCCAAACCAATGACGAAGTCGATGCCTGTATCGAAACGAGACGGCATGACTTTTAGCATTTGGGTGAAACCGGCGCAAGAGGACACTGATGTTCCACTGCTTTCGGCGATGGATTACGCTCGCAACCCTGCATCGGTCACCTACGGCGCTGGGATTGAGTTGCGCTTGGTTGGCGGTGAGCTTGAGTTTCGTTTTGCGCAGCGCTTTCCTGCTTACTCCATGAGGGTGCGGTCTGAAGGAGCGAAGGTCGAAGCCGGCAAGTGGCGCCAACTCACGTTGGTTTATTCAGGTATCCAAGATAAGTCATCCATGCGTGCTGAAGCTGCCTGGGTGCGCACGTTTGTCGACGGACAGGAAATAGAAACCCGAGTCTTGAATGATGGACTTGGAGTGCCGGACGAAAAATCGAAGCCCACACCAACGAAATTTCGAATCGGGTGGGACACCGGTGGGGCGCACTTTACGGGCCAATTTGACGAGATAGGGACCTGGACGCGCGCACTTACTCCAGACGAAATTTCCGGTGAATTTGAGAGCGCGGCCAAGTTTTATTTGCGGCCTGATCCGAGAATTACTAAGTTGCGCGGCGACTTACTGGCGCTGAAGCGCAGTTTTCCAACCGTGATGGTAATGGATGAATTAGCAACGCCGCGTCAAACACATATTTTGATGCGTGGCGGCTACAATGCTCCTGGAGAAAAAGTGGAGCCGGGCGTGCCGGAAGACTTGCTGGGGGCATGGCCGGTGGGTGCTCCAAAGAACAGGCTGGGACTTGCCCAGTGGCTGACGAAGCCCGATCATCCACTCACTTCCCGTGTGGTGGTGAATCGCTTTTGGCAGCAGTTGTTTGGGCAGGGGCTGGTGAAGACTAGTGAGAATTTCGGGGTCCAAGGGGAATCTCCGAGTCATCCGGAGTTACTTGACTATCTAGCGCGTGACTTTGTCGATTCCGGTTGGGACGTGAAACGCCTGGTTAGTCAAATAGTCCTTTCGGCGACTTACAGGCAGAGTTCAGCGACTACGCCCGAGTTGACGGCGCGCGACCCTGAGAATCGGCTGCTTGCCCGGGGGCCTCGGTTCCGGCTACCTGCTGAAGTGCTGCGGGACCAGGCCTTGCAACTTGCTGGATTGCTGAAACATGAAATTGGCGGACCTAGCGTGCATCCATATCAACCGGCCGAACTTTACAAGGGTATTGTTGTGGCGGCTGATTACCCGGGGACGAACTGGATTGAGAGTAAGGGCGACGACCTGTACCGTCGCAGCCTTTATACGTTTTGGAAGCGGACGGCGCCGCATCCAACGATGACGGTGTTTGATGCACCGGATCGCGAGTTTTGCATCGTCCGGCGCTCCTCTACCAATACGCCGCTACAAGCGTTGACGCTACTGAACGATCCGATCTTCGTGGAAGCATCGCGCAAGTTGGCGGAGCGGGCCATCCTCCAAGGCGGCAAGAGTGCGGAGGCGCGGATTGAATATGCCTTCCGGCTGGCCACTGGGCGCGAGGCGGATGCGCAGGAAATGAAAATCCTGACGGAGACGTTGCGGAAAATGCTGACTGCTTACGCGGCCGATGCAGCAGGCGCGAACGCGTTGCTCAAAGTTGGCGCATCTACTAGCAACTCTGCGATCCCAGCGCATGAGTTGGCAGCTTACACGGCGGTGACCAGCATGATTCTGAACTTAGATGAAGTAATCACCAAAGGGTAACTACACATGAACTGCAATAACTACTCACGATTTACTTCCCGCCGAGAACTGCTTATGCGGACGGGCTTTGGGTTGGGCGCGGCGGCGCTTCAGGCGTTGGGCGCTGAGCGGGCGTTCCCTAACTTCACGCCTCGCGCGAAGCGTGTCATTTTTCTGTTTCAGGCGGGGGGGCCCTCGCACCTCGACTTACTCGATTACAAGCCGGAGATGACGAACCGGTTTGATCAAGACATTCCTCCTTCCATCTTCGGAGCGCAACGAATTACGGGAATGGTGGCGCATCAGGACCGGTTCCCTATCGTGCCCACGATGTATGGTTTCAAGCAACAAGGCCAGTGCGGCCGTTGGCTGAGTGACCTGCTTCCGCACACTGGTAAAGTTGCCGATGAGTTGTGTGTGGTCCGGTCGATGAATACCGAGGCGATCAATCATGACCCGGCAATCACGTTTCTTCAAACAGGCAGCCAATTGCCGGGCCGTCCCAGCATGGGTTCCTGGATCGACTATGGATTGGGTGCGGCCAACGAGAATTTGCCGGCGTTTGTTGTTTTGAATTCGCTGCCGGGCAACGGTATGGCCGATCAAGGTCTGCTGTCGCGGTTGTGGGGGGCAGGCTTTTTACCGAGCCGCTATCAAGGTGTTCAATTTCGCTCTGGCGGTGACCCGGTGCTGCATCTTTCCAATCCTCCTGGGGTGACGCGTGAAATGCGCCGCACGCAGTTGGACGGGCTGGCGGCGCTGAATGAAAAAGCGCATCAGCGGGAAGGCGACCCAGAGATTGAGACGCGGATCGCGCAGTATGAAATGGCGTTCCGGATGCAGGCGAGCGTGCCGGAATTGGTGGATACATCGAAAGAGCCGGAGCATGTTCATGCGCTGTACGGGCCGGACTCGCGCAAGCCGGGGAGCTTTGCGGCAAACTGTTTACTGGCGCGACGGCTGGCTGAGCGAGATGTGCGTTTTATTCAGCTTTACCACCGAGGATGGGATCATCATGGGGGGCTCACGGACAAGATTCCATCGATGGCGCGCGACGTGGATCAACCGTCGGCGGGGCTCATTGCCGATTTGAAGCAGCGCGGGATGTTGAAGGAGACTTTGGTGATTTGGGGCGGCGAGTTTGGGCGGACGCCTTACGGGCAGGGTCCGGTGAAGCCGAACAGTTATGGGCGCGATCATCATGGGCGTGTGTTTTCGTTGTGGATGGCGGGTGGGGGCGTGAAGCCTGGGCATGCTCATGGCAATTCCGACGAGTTTGGTTTCAATGTGGCTGAGGATGGAGTGCATGTGCATGACTTACAGGCAACGGTTTTGCACTTACTGGGGGTTGATCATCAGAAGCTAACTTACAGGTTCCAAGGGCGGCAGTTCAGGCTGACGGATGTGCATGGGCGGGTAGTGAGGGAATTGTTGAGTTAGCTTCTAAGGAACGCACAAACGGAGTTGCGACGGCTAGGCTTCGTGTTTATTTACCTGCAACCAGAAAGACTTCGCAGACTGGCTCGGAAAGCCTCGCACGGCGCGACTTTGGAGGCGCGCGAATCCCCCTATTTCGTAGGGGGCTAGTATGAAAATGTGCAAACTCCAGAGGCGCGACTTTGGAGTCGCGCGCCGACGGAGCGTTTGCCCAACCGGGAGAGCTAGCCTGCTGCGGCCTGTTCGCGCATTTTTTCCATGGGGGGCTTTTCCATGACGGAGTGAACCCGGTCGTCGAACTTACCGAATATCATTTTGCCGGCGGTGGTCTGCAGCACACTGGTGACGGAGATCTCGATGGTTTTTGAGATTAGCCGGCGGGCGTTGTCCACCACAACCATGGTTCCGTCATCGAGGTAAGCAACACCTTGATTGTGTTCTTTACCTTCCTTCAGAATGAAAACGCGCATGAACTCGCCGGGCAGGACAACAGGCTTCAATGCGTTTGCCAGTTCATTGATGTTTAAGACCACGACGCCGTGCAGTTGGGCAACCTTGTTTAAGTTGAAGTCATTGGTAACGATCTTCGAGCCTAAAAGCTTCGCCAACTCGATCAGCTTTAGATCCACTTCCTTCACGTGAGGAAAGTCCTGCTCGACGATCTCCACGCGGAAATGCGGCATTTTTTGAATTTGCTGGAGGATGTCGAGGCCACGGCGGCCGCGATTGCGTTTGAGCGAATCAGCGGAATCGGCGACGGTTTGCAGCTCCTTGAGGACGAACTGAGGAAGGATAAGCGTTCCTTCGAGAAAGGAAGTTTCGGCGATGTCAGCGATACGACCGTCGATAATAACGCTGGTATCGAGGATCTTAGCGGCGCCCATGGAGATTCCCGCCACGGGTTCCTTAAAAGCGATTCCGTTTAGTTGGCCTCCCTTAGCCGAACCGACTACAATCCCCATATAGCCGAGGCCGAGAAGTAAAACTATCTCAAGAAATCCGGCTGTGTCCGGGCTGGAAGGCATGGCCTGATATAGGATCCTTCCGGAAAAGAAGGCGGCAATGATACCGAGCAAACCTCCAAGAGCAGCACCGAAAGCGCGTGTCGGACTGACCGAAAGTGTACGCCTTTCAAGGAAGATCATCATCAACCCAAGGCCGGCGCCAACAAGAGCGGCAAATAGAGGAGTGAGTTGGAACGGCCGTAAGTAGGCAGATGCGGACGCTAGTAGTACTAGAAATAATATTCGTAGCAGTATGAGATCAACGAATGACATATTATGCGCGGAATTCCGTTGGGTAAGTATATCACTTTGTTGATCTTTCCGCAGAGGGTTGATCTAGTACTCCCTGGGCGGACAGAATTACTATATCTACCCGGCGGTTTCTTGATCGCCCCTCTTCGGTTTCGTTCGGTGCGATTGCGACTGTATCGGCGTAGCCGCCGATGGCCATACGGGATTCCGGGAGTTCGAATTCGTGGGTCAAAAGATCCATCATTGATATGGCGCGGGCAGCAGAAAGCTCCCAGTTACTATGGAAACGGGAAGTGCGGATGGGACGCGAATCGGTGTGGCCCTCAAGCCGGATCGGATTCGGCAGCTTGTTCACAATTTGGGCCACTTTGCCAACACTTTGATAGGAACTTAGAGCAACCATGTCGTCGCCCGAAGGGAAGAAGGCGGCCTGTTGCATGGTGACTACCACGCCGCGACCGGTCATGTGGACTTCCATCGAGCCAGCGTCAATCTCCGCCCGCAGTTCCTGCTTCAAACGTTGCATTGCTGGAATGAGCTCAACAATTTCGGGTGGGGGAGTTGGCGTGGTATCGGGTTTGGTGCCGCCAGGGCCTTTCATCATGGCATTTCCCTTGCCTGTGTCATCAGCCACGCCACCCAAGATGCCCTGCATAGTGGCGGTAAAGCGGCTTTCTTCCATGGCGCTTTTTATAGACTCGGACATTTGCTTCTGCTTGCCTTTGTCGGTCTGGGAACTGGCAAACATCACCACGAAAAAGGCAAACAGTAACGTAATGAAATCGGCATAGGAGACGAGCCAGCGTTCATGGTTTTCGTGTTCGTGCACTTTCTTTTTTCGCGCCATCTCTAAGTTCCTTTGGCCGCTGCTTTGGCCGGGTCGTGATCTGTGAGGTAAGCTTCGAGCTTCACCTTGATGAGCTTTGGATTCAATCCCTCAACCATGGCGCTGACGCCTTCAAGAATCAGTTCCTTGCGCTGAACTTCACCCTGAATGCGACTCTTTATTTTGTTGGCGGCTGGGAGAAACAGGATATTTGAAAAAGCAACGCCATAGACAGTGGCGACAAAGGCAACGGCAATTCCGTGGCCCACTTCGTCAATATTGGCCAGGTTCTTCATAACCTGGATTAAGCCCATGACGGCGCCAATGATGCCGATGGTTGGGGCATAGCCTCCGGCGCTTTCCCAAACCTTAGCTTCCTGGCCGGCGTGATGCTCATCCTGATCGATTTGCAACTCAAGCATGCGGCGTAGCTCTTGGAGATCGGTTCCGTCAACAGCAAGTCCAAGGGCCTTTTTCAGAAATGGCTCTGAGGTGGAGTTCATATCCTCCTCTAAAGAGACGATGCCCTGCTTGCGCGCTTTGGCGGCCATTTCGACGATCAGATCCACGATTTGATGCATGTCCTGCGAATTGTCGATGAAGACGTGCACGAAGCGCTTCATGCCGCCAATTACAACGGGCAGAGGGAAATTGATCATGACCGCGCCAAAGGTGCCGCAAATGACAATGATTGCGGCGGTGTGCTGCAGAATGTCGCGAACAGAGCCACCCTCAAGCAACAGCCCACCGATGATTCCGCCGCCGGCTAAGATCAGGCCGGCAATGGTAGACAGATCAGGACGAGAACCCGATGCCATCGTGTTCTCCTTTTTTGGATGCTTCGCCTTTTGATTCTGTTGGATCCGACAAGGTGATTGGAGCGGCCTCGGTTTTCAGTAATACCAAGCGGCGCCACGCAAGCACGCGGCGAATGATTTCATCGGCGTCTTCCTGTACGCGAATTTTTTGCCCACTGGTAAGGCAGATCACGGTATCGGGAGTCACCTCCATGTGCTCAATGAGATCGGAATTCAGAACAATCGCGGTCTTGTTCAGACGAGTGAGGGTAATCATGGTTTGCTGGTATAGAGGGCTTATCGGTGGAAAGGGGGGAAATAGGAGGGGGAGTTAGTTAGCGGAGTGATTTCAATAGTTCGCGCAGGTCGGCGGCAATGGAACGAATTGTCTCGCGATCCATCGGATCTTCGGTGGGGAATAACTGAGCCTGGGCCTTTTGCTCACGGCGGGGCTTCTCCTGCTTTTTGTCAACAGCAGCGGATAGGGGCTTACCCTTGGTTGAAAGAAAGTTACGGGCGCCTTCGATGGTGAAGCGCTTCTCATAAAGAAGGCGCTTGATTTCAAGTACTAGCTCCACGTCCTTGCGGCGGTACAGCCGATGGTTAGTACCGGACTTCTTAGGACCGAGCGAAGGAAACTCTGATTCCCAGTAACGCAGGACATAGGGCTTCACGCCCGCGATTCGGCTGACATCGCCAATGCGGAAGTAGAGTTTGTCAGGAATTTCCTGCGAAGCTAGTTCTGTCTGAACGGCCGGACCCGGCATTTTCTTTATCGTCACCCTAGGCAAGTAAACGGCTTTACCATTATGCCGCCCCAAACGTCTCCGCACAACTGGCAAACTAGAATGTAAGGAACTGTCTTGCCAAATCTATCGGGGATTCACCCCATTCTTGAAGCCCTGAAGGCCGGAACCGCTATTGAACGGGTAATGGTGGCGAAGGGCGCGGGCGGACCTAGGGTCCAGGAAATCATCGAATTATGCCGGGTAAAGCGAATTCCGCTCCGTTTTGAGCCGCGGCCGACGCTGGACCGGAGCTGCCAATCGACGGCGCATCAGGGCGTGGTGGCTGTGACCGGGGCGTCGCACTACTCGACTTTGGACGCTGTGCTGAACAACGCAGAAATGTTGGTGCTGCTGGACGGCGTGGAGGATCCCCACAATTTAGGGGCAATCATGAGAAGCGCCCATGCGGCAGGGGCTTCGGCGATGTTAGTTCCCGAACGGCGTTCGGCTCCCCTGAATGATGCGGCGGCGAAGGCGGCGGCTGGGGCGCTGGCCCATCTGCCGGTGGTGAAAATCGGCAATGTGGCGCAGACCTTGGACTTGCTGAAGAAGAGTGGATTTTGGATCTATGGCTTAGATGAGCGGGGTGAGCAGGACTACGACAAAGTGGAATACACTACCCCGTCAGTATTGGTTGTAGGCGGGGAGGGTCACGGGTTGCACCAGTTGGTGGCCAAGCAGTGCGACTTTTTAGTGAACATTCCGTTGGCTGGAAAAATTTCTTCGTTGAATGTTTCGGTGGCCACGGGCATCGCTTTGTTTGAATGGAAGCGCCGCCGGAAGGGTACATTAGAAGGATGAGTATTTTCCGTTTCCTGGCGGCCGCGGCGGTCTTACTGCTACCGGTGTATCCGGCGCAACCGGTCCGCGCGAAGAAAGCCATGGTGGTAAGCCGCGAGGCGCATGCAACCGACGCCGGCGTGGCCGTGCTCAAGGCTGGTGGTAATGCCGTGGATGCGGCGGTGGCGGTAGGCTTTGCGTTGGCGGTCACGCATCCTTCGGCCGGCAACCTTGGCGGAGGCGGCTTTATGCTGGTGCGCTTTGCCGATGGCCGCAAGACGTTCGTTGATTTCCGGGAAATGGCGCCGGCGAAGGCTGGGCGCGATATGTATCTGGATGCATCTGGAAATCCAACGAAGGATTCCATGATTGGGTGGCGCGCTTCGGGCGTTCCGGGTACGGTGCGGGGCTTTGAACTGGCTCATAAAAAATACGGGAAATTGGGTTGGGCGAAACTTGTGGCCCCGTCGGTCGATTTGGCGAAGAAGGGATTTCCGTTGTCCTACGGGACGGCGCGATCCCTGAAAGGTGCGAAGAATCTGGCGGCTTCGGAAGAATCGAAACGAATTTTTTTGAAGAATGGCGATTACTTTGAGCCGGGCGATGTTTTGAAGCAGCCGGAGTTGGGCGCGGTGTTGGAACGAATTGCAAAGAACGGGCCGGATGACTTTTATCAGGGCGAGACGGCGAAGCGCCTTGCGAAGGAAATGGCCGATCATGGCGGAACCATCACGTTGGAAGACCTGAAGAACTACAAGGCTGTGGAGCGGGCGCCGCTTGAAGGCAAGTATCGAGGGTACGACATTGTCACAGCGCCACCGCCTTCATCGGGCGGCATTGGGATCTTGCAGATGCTGGCGGTGCTGGAGAAGACCAAATTCGCTGAGACGGGGGCAGGGTCGGCGCAATCGGTGCATTATATGGCCGAGGCGATGCGGCGCTTCTACGCGGATCGGGCTGAATTTTTTGGCGATCCGGATTTCTACAAAGTTCCCGTGAAGCAACTGACGGAGAAGAAGTACACCGACAAATTGCGAGCCTCTATCGATCCATCGCGCGCGACGCCAAGTGATGAGGTGAAGCATGGTGAGATCGACGTAAAAGAAAGCACCGAAACCACGCACTATTCGATTGTGGATGCCGAAGGCAATGCAGTGGCTGTTACTTATACGCTGAACGGCGGATACGGATCTGGCGTCACTGTTCCGGGGTTGGGTTTTTTGATGAACAACGAGATGGACGATTTTTCAGTGAAGCCAGGCGCACCAAATATGTATGGCGCGATAGGCGGCGAGGCGAACGCGATCGTGGCGGGTAAAAGGCCGCTGTCGTCCATGACGCCGACGATTATTTTGAGAGACGGAAAGCCTGTCTTGGTAGTTGGCACTCCCGGTGGGACGCGCATCATCACGAGCGTATTTGAGGTCATCGTCAACGTGCTGGATTTTCATATGAACGTGCAGGACGCGGTGAATGCTCCTCGGTTTCATCATCAATGGAAGCCGGACCGGCTGCAGATGGAGCCGGGCTTTTCACCAGATACACGGGCGCTTCTTGCGCAGCGCGGACACACAATTGAAACGGTTGCCGGCATTTGCGAAATTGCCGCGATCGAGTTTGAACGAGGCGGCTGGCTGGCCGGGGCCGCCGATCCTCGGATTGATGGAAAAGCGGCCGGCTACTAACACCACATGCGTCACGCGCTCTCTACACACTATTTCGTCAACCACCGGTTGACGGTTGCCGCCTTGGAGCGGATTCTTCATTCCGGCATTGACGCCGTGGAGATTTTTTGCGCCAAGCAGCATTTGGACTATACGAATAAATCGCAGGTGGCGGAGCTGGGGCACTGGTTTCGAGATGAAAAATTAAGGCTGCACTCCTTGCACCTGCCGATGCACACCGACGATCGTTGGGGTCGCAGTGGGCCTCAATCGCATTTGAATATTTGCGACTTGAACAAAGCCAAACGCATTGCGGCGGTGGACGAAATCAAGCGGGCTATTGAAGTGGTGGAGGTAGTCCCGTGTCCGTACCTGATTCAGCATGTAGGCGGGGTAACGGAAGAATTCGATGAGCGTAAGCTGGACACAACTTTTGGTTCGCTGGAGGAAATATCGCTCTTCGCCAGACAACGGGGATCTGAGATCCTTCTGGAAAATATTCCGAATGAGATGTCCTCCTCCGAGCGGCTTTGTTATCTGCTGGCAGTAACTCACCTGAACTTAAATTTTTGCTTCGATACAGGACACGCCAATTTGATGGAAGGCGTGGGCGAGGCTTTCGAGCGCATGAAGCCGCGCATCCGTTCGACTCACGTGCATGACAATAACGGAATTGAAGACAAGCACCTATTTCCGACGCTGGCCGAGGGCGGTACGATTGACTGGAAGAAGACGATGGGTTTACTGCGATCGGCCGAACAGCAATACCCGCTGCTGCTGGAATTGAAAGAGTCTCCCGATTTTCCTGAGCCACTTGAATCGATCAAAGAGATTTTCGAACGTTTGGAGAATATGTAATGTCTACATCATCAAACGCTTTTCCGCGTATGCGAATTTCCGATGCCGCAAAGCATGTTGGGGAAACCGTATCGGTCCCGGGCTGGCTGTATAACCTGCGTAAATCGGGCAAGATCTGTTTCCCTCTGCTGCGCGATGGCTCAGGCATTATGCAGTGCGTGGCCGTTAAGTCGGCCATTCCCGAAGAACTATTCGAAACTCTGAAAGGCTTGACGCAGGAATCGGCCATCATCCTTACTGGCAAGATTCGAGCCGAGGAACGGGCCCCGGGCGGCTTTGAGATGGACGTGGAAGCCGCCGACGTTGTGCAGCGCGTACCGGAAGAAGATCCGTACCCGATTACGCCGAAGGACCATGGCATCGATTTTCTGATGGATCATCGCCACTTGTGGCTGCGCAGTAAACGGCAGCACGCGATCATACGGATCCGGCACGAAGTGATCAAGGGCATTCGTGACTATTTCGATTCGCACGGCTTCACGCTGGTAGATACGCCAATCTTCACGCCCGCCGCTTGCGAAGGCACCACGACCCTGTTCGAGGTGGATTATTTCGAGGACGAAAAAGTTTATCTGACGCAATCGGGTCAATTGTATAACGAAGCCAACGCGATGGCGTTCGGCAAGGTGTATTGTTTCGGACCGACATTCCGCGCCGAAAAATCGAAGACGCGGCGGCACTTGACCGAGTTCTGGATGGTGGAGCCGGAGATGGCTTACGCCACGCTTGACGACGTGAAGCAAGTGGCCGAGGAGATGGTCTGCTTTGTAGTGGCGCGCGTGCTGGAGAACCGTAAAGAAGAGTTGAAGACCCTGGAGCGCGACATTACTAAGCTTGAAGCAATCAAGGCGCCGTTTCACCGGATGAGTTACGACGACGCGGTTAAAAAGTTACAAGCCAAGGGCAGCGAGATTCAGTGGGGCGGCGATTTCGGCAATGCCGATGAAACGCTGCTGACCGAGGATATGGACCGGCCGGTGCTGGTGGACCGCTTCCCTTCCGCAATCAAGGCGTTCTATTTTGAGCATGACGCAGAGCGGCCTGAACTGGCGCTGGGCGTGGATTTGATTGCACCCGAAGGCTATGGCGAAGTGATTGGGGGCGGGCAACGCGTATCGGATTTGGAGACCTTGAAGTCGCGGTTGGACGAACACAAATTGCCGCATGAGGCGTTCAATTGGTATCTGGATTTACGCAAGTACGGCGGTGTTCCTCATGCAGGTTTTGGCATGGGCGTGGAGCGTTTCACGGCTTGGATGTGCGGCGCCGAGCATATTCGCGAGACGATTGCATTTCCTAGGATGTTGTATCGGACGCGGCCTTAGGTGGACGCGGAAGTAAAGTTCAGGAGTGTATGGATTTATGAACGTAGAACTTACCACGGAGCAACAGGCATTTGTCCGGCAAGGGATGGAAAGCGGCCGTTACAGTAAGGAAGAGGATGCCTTGCGCGATGCGTTGACGCTGTGGGAAACGCGTGAGCGACGAAGAGCGGAACTCCTCTCGGCTGTGGATGAAGCGGAGATTTCGTTTGCCCGTGGTGAGGGGCGAAAAGGGAATGCAAAGGAAGAACTGACTCAACTTGCAGAAGATATCAAGAGACGCGGGTTTGCTCATCTTGCGTCCAACGAAACAAAATAGATCAATGGGGCGACTTTCAGATTCTTCCGGAGTCCACCAGCACGGAATTGCGAGCCCCAAATTGAGCGGCGAGAGATCCCCCGATTCCCATGGGGGGCTAGCCGAAGCCGTATTCAAGTTTCGAACGATTTCTAGGTCCCCGTAACCAACAATGAAAGCAACAACCATAACAGTTCTCGGTGTTCCCATGGACCTCGGCGCAGGGCGAAGGGGCGTGGACATGGGTCCGTCGGCCATTCGCGCGGCTGGGATTCATGCGCGTCTCGTTGAACTGGGTTACAAGGTTGAGGACTGGGGCAACGTGGAAGTTCCGCAGCCCGAAGGCTCGCGAGTTGGCTCTAAGCGGGCGCGGTTCTTGGCGGAGATCACACAGACTTGCGAAAGGCTGCGGGATCAGGTGGTTCGCATCGCGGAGCAAAAGAAGTTTCCCCTAGTGCTGGGCGGCGATCATTCGGTTGGCGCGGGGACCGTTGCCGGATTAGCTTCACACTTGGCGGGGCGTGGCCAAAATCTTGGTCTGATTTGGGTGGATGCGCATGCCGATATGAATACGCCGGCAACGTCGCCATCCGGCAATGTTCATGGCATGCCGCTTGCTTCGATTTTAGGAATGGGGCCCAAGGAATTGACGCATCTGGCAGGGGTTGTTCCCATGGTGGACCCGCGCAACACAGTGCTGGTGGGCATCCGAGACGTGGACGCACATGAGCGCCCACAAGTAAAGCGGTCTGGAATGCATGCCTTCACGATGCGCGACATTGATGAGCACGGCATGATGACAGTCATGCGGCGGGCGCTGGCAATAGCGGGAGACGGAACCGCGGGAGTGCATTTGTCGCTCGACATGGACTCGCTCGATCCGGGAGAAGCACCTGGGGTCGGCACGCCTGTTCGCGGCGGGTTGAGCTATCGGGAAGCGCATTTGGCGATGGAGATGGCTTGCGATTCGGGCTTGCTTGAATCAATGGAAGTGGTGGAAGTGAATCCCGTACTGGATGAACGCAACCGGACGGCGCAGTTGGCCGTCGAACTGGTGACATCAGCTTTAGGAAAGAGGATTTTGTGAAGCTACGCGTAGCGGTGGTATACGGCGGGCGCAGCGGCGAGCATGAGATTTCGCTGCGATCAGCCGAAACTGTGATCAGATCGCTGAACCCTGAGCGATACAAAGTGATTCACTATTTCATCGATAAAGAGGGGCGGTGGAAGCCGAAGGCGATTGTGCCGGAGCCGAACGGGAATCCGGAAATCGACGTGGTGTTTCCCGTGTTGCACGGCACGTTCGGTGAGGACGGGACCATTCAGGGACTCTTTGAGATGGCCGGTCTGCCTTACGTTGGTTGCGGCGTACTAGCGTCATCGTTGGCGATGGATAAGGAAATGGCGAAGCGAGTTTTGGGCGGCCATGGTGTGGCGACGGCTGAATACGTGACCGTATTTCGCGAAAACCTTGATCCATCGGCGGCGCTACGGGAGTTGACGTTTCCAATGTTTGTGAAGCCGGCGAACTTGGGTTCATCGGTGGGCATCACCAAAGTTCGGGACGAAACCGAGTTACGCGCCGGGTTGGCCGAAGCTGCGCAGTATGACCGCAAAGTGATTGTGGAACGCGGCATCATCGGGCTGGAATTGGAGACGGCTGTGCTGGGCAACGGTTCGCCCGAGGCCACAATTCCTTGCCAGATTATTCCCTCCCGCGAATTCTACGATTACGAAGATAAGTATTTGTTAGACAAAGCTCGCATCGTGTTGCCGGCGCCGATCGGCGATGCCAAAACGGCTGAATTGCGGAAGGTGGCGGTGAAGGCGTATGAGGCGCTGGGTTGTGAGGGAATGGCTCGCGTCGATTTCTTGCTTGAGGAAGCCACGGGCAAATTGTACCTGAATGAGGTGAACACAATTCCTGGCTTCACTTCGATCAGCATGTATCCGACGATGTGGGGCAACATGGGATTGCCGATTGAGAAACTAGTGGACCGTCTGATTGAATTGGCGCTGGAGCGCGATAAGGCGAAGAAAGCCACGAAGTACACGAAACAATAAATCATGCTAGCCGCCCTTCCATTGTTGCTTGCGTTCTTCCAAGAGGAGGATTTTGCCCGTCCGGTGAAGTCTTTTGTCGACGTGTTTACCACGGTGGAGCGCGAAGCGGCTGACCCTGTGGATTCAAAGAAGGTCTTTTACGAGGGCGCTCTGCCGGGCATGATGAAGCGACTAGATCCGCATTCGGTGTTTTTTGACCCCGATCAGTTTGAGCAACTGAAGCAGATGCAGAAATCCACCAGCAAGGGCTTTGGCAGTGTGGTGAGCATCCTTCCGGGGAAAGTGATTGTACTGCAAACCCAACCCGGTTCGGCATCGGCGCGCAGTGGCATTTCGGCGGGCGATGAGATTCTGGCAATCAACAATATTCGCCTGGATTATCTGGACATGGATCAGTTGATTCAAGTGTTGAGTCAATCGAGGAACAATCCGGCGCAATTGGTTGTGCGAAGACCGGGGAATGCCCGGTTACTGCCATTCACATTAATTCCGCAGGAAATGCAATCCCCCGCGGTGGAGCGCACGTTTCTGTTGAAACAGGGCGTGGGTTATGTGCGGGTGGGCAGCTTCGATGAGGATACCGGCAAGTATATTCGCGACGCGATTGAGAAGTTAGGCGGCAAGAAGTTGCGCGCTCTGGTGCTGGATCTGCGAAACAATCCCGGAGGCATTTTGCCTGAGGCGATCAAAACTGCTTCCCTGTTCTTGAGACCCGGACAGAAGGTGCTTTCAGCGCGAGGCCGCAAGGTGGCGGATCAGGATTTGAAAGTACCGGACGATAATGTTCCCTATGAATTCGCGGTAAGTGTGCTGATCAACTCAAAGAGCGCTAGCGCATCGGAAATTGTGGCGGGCGCGGTACAGGATCATGACCGTGGAACTGTGATCGGCGAGACGAGTTACGGCAAGGGGCTGGTGCAGAATGTGTTTCCTCTTTCGCAGAACACCGGTATCGCGTTAACGACTGCTTATTACTTCACGCCGAGCGGGCGATCAATTCAGAAAACGCTGACAGGCACATCACTTGAGCAGACCACGTCGCATGCCGGCGGGGAGTACAAAACCGATGCGGGGCGGGTGGTGAAAGGCGGCGGCGGCATCCAGCCTGACATCGAAACGCAGCCAGAGGCGATGACGAGACTGCGTATGGCGCTGGATGCATCGGGTTCATTCCCCAATTATGCGACCGAGTTTTTGAAGCAGCGGCCAGCACCGGGGGTGAATGACAAATTCCGGGCTAGAGGGCAACTCATGGACCGGTTCCGTGTATGGCTTGCGGACCGGAATATTCAGCCAGGGCTAAAGCAGTGGTCTGATGATAGTGATTGGATTGAGTTCCGTTTGACGCAGGAGATTTTCAATCAAGCGCTGGGTGTAGAGAAGGGTGACGAGATTGAAGCGGAGCGCGATCCTGCAATTTTGGCTGCGTTGAGAGCGATGAAGGTTGAGTAGGAGATAACGCAAATGATGCTACGAACTGTTACGTGCTGCGCGATGATCGTGTTGACCACGGTGGGTATGGCCCAAGAACCGGCGAAAGCGAACGAAGACAAGAACGTCGACCATATGCATCACAGCTTCGACAACGCGGCGGATTGGGCCAAGAGTTTTGACGACCCAGCCCGCGACGCCTGGCAAATGCCGGACAAGGTGATTGCGGCGCTCAAATCGAAACCGGGGCAAGCCGTGGCCGATATCGGCGCCGGCACTGGTTACTTTTCTGTGCGCCTGGCCAAATCGAACTCAAAGGTACAGGTTTATGGCGTTGATATTGAGCCATCCATGGTGGACTACTTGCGGACGCGCGCCGATAAGGAAGGACTGCAGAATATTACTGCCATTCAGGCGGAAGCGAGTTCGCCTAAACTGCCGGTGTCCGTCGATTTGGTGCTTATCGTCGATACCTTTCATCACATCCCAAACCGCGTCGAATACTTCCGTAAGCTTGGGGCATCGTTGAAGCAAGGCGGACGGGTGGCAATCATCGACTTCAAACCTGAGGCCACCATGGGACCACCCAAGGAGTTCCGCTTTACATCGGAAAAGATAGTCGCCGAACTGAAAGAGGCGGGGTTCAAGCAAAGCGAAAAGCATGACTTCCTTCCCCAGCAGCACTTTCTTATTTTCAAGAAGTAGATAGTTAAAATTTTTGGAGAATGTTAGGCGAATGGCGATTGAAGCGAACAACGTTGAAGAAGATTCCAAGGCGTACTACTGGTATCACTGCGTGGATTTGTTGAACGGGTTCGTGACGGACGGCGATTACGATCTTCGCGATCAAATCGGACAGTTTGGTTTTCCCGAAGACATGAAGGGCTTGACTGCGCTGGACGTGGGGCGCGCCAGCGGCTACTTTGCGTTTGAAATGGAGGAGCGTGGGGCGGACGTAACAGCCTGCGACATCCCGTCGTTCCTGGATTGGGATTTTGTCGGCGGGCCGAAACACCGCCAGGAACTCGCGGCCCAAGTGGGTGACGTGGAGACTTACAGCCGTCAACAAATAACGGGAGCCTTTGAGTTTGCCCGTTGGCAGCGGAAGTCGAAAGTTAAGGCGAAACTCATCAACGCCTACCATTTGAGCCCGGAAGCCTTCGACGGTCAGAAGTTCGACGTCGTCTTCGCCGGATCGATTACGTCGCACCTGCGCGATCCTATTTTAGCGTTTGAGAAGCTGCACTCCGTCACGAGGGGCAAGTGCATCATCTCAGCTCCGACTTTTGAGATTGCGGGAACCGAGCAAGTTCCCTTGATGTGGCTGGTGGGGACCTCCGATTCTGACCGGCGCAGTTGGTGGTCCGTGAACGAGAAGGCACTGGTCGAGATGCTGAAATGCGCTTGCTTTGATCGGATTGAGATTCATTCTCGGATGGAAATCGCTCACCGGCGGCTTCCTGATTTGAAGGTTCCGCACGTGGTTGTACATGCGTACGTTTAGGTTGAAATGGAAATAATGGTGGGCGCGCACGGATTCGAACCGCGGACCCCCTCGGTGTAAACGAGGTGCTCTAACCAGCTGAGCTACGCGCCCTTATGAGGAAAGTACTCTACTATTGTACCTTCTACGCGCGTCCATAGCCACCCAGGCGCCAAAAAACAGCACCGTAAAAGCCGTCACCGCTTGACCAACCCGATACTCAAAGGGGCCCTTGTAGCTCAAGAGAATGGTTTGCGGGCCAGCCTCAGCCGGCTGAATGGTGATCAACCCCAAAGCATCGGAGCTCAAGGTCAATTCGTGCGAGTTGCTCTGCGCACTCCAACCCGGAAGCGCATTGAATCGCACGCTCACCACCTCTCCTGCTTGGGGATTTGCGTTCAACACTAGAACGTCGCGCTTCCATTCTGTTCGCACGGGACGGTCAGAGGGAATCGTCGCTAGCATCGCATCCACCGTTTGCGGATAGACGGAACCGGCCCATCGCATTTCTTTCACGGCCTGCCCGGAAGCATGGACCGCTAATGCCGCTCGCGCCGGGTCCAGTTGGTAGATCGCTTCGCCTTCGGTGCGATAGACCACTGGCAAGACGTCGTCAAACTTTTTCTTGTCCTTGAAAGGCTTGAAATACTCTTCGCTCTTTTCGTTGCCCACCACGACAAAGCCCGTGCCAAACGCCTCAAGCCACGTCTTTGAATACGCCGCCATCTGTTTGCCTTCGCCGGCCATGATTTGAAATAGGATCGCCGGAAGCAGAGGGTTTGTTGAGCCCTGGTCAAAGCCGCCGCCCAGTTGCGGCTGGGGCACAAACACGTTGAGCCATTGACTGAATGTTCCGGGGCAATAGACGCGCTCACCCGGGTGATTCTTGTAAAGCCAGTGGGCCACTTTGTATTCAACTGTCCGTTCGATGGTGGACCCGTGCAGAATCTGGTTGCCGTAAGCCAATCCTTCGGATATGCCTTGCGCGGAGACCAGCAACAATATTGCCAAGCCTCCAAGCCTGACGCGTTGCTTAGGGATTTCGCTAAAAAGAATGATGAGTCCAGCCAGAAGGAAAAGCTCCATCTCCAACTGATAGCGATGTGGCTGCGGCATGAAATAAAATCCGGCTAACCAATATTGAGACGATGCAATGATGCCGAAGACCGCCGCCAGCAGCACGCAGAATCGTGTGGGTGCGCTGACTCGAA
>JANXXI010000325.1 GCA_025350695.1 Acidobacteriota bacterium
CACCTCAAGGAATACGAACGGGCTTTGGTGCGTCGAACTCAGGATATGGAGGCAGCCAACCGGCTGGCGGACATGGAACGAGTGCGAGCAGAGGACGCGCTGAGAATTGCCCAACAATCAAAGCTGCAAATTGAGGAACAGGCCGCGCAGCTTCTGATCCAGTCCGAAGAGCTTTCCACGTCAAGAGACTCAGCCCTTGAAGCCTCAAGAATGAAGTCCGAGTTCCTTGCGAATGTCAGCCACGAAATCCGAACGCCAATGAATGGGATCATCGGCATGACGGGCTTGTTGCTTGATTCCCCATTGAGCGTTGAGCAAAGAGAATTCGCTGAAACAGTACGAAGATCGGGAGACTGCCTGCTTGATATTATCAACGACATCTTGGATTTTTCGAAGATCGAAGCCGGCAAGCTGGAGATTGAGTATGTTCCGTTCGACCTTCGCGCAACCATTCAGGATGTAGTCGAACTGCTGGCCGAACGAGCCGATGCCAAGGGGCTGGAGATACTAACCAGTATCCCGGCGGAGGTACCGCAAATAGTTGATGGCGATCCCGGCCGGCTGCGGCAAATTTTGTTGAATTTGGTGGGCAATGCGGTGAAGTTTACGGTTCAAGGCGAAGTTGCCGTGGCGGTTGTCTTTGAAGAGAATGCTGGAGAGGATTTTTCGCTTCGCTTTGAAGTTCGCGACACGGGAGTCGGCCTGGCGCCAGAAACCAAAGCCAATCTGTTCCGGCCCTTTGTTCAATCGCAAGGAGGAGGGGCGCGCAAGCACGGCGGCACCGGGCTCGGATTGGCAATTTCCCGTCAGTTGGTCGAGTTAATGGGTGGGGATATTGGCGTGGAAAGTGAATTGGGCGCTGGCTCAACGTTTTGGTTTACACTCCAATTCAAAAGTTCGACCGCTAAACTGGAATATCCACAAGCGGCAACCCTGAATGGGATTCGCGTGCTTTTGGTGGACGATAACCACACCGTTCGACGAACCATTCTGACTCAACTTGCCGGAGCGGGAGCGCTCGCGCAGGGTATATCAAGCGCAGAAGATGCACTCGAATTGATACAAACCGTTGAGAGCCGCGGACATGGCTTCGACATCATACTGGTGGACGAGCACATGTCACCGATTTCGGGATCCGACTTCTGCCGGCAAGTCCGAGACACCCCCGATTTGAAATCAGTGAAATTAGTACTCATGACGCCGTTCAGCCAGCGTAGCAGTGCGCCGTTTAGTGAGACTGGAATCGCCGCGACTTTGTCGAAACCGGTAAGGGAATGGCACCTCCTCGAAACGGTTTCCGCGTTGGCGGGCGGTTCAGACACGACGAACCCGAGCAGTGACCTGATTCGCCTTCACGAATCCATGGCGCCCCAACCTTCTGCCGATGCCCCCATTCGCGTTCTGGTCGTCGAAGACAATTTGGTGAGTCAGAAGGTAGCGACCAGACTATTAGAAAAGATGGGCATTAGTGTTGAAATCGCCGTGGACGGCAACGAAGCGATCGCGAAAAACACGGAACATAAGTATGCCATGATTCTTATGGATTGCCAGATGCCGAATATGGACGGGTTTGAGGCAACCAAGATTATCCGGGATCGAGAACAGCCTGGGGAGCACATCCCCATCATCGCAATGACGGCATCAGCAATGAAGGGCGACAAAGAGCGGTGCCTCGCAGCGGGTATGGACGACTACTTAAGCAAACCGGTTAAATGGGAAAGTATCCGGGAAATGATGAATCTTTGGACTAGACTCATCCGAGAAGCCAACGGGACTAATTGAAGAGGAATCTGATCTAGCTTCTTCAGACTGACGATGGAAGCGAGATCCGCAGCCGGTACAACCTCAAGACGCCACCTCCCCCGAGTTTAGCGCTCATGATCATACCGGCCAACGGAAATCTGTATTCAGTTGTAACAGGTCCCTCCCAAGATTGCTAGGGGAAAGTTCGTTTCTGGCCCACCTTTTTCTGTTGTATAATCAATAGCTTAGAAGCCCTCGATCGGGCAAAACTGTGGATAAAACATGGAAGAGCTAAAATGTAGTGGGATCGATGCCCTCACAGGGAATGAAATAACACTCAAGGGCGACACTAAGATTACCCAAATGGGGCCCCCCCCTATGCGGGGTGGACATATTGCTTCATATGTCGCTCCTGGGTTTGTCGATATTCAGGTAAATGGCTTTGCGGGAGTCGATTACAATTCCGGTACCACGCCGCACGACGAAATCGCCCGCTCCATTCAGGCACTTTTCTCGACAGGGGTATCAAGATTCTTCCCTACCGTGATCACAGGGGGACCAGACGCCATGCTTGCCGCTCTTCGGAACCTCGCCAAGGCGAAGGAGAGGTTACCGGAGGGATTCGCCATCGAGGGATTCCACGTTGAAGGTCCACATATATGCGTCGAAGATGGACCGCGAGGAGCCCACCCTCGTCAATGGGTTCGAAAACCTGACGTCGAGGAGTATAAACGATGGCAAGAGGCAACTGGCGGAAGGGTCAAACTAGTCACTCTGGCGCCCGAGTGGCCCGAGGCTCCAGGCTACATAGAAGCACTTGTCATGGACGGCGTAACTGTGGCGATCGGTCATACGGGGGCAAACCGGGAACAGATTCAAGCGGCTGTTTCGGCGGGGGCCAGCTTGTCCACCCATCTAGGGAATGGGGCTCATGCTAATCTACCTCGTCATCCGAATTATATTTGGGAGCAGTTGGCGGAGGACCGTTTGTGGGCGGACTTCATAGTAGACGGAATTCACTTGCCTGAGAGTTTCATTAAGACTGCCCTGCGCGCCAAGGGCATTGACCGTTCGATTCTTGTAACGGACGCCAGCTCGCCGGCGGGGGCCAAACCTGGACGTTACATGTTGGGCGAGCAGGAAGTGGACCTTACGGCAGATCAGCGCGTGGTGTTGGCTGGCCAAACACGACTGGCAGGGTCCGCCTTGCGGATGGATGTGGGGGTTTCCAACCTGATGCGGATCTGCGAATTGCCCTTAAGCGATGCAATCCGCATGTCGACAATCAATCCCGCAATCGTGGGTAAAGTATCTGATCGAACGAAGGGACTCGTCCTCGGCGAACGCGCCGATGTCATCGAATTTGAGGTAGTTGATGCTACTAAGGAAATTCGAATTCTTAAGAATTATACAGACGGAAACCTCGTGTATCAATCTCATACTTAAACACTTGATTGGTTGTTCTAGTAGCAATAGTACTTTGGTTGATGTAAACTTACGTAAAAGATTGTTGTGAGTCAAAAGCAACATTCATACATCAACTATTCGACTGGAGGCATCTTTTGCACATGTTAAGACCAATATTCCCCGTGGTTCTGCTGGCGGCTCTCACTTTTCCCGCTTTCTCGCAGGGCTTAAACACGTCCGCGACCAAGGATGACTGGGAAGAAATCAATTTTGCATTTGATTCCGCAACCCTCGTCGACGGGTATCCCAGTCTGTTGCGACTATCGGAGTTGCTGGCCAAGAACCCCACCTTCAAGGTAAAACTGGTGGGCCATACCGATTGGCACGGATCAAGGCAATATAACGAAAAGTTAGGCTCCTCTCGCTCCCAAACGGTGAAGTCCTTCCTGGAAAAATATGGCGCTCGCGGCGCTCAGATCGAAATTGTATCACTGGGCAAAGAAAAACCTAAGGCGCCAGGCAAGGATATTAACTCCGACTTGATGAATCGCCGTGTTGAGATGACGGTGCTTGACGGAAGCGGCAAGCCGATCTCCTCCGGTGGTATTGGCGATGCGATTCGTGGGCTTGAATCCACAAAGACAATGGGCGAGCAGTGTTGCAGCGAGGTTCTGAAGCGCTTGGACAAACTGGACGACATTCTGGCGATGTTGCGGAACTTGAAGACTGAAAACGAACAGATGAAGCAACAGCTGGCTTCCACGGCGGACGGAGTGAAGAGAGCCAATGGAGAGATCGACGACTTAAAGAGCAAGTTGACGGCGCACATGGGCTCTCCCACAACACCACCTGGATCCGGGGCCGCTTCGATGGGGCCGGCCCAAGGGGCAACTGGTCCGACAGGGTCGGGCCCGATGGGTCCAGTTGGCGGCAGCGGAGATGGCAACACAACTGGCAAGAGCAAGAGTTCTTCCAGCGATTCTTCTGACAGCTTCGTGAAGAAATTTGCGTTGCTTGGATTAAATGCCGGTCCGACTTCGGACGGCAAATTGACTTTCACCGGAAAGGGCCGATTCTTCAGCAAACTGAACGACAGCACGGCACTGCAATCGGAAGGCGAATACATGTACTTCCGGGATCGGAAAGAAGGCCAATTCGATCTGGGTTTAGTCAACCGTTACAAGAATGTTCAATTAGGATTGTTCTCGAGCTTCAAGCACGTGACTTTCAGCCAATTTCAAGACGGCGGAACGTTGGGACAAGCGGCTTTCACCGCCGACTATGTTTTCAAAAAGGGTCGGCTGGGTGTATTCGGAACCAAGGCATTCATGGACAATGCCGTGGTTAACCGGGCGCTGTTGACGAGGAATGTCTTCGAGGAAACGTACATGAAGGTGGTTGACCAAATTGGCGCTTCCACGAGCTTTGCGCTTTACAAGGACTTGTACGCTGAAGCGAACCTCGCCTATTTGAAGAGCCGTTTAAGCAATGACAAACCAGGTGGAACTATCCGGCTGGTTAAGCCGCTGAACACACACATCGCTTTAAGCGTTGAAGGCGGATTCAATGAGACGCAAATCGGCAAAGATGCGAACGGTCGCGTGGCCTTCGGCGTCTTGTTTGGCAATTATCTTCGCCCTCACACATACGGCGATCAGACCGGCCCAGTACCGGTCGACATTCCGCGGATCCGCTACGAAATGCTGACCCGAAAGGTCCGAACCGGAAACGATCCGCCAGTGGCCGATGCTGGTCCCGACCAGTTGGGCATAACAGCGGGCTCGGTGACCTTGGATGGAACCGGTTCCTATTCGCCGGAAGGAAATGCGCTCACCTATCAGTGGACGCAAATTGCCGGTCCGGCCGTAACGATCAACAACTCTTCTTCTTCCAAAGCCAGCTTCACCTCGACGGATTCGCAAACCTATTCGTTCCGGTTGACGGTGAAGGACGCCTACGGCCAAGGAACGGCGAAGACGACAGTAACGACACGCGCTCCAAATTTGGTGCGAATCATCCGCTTCACGGCGAACCCAGCTTCTATCAAGTCCGGAGCAACCTCGACGATAGTGTGGCAGGTTGAAAATGCCGACACGGTTGAAATTAGCGGCATAGGCGCGGTGGATAAGACCCAGGGCACGTCGCAAGTGAGCCCGAAGGAAACCACCACTTACAAAATCACGGCGAAAAACAAGAACAGTGAAGCAAATGAAACCATAACTGTCACGGTTGATAAGCCGGTGGTTCGTATTCTAACCTTCTCGGCCTCACCGGCCAATATCAATCCAGGTGGATCATCGACGCTGTCCTGGCTGACCGAAAATGCCGACACGGTTGAGATCGATGGGATTGGCAAGGTCAATGTGAATGGCACGAGTATGGTTTCGCCGAGGGAAACAACTACCTACAAGCTGACGGCTCGGAATCAGTTCGGCGATGTCAGCGCCACGGCTACGGTACAGGTCGGCCCGGCTGGCCCTGGTCCGGGAACGCAAGGACCGAGGATCATACGCTTTGACGCGAATCCGCAGGACATCACCGCTGATCAGAGTTCTACTTTGACTTGGGTGGTGGAGAATGCTGATACTGTCACTATCACAGGACTTGGAGGCGTTCCATTGACCGGTTCGCGCCAAGTGAATCCTCAACAGAACACGATCTATACAATTACAGCGACGAACCCCAGTGGACAAGTTTCCTCGACAGTGGGGATTAACGTTCGCCCGGCTGCGCCGAAGCCTCCCGTATTTGCATCCTGTTCGATCTCCCCGTCGGTGATCAATGCGGGAGACACGGCAATGATCACCTTCACGACTACAAACGCGAACGTGGTAACTTTCAATGGACTGGGAGTTTCCAGCCCTATTCCGGTGAAGCCAACGGTAGACACCACCTACACGCTAACCGCTTTTGGAGTCAACCAATTGACCACCACTTGCCAAGTGCAAGTGAAGGTCACCGGAACCCCGACAAGGGTACCCACGGCCAACCCCGGCCCGAACTTCGAGACGTTGTATCGGGAAATCGTTCTGGACGCCGGCCAATCCACTGATCCTGACGGACTCGCGCTAACTTACAGGTGGAGGATTGTGGATAAGACGGCGGCGATCCTGAATCCCAACTCGCAACGGACAACGGTCCAATTAGGGGAACAGTTTGGGCCTTATGCCTTCGAGTTAACAGTCACGAATTCAAAAGGCGTCTCCGCTACAAGCCGCATCGTAGTAAGCTTCATTTCGACCCGCGTATTCTAATCGGGAAAGGACTGGATTGATTGAGGGCAGGGAGTTAAGTCCCTGCCCCCTTATTTTGTTATTTGACTTTATCGGCACTTTTTTATCGATGAATAGTTGTAATAGTTGCACATGTAACCCACCAAGGTGTATAGTGTCCTACATGGTTAATCTGAGAAAACCTCCTGGGGTTTCTCTTTAGAGCCAACTAATTGAAAACTGTAAAGGAGATCAACAATGAAAGTGCGTTCAAATGTGAAAGCTGGCACTGGTCTTTGGGGTGATTAATCATCGCAGCGACTAAACTGGTCTTAGTCTGAAGTACGACGCCGGGTGGGATAATATCCTCCCGGCGTTTTTATTGACACAATCACTTTGTTACTTGATCACTGGTAGATTTTGTGGAAGTGCCAAGGTACAGCATACTCCTAGGAATATCTAAAGTTCCTAATACTATCTGACGATTCCAGCCTTAGATGAGGCAAAACGCCAACTCCGCTGTTGTCAACAAGATGAGTGAGATGTCACATGCAGCAACATGTTATGTTTTTGCTGTGATAGCTCTAGCTTTTCTTGTAATCGGGTTGGATCCATTCACCTGGCATTCGGGCGTCTTAAGTTTCCTCGGTTTGCTAGCCCTCTGTTCGGCTACGAGCGTCTTGAAAGTGGGACTTCCTGGGATGAGCATCCACCTGTCCGCTAGTTTCCTGGTGCTGATTTGGGCTATCGTTCGTCTCGGGTCTGGCGAGGTGTACGTTCTTGGGTGGGCCTCCATTTTGGTGCAATCCCACTGGAAATGTAAACGAAAACCAGCGCTTGTGCAGCTAGTCTTCAACTTGGCCGTAGTTAGTCTCTCAATTTCCAGTGCCCGGTTAGTCCTTCAAGGCGAGTTGACAAAGCAGTTCGTCCCGCAAGAATTATACCGATTAGTTTTGGCCAGTGCCGCCTACTTCGCTGTGAATTCGTTTACCCTGTGCGGCGTGATTGCCTTGACGAAAAACCTTTCTGTTTGGAGCGTTTGGCGTGAGTCTTATCTGTGGTCATTCCCGCATTATTTGCTAAGCGCCTCCGTTGTTGGGGCTGTAGAGATGATTCGCAAGTATATAGGATTCGAGGTTGCGTTCCTGATCCTACCGGTTGCCTATTTTCTATATCACACTTACCAAATGCACCTTGCGGCGCTCAACCGGGTAGTCGAAAGAGCGGAGCAGGAAAAGCGGCATGCCGCAGAAGCCAACGAACTCCATTTGAGGACAATTCGAGCCCTGGCGCTGGCCATTGAGGCAAAGGATCAGACGACGGGCGATCACCTTCACCGCGTCCAGACCTATGCGCTTGCGCTGGGTAAAGAGTTGAATCTGTCAGTTGAGGAACTGGAAGGGCTGGGGGCCGCTGCCATCCTTCACGATGTCGGTAAGCTTGCCGTGCCCGAGTACATCATTTCCAAACCCGGGAAATTAACGCCTGAAGAGTTTGCCAAAATGAAGACCCACACAGTGGTTGGATCTGAAATTGTGGAAAGCGTGCACTTCCCGTTTTCCGTGGCTCCTTTGGTTCGGGCGCATCACGAGAAATGGAACGGGACCGGCTATCCTGACGGACTCAAGGGTGAAGAGATACCGATCGGAGCAAGAATACTTTCCGCGGTGGATTGCTTAGACGCGCTGGCAAGCGACCGCCAATACCGGAAAGCAATGCCGCTTGAAAAGGCCATGTCGATTGTCATCGACGAGTCCGGAAAGAGTTTTGACCCACAAGTGGTTGACGCGCTCAAGTTGCGCTACAAGGAACTGGAGGCGCAAGCGAGAACCACTCTCAGAACGGGTGATGTAAAACTGTCCATCGACATGGTGGTGCACTGCGGATTCGGACCCGATGCCGGTTATGCAGTGGGTTCAATGATTGAAGGACGGAAGATCGGGCTATTGGCCGATGGTGTCGCCAAGGAAGTGACCCTTCTCGATTGCATTTATTCCAGTATTGGCAAATTTGAATCAGTGGAAGACGATGTGTTGGCAATTGAGAAGCAACTGAGGAGTTTGATTCCCTATGATGGCCTAGCCCTGTATCGGAAGAAGAACGAGACTGTTGAATGCTCGATGGCGTCAGGAGAGGGGTCGTCCTCACTCCTTGGAATTACGATCCCGCTGGGAGTTGGAGCTTCAGGTTGGGTTGCGGCCAACCGCACCCCTCTATTGAATGGCGTGGCCGCAACGGAGTTTGGTGTAACCGGAAATATTCCAGTCGACTTTAAGCTTTCTTCGTCGTTGGCAATTCCGCTGGAGTCTGAGTACGGAACCATTGGTGTTTTGACTCTCTACAGTTTGACGCGCGAATCGTTTGAATCCTGCCACCTTCGAATGCTTTTGGCCATCAGCTCAAAACTGGCTCACCAGCTGCACCTTGAAATGAATGGGGTCAAACGCGAACGCATCCCCGCGGTATCGAGAGAAGAACAGTCTCTTTCCCTTCAGTTGGAACGCCTCTCCGACGCAGTTGGCGGCAACCTCAATACACCTTCAAGGGTTGTTCAACCTTAGGATATCCACGGCTTCCTCTAAGACCCGCCTTGCGACGTCCGCTTGCGGCTCATTCTTCACACGGATGACACGGTTCTGGCCTTTGCCCGATGGGGACCACCGGGCGAGCATTCGCTCATCTACCCATCCTCGGAAAGCCGTAATGGACGAAACCCGAAAAGCGGCGGCGGCGTGTTGTCCGGCGGAGTCATACCCGACATACAGCCTGCTCGCTTCTATTTGCCGGGAGAACGAAGCAAAACTGCCGTGATGAGTCCGGCAACCTGTTGCCGCCGCGATCCGACGGGCCAGATCGTGCTCTTCGCTGGAGCCTCCTTCGTCAAGAAGAACATCTAGACCCAGGCCTGTCAGAGAACGGACGGTTTCCAACTCAAACGTTTCTCCGACTCTTTTGGCGGGGTTGCCTCCGAATCCGAAACTGATGGCGACATCGTTACTGCGTGCTGATGCTGGTTGCGAGGGATTCACCCAGGGAAACGCTCCTCCATAGCCAAGGTGGTCGCGTATGAAGTCTCCAGAAAGCTCAGCGATGGACCGTGAGCCTTT
Source organism: Acidobacteriota bacterium (assembly GCA_025350695.1). Lineage (GTDB taxonomy): Bacteria > Acidobacteriota > Terriglobia > Bryobacterales > Bryobacteraceae > JANXSF01. The sequence goes on from JANXXI010000325.1 coordinate 9,470, forward strand.
GGCTCCAAATGAACGGCTCTCGAAGAAGAAATATTGATCGTCGGAGATTACAGGGAGCAGGCCTAGTTGCGTAAGTCTTGAATCCGGATCGAAGACCAGCGAGTTATTTCCGGATAATGCCTTTGCCAGTTCCTGGCCGGATTTCAGCCGGTCGGCAAGCAGCCCAGACCTCCCGTAGTTGAAGTCAACCAGTTGCAGCCGGGGATCACCGGAAAAGAGTTCGAAGTTCTTGCGCGGCCCAACAAAGAAGATTTCAGCGGTCGGGTAGAGCGCGGCGGCGGCGGCTAGGAATTGACTGGTTATGGCAATGTCCGCGCCGAGAGTAATGCGGCTAAGCACGAAGACGCGGCCGACCTCACCAACAAATGCCCTGGGGTGACGAATCCGTTGGTAGCGATCTTGAATTTGCCGTGCCGTTTTTCTAGGGATAAAACGCGCAATGGCCTCGGAGAAAATGCTAACGTAGCAATCGACTAAGCGCGGGTCGAACCGGTCGCCCAACGGCTCGACCAGTTCCGCGAAGAGCGCTTTGGTCCCCCGCGGGTCCGCGCAGGAATCTAGCAGTAACTGAAGAGCCTCGCGCGACCAATCGTGGCCAGAAAGGCACTCTTCGAGCAGCTGGCGCGCTAACTGTTCAGGCGAAGTACTTGCCAACTATCAGCTCCAACTTCTTCTTGGTCGAATCGGGCACCTTGGTCTTGTCGGTGATCAAAGCGTGGGCCAACGCGGAGTGGCATTTGCAATCCATTTTCTCTGGGAAAGCCCTCACGAACTCAGACACAACACGGGCGGCATTTTCCGCATTCCTGGTGAGATTGGCGATGATGTCGACGACGGTTACATGATCGTGATCGGGGTGCCAGCAGTCATAATCGGTGACCATGGCGACGGTGACGTAGCAGATCTCCGCCTCGCGGGCCAGCTTAGCCTCCTGCAAATTGGTCATACCAATTACGTCCATACCCCAACTGCGGTAAACGTTCGATTCGGCCTTGGTGGAAAATGCTGGACCTTCCATGCAGAGATAAGTTCCGCCTTGTTTGGCAGTGACTCCGGCCGCGGTCGCGGCACTGGCCGCCCGTTCAGACATTTGGCCGCAAATCGGATCGCCGAAGCTGATGTGGGCGACGAGCCCATCCCCGAAAAAAGTGGAAATGCGGCCGCGCGTGCGATCAAAGAACTGGTCAGGAATAACAAAATCAAGCGGCTTATGCTCTTCCTTGAGCGAGCCCACGGCGCTGAGGGAAAGAATGTGTTGCACGCCGAGTTTCTTCATCCCGTAAATGTTGGCGCGGAAGTTGAGATCCGAAGGTGTAATGCGATGGCCGCGTCCGTGGCGGGCCAGAAAGGCAACATCGCGTCCGGCCAATTGACCCACAACAAAGGCATCCGACGGGGGGCCGAAGGGCGTCTCCACGGTAACTTCCTCTTGCACGGTGAAGCCGGGCATATTGTAGAGCCCGCTGCCACCGATAATTCCAATAATAGGCTTCAAATCAAGTTCTCCTGGATCAATTCTAATAACACTCCGCCTGTGGAGCGGGGGTGTACAAATATGTAAGTGTGACCGCCGGCGCCAATCCGGGGTTCATTCAAGATCCGCGCCCCTTGGGCTTTCAACTTCGCGACCGCCGCATTCAAGTCCGGAACGCGTATAGCGATGTGGTGCAGACCTTCGCCGCGTGAGGCGATGAATTTGGCGACCGTCGAATCGGGCTCGGAGGCTTCAAGAAGCTCGAGTCGCGATTCGCCAGCCGGCAGCATTGCCACTTTGACCTTTTCCGCGGTTACAGTTTCGCGATGCTCCACTTCCATGCCCAGCGCGCCGCAATAGAATTCCAGCGCCTGTTCAATAGACTTGACAGCGATGCCCAAGTGGTCAATTGCGAATTTGTTTGAACCATTCATTTACGATTTCGTAAGGGTCGCGGTCCCGGCGCGCCACCGCTGCTGCCGCTTCTTTGATTTGTTGGCGCGAGACACAGCTCCCAATTTTTTCCTTCCACATCTGCTCAAGACGGGGAACCCACCGCGCCGCGGCTCTGTCAGCCAGCAAACCCTGAGATAAAAAGGATCGCAAAGCAGAGAGGCTCTGCGCAATTCCCTGCCCTTCTTTGGCGATGGTTTTTACAATCGGCGGAACCCAATTATCCGGACGGTGCGCCAGCGACAGCATCATCTGTAATTCGGATTCGAGCTTCGAGGCGCCAGCGAGATCGCTTTTGTTAATGATGAATACGTCGGCGATTTCAAGGATACCGGCTTTGATGGCTTGCACATCGTCCCCCATTCCGGGCACCAACACAACGGCAGTGGCGTCGGCCATGCCGGCAATTTCCACCTCGTCTTGACCCACGCCGACGGTCTCAATCAGCACGGCGTCGAATCTCGCGGCGTCAGCCAGGACCGCAAGGTCCATTGTTGCCGGTGCAAGGCCGCCCAAGTGCCCGCGAGTGGCCATGGAACGGATGAAGACCTGCGGATCGGCATGATGATCGAGCATGCGGACCCTATCGCCAAGAACGGCGCCACCGGAAAAAGGGCTGGTGGGGTCAACGGCAATCACGGCGACGGACTTAGATTCGGCGCGGAGCTCCTTGATCAAGGCCGAGACAAATGTGCTTTTGCCCGCGCCAGGAGGCCCTGTGATTCCAAATACCACCGCCTTTCCCGTGTGGGGCCACAGCACTCGCAGGAGGGCTTCGGACTCAGCAGACCGGTTTTCAATCGCGGTCGCGGCCTTGGCAATCGCCCGGGGCTGGCGCAATAGGATCGCTTCAGCCCATTCGGAAATGTGATTGGTTGCAGTCACTGCTTAAGCAGTTGCCTGGCGATAACCATTCGCTGAATCTCGCTGGTGCCTTCGCCGATAGTGCAGAGTTTAACGTCGCGATAAAACTTCTCTACAGGGTAATCTTTTATGAAGCCATAGCCGCCATGAATCTGGACTGCTTCATTGCAAATATCCACCGCCGCTTCCGAGGCGAATAGCTTCGCCATGGCCGATTGCTTGTTCACCGATTGCCCTTGATCCTTCAGCCAGCCAGCGCGGTAGGTAAGCAGCCGAGCGGCGTCAATATTCATCGCCATGTCGGCCAGTTTATGTTGGATAACTTGGAACTCGGAGATAGGTTTGCCGAACTGTTTGCGCTGCTTGCTGTATTGAATCGCCGCCTCATAGGCTCCCTGAGCGATACCCAACGAGAGTGCGGCAATTGAAATGCGCCCGCCGTCGAGGATGCGGAGGCTATCCACAAAGCCTTCCCCGATATTGCCCAGCAGATTCGCTTCGGGCAGACGGCAATCATCGAAAATCACCTCACCGGTATCGCTGGCGCGCATGCCCAGCTTGTTTTCTTTCTTCCCCAGTTTGAAGCCAGGCGTTCCTTTTTCGATGATGAAAGCGGAGATACCGTGGTGAGAGCTTGATCGATCGGTTACGGCCATGGCGACGCAAACATCGGCGTGGTGGGCGTTGGTCGTAAATGTTTTCGATCCATTCAGCACCCAGCTATCGCCATCGCGAACGGCTGTGCTTCGAGTGCCGCCGGCGTCTGAGCCTGCTTCGGGTTCAGTGAGTGACCAGCAGCCGATCCATTCGCCAGTCGCCAGTTTCGGAATGTATTTCAATTTCTGATCCTCGTTGCCGGCGAGGAAAATATGATTGGAACAGAGGGAGTTGTGGGCAGCCACGATGAGGCCAATCGACCCATCGACGCGCGATAACTCTTCGATGACGATGGCATAGTCGATGTACCCGAGCCCGGCTCCACCGAGTTCTTCAGGAAAAATAACGCCTAGACAACCCAGATTGCCCAGTTTCTTTACGACTTCAAGCGGGAAGGTCTGGGCTTCGTCCCAAAGCATGACGTAAGGCTTGATCTCCGCTTCGGCGAATTCGCGGATCTGTTTTCGAAGTTCAATTTGTTCGGGGGAGAACGAAAACTCCATGATATTTGCTCGCTAAACTATTTCTTCTTTGTCAGCGTCCCAGCGCATGGTGCGGCCCTGGCGGTAGCTTTCGACCGCCATTCTGCAGGCGATCGAAACGCGGAAGCCCACGTCGAACGGGCAATTGGTTTGGGTGCTGTTCCGGATGGAGTCGAAAAAATTTTGCATGTGAGCCTGAGGAGCCGTCTTGGTTTGGCCGACAATTTCCACGGCTTTTGGACGGTTGACGATTTGGGGGATATAGCGAATTTGCTGGCTCTTCATGATGCTGCCTTCGTCGCCCAAGATGTGTTCAGCCGCGCCTAGCTGGCTATTGCCAAACCCGGAACTCCAACTGAAGAGAAGGTCTTCGGGATGCTGCATCGTGACTGACATTGTGTCGGGAACTTCGCGGCCGTCTTTCCACAGATAGACGCCACCGACCATTGTCACCGCGTTAGGGATCTGCAAGTTCATGCACTTGTACCAGAAACTGAGTTGGTGGCAAAGATTCTCATATACATTGCCCCCAGAGTAGTCCCAAAAGAATCGCCAGTTGATGTAACGGTTGGCGTCGAACTCACGCTGCGGGGCGTCGCCCAGAAATTTACTCCACAGAATGTTCTCCGGCGTCATATCGGGGAACACGGGCCGGGACCACTGTGGTTTGCCGCGCGGCGTGTTGCGATACATGTGAGATTCAATGGCCGTGATTTGGCCGAGGATGTTCTGACCAAGGAAGTTCATTGCGTCAGTGACTTGGCCAGAGGAGCACGATTGATGCCCAATTTGCACGGTTCGATTGGCTGCCTTGGTGTAAGCTGCCCGCATGCGCTTGGCGTGCTCGACGGTGAAGGCCATCGTCTTTTCCTGGTAGACGTGCTTGCCTGCCTCCAGCGAGTCAACGAAGTGTTGGCAATGTAAGTGTTGGGGCGTCGAGATCAGCACCGCGTCGATGGCTTTGTCTTCGAGCAGATAACGATGGTCAAGGTAAGTCTTGGCATTTGGCGCAAGCGTTTTCGCAGCTTCAAGGCGCGCCGTGTAGATATCTGAGAAAGCGACAATTTCGGCATTTGGACAGGCCATGGCATCGCGCGTGATTTCAGTACCACGGGCTCCGATTCCAATGACGCCGACGCGGATGCGATCATTTGCCCCGAGGACTTTGCCTGGGGCGGCCATCACAGCCAACCCGGACGCCACATTGCCGATGAAGTTTCTTCGGGAACTCATTTAAGATTACTCTACTCAATTGTATCTGATTGGGGGCAATGTTTATGAAATTGCCCATTTCGAGTGTGCGGAAGTATCTAGGCTTGGGTTCCGTCCACACCGGCGCACATACCACTGCCCCTTTACCACTTCGCTCGGCGTCCTGGCGGCCTTCGGTTTGTACCTCAGATGTTCAACCGGAGATTTCGTTCGGTGGACTGCACTGGCTCGGTGGGTCTCGCACGGCGCGACTTGAGAGTTGCGCGCCGAGCAAGGCTCGGCCCAACTCGTGGGGTATTGCGCTTGCCGTGATACCATGAAAGAACTCAACTCCTATCATGATTCGAGCCTTTCGCGGGGTGTCGCCACGCGCCGCCGCCTCCGCATATATCGATCCAAGCGCACAAGTTATCGGTGACGTCACGGTCGGGGAACTGTCCTCGATTTGGTGCAACGCCACGTTGCGCGGCGACGTGAATCGCATTGTAATCGGCAACGAATCCAATGTGCAGGATAACGCCGTTCTTCATGTCGATGAAGGCCCGTTCGCGCTGCATATTGGCAATCGAGTCACGATCGGTCACTCAGCCGTGTTGCATGGATGCACGCTCGAGGACGGTGTGTTAATCGGCATCGGCGCGATCGTTCTGAACGGAGCCAAGATCGGAACCGGGGCCGTTATCGCCGCTGGCGCGTTGGTCGCCGAAGGAATGAAAATTCCGCCTCACTCGTTAGCTATGGGTGTGCCCGCCAAAGTTCGTCGTGAAGTGACCGAAGAGGAAAAGGAACGTTTCCGCGTCAACGCGGATCATTATGTGGGATTGTCGAAAACCTATCGTGCTGAATCCGATAACCAGGAGCCCTCTTGATCCACGCGATTAAAGGAACTCGTGATATCCTCCCACCCTCGTCAACCACTTGGAACCGAGTCGAGGCGGTTGCGCGCCGCATTTTCGCCAACTACAATTATCAGGAAATCCGCACCCCCATCTTTGAGGAAACGGCTCTTTTTGCACGTGGCGTGGGCGAAGAAACCGACATTGTCTCAAAGGAAATGTACACCTGGGAAGATCGGGACGGCACATCGCTAACGCTTCGTCCGGAAAATACGGCATCGGTGATCAGGGCCTATATTGAACACAGGATGGATCAGATTCCCGGACCCAAGAAGCTTTATTACATGGGGCCGATGTTCCGCCGCGAACGGCCGCAAAAAGGCCGCTATCGCCAGTTTTTCCAAATTGGGTCGGAAGTGATCGGCTCGGAATCCCCGGCAACCGATGCTGAAGTGATTGAGATGGTGGTGGCCATTCTTACTGGTTGCGGTGTGAAGGACATTCACCTGATCATCAACTCGGTCGGCTGTAAGGAATGCCGCCCCGGTTTCAATGCAGCGCTGAAAGAACAACTGCAATCCATCAAGCAACACCTGTGCGAAAATTGCCAGCGCCGCGCGGAGACAAACCCTCTCCGCGTGCTCGATTGTAAAGTTCCCGCCGACCAACCTTACGTCGAAAAGTTGCCCTCGATCTTGGATCACCTTTGCCAGAATTGCACCAACCACTTCGCGACGGTTCGACAGTTCCTGGACGACCGGCAAATTGGCTACGAGGTTCGTCCGCGGCTGGTGCGGGGCCTGGATTACTACACGCGCACTACGTTTGAGATCGTGCACGGAGCACTGGGCGCGCAAAGTTCGGTGATGGGTGGCGGCCGCTACGATGGCTTGGCCGAATCGCTTGGATCTAAGATATCCTCACCCGGCATTGGCTTCTCTATCGGGGAAGACAGGCTGGTGATGATCCTTGAAGAAACCGGCGCCGCTGAACCCGTTTCGTTGGATTTGTACATCGCGCCCATGGGTGACGCCGCCCTGCGCCATGCCGGAATCCTGGCCCGCGACCTTCGCCTTCAACAAGTATCCGTTGAAGTTGGAGAAGGGAAACTTAAGCGGTTAATGGAACTGGCCAACAAAGCGAACGCGAAACACACCCTCATCCTGGGCGACAATGAAATTACTGCTGGCACATACGCTTTAAAGAACATGACCAGCGGCGAGCAGCGCTCGATGACGCGTTCCGAATTGGTCGATCATTTGACCGCGAAAAATTGAAACTAAAGTTGAAGAAATTGATATGGCTGAACAAGTACCGCTAGACTTCCTTGGAGACCTCCGCCGCACACATTCCTGCGGCCAACTAAGAGCCACCGACGTGGGCAAACGCGCCCTGGTGATGGGCTGGGTGCATCGCCGCCGTGATCTGGGCGGCATCATCTTCATCCATCTGCGCGACCGCGACGGAATTACGCAAATTGTTTTTGAAGCCGATATCGATCCAGCCATTCATGCCAAGGCTGAATTGCTGCGTTCAGAGTACGTGGTCGGTGTGGAAGGCAAGGTTGTCATGCGTTCCACCGATACGATCAATCCCAACATCATCACCGGCGAAGTGGAAATCGTGGTGGACAAGGTATGGATCTTTAACGAAAGCCGCACTCCACCATTCCCGATGGACGAGGCCGACAATATCAATGAAGACGCGCGGTTAAAGTACCGCTACGTGGACCTGCGCAGGCCCAGCGTGCAGAAGAATATGATTCTACGTTCGAAGCTCTCGTTCGTCGTTAGAAAAGTTCTCTTCGACATGGGCTTTCTTGAAATCGAGACGCCGGTCCTTACGAAGTCCACCCCTGAAGGCGCACGCGACTTCCTGGTGCCCAGCCGCATCAATCCGGGCCAGTTTTACGCACTGCCGCAATCGCCGCAAATCTTTAAGCAGCTGCTGATGGTCGCGGGTTACGAGAAGTATTTCCAAATCGTGCGCTGCTTCCGTGACGAAGACCTGCGGGCTGATCGTCAACCAGAATTCACCCAAATCGATTTGGAGATGTGCTTCCCTCAGCAGGATCGCATCTTCGAGGTGATCGAGCCGCTGCTGGTTGAAGTATTCAAGGAAGCCGGCTTTACTATCGAAGCTCCTTTTCCGCGCATCACTTACGCCCAGGCGATGAGTTCTTATGGCATCGATAAACCCGACCTGCGCCTACCCCCTTTCCACCAGGTCAACGACCTGTTCACGCTCGAATCGAACCTGTACACGGGCGATCTCCCCTTGGTGGCTATTCATATTCCGAAAGTCGGCTCTCTCTCCCGCAAAGAGCGTGACGACCTGAAGGCATTCGGCCAAACACTTGGCCTGCGCGTGTTCGATGATGCTAAGCGACTGGAGCGTGATTTTCCAGCGGAGATGGCCAAGGTACGCGAACGCGTGGGCACTGCTGAAGAAGACCTGCTGATTATGGCCTCCTGGGCAGGCGAACCTGAGGGCCATTTGCCCGAACAGACGGTGTTCAAAGCTTGTGGCCAGTTGCGGCTTGAAGCCGCGCGCCGCTTCAACGACCGGCACCAGCTGCTTGATCCGAAAGTTTTCAAGATGCTTTGGGTTGCCGACTTCCCCATGTTTGAATGGAGCGCTGAGGACAAGCGTTGGGTTGCCGCCCATCACCCGTTCACATCGGTTCACGACGAGGATATCGAAAAACTCACCACCGATCCCGCTCGATGCCGGGCCAAGTCATATGACATTGTGCTTAACGGGGTGGAATTGGGCTCAGGGTCGATTCGTATCCATCGCCGGGACGTGCAGTCCAAAGTGTTCTCCGCACTTGGTTTCAGCGAGGAAGAGGCAAAACGCCGGTTCGGATTCCTGCTTGAGGCACTTGAGTATGGAGCCCCTCCGCATGGCGGCATCGCCCTTGGCCTCGATCGCCTGGTAATGATCCTTTGCGGCTTAACCTCCATCCGTGACGTCATCCCGTTCCCCAAGACAGCCAAAGGAACTGACTTAATGTGCGACGCCCCATCGACCGTACCCGATAAGAACCTGCGGGAGATACACATCGCGGTTCGAGTTCCGCAAGTTAAGCCACCAGTTTCTTGAGATAGCTTCCTCAGGAGTGAGCCTTCACCCAGATCTGGGCCTAAGAGGCCTGGGGTTCTCAGTTGGTGTGTATGCGCAACGTGAACCTGTCGGCATGCATCTATTAAGCCAAGGGAGTCAAAGCAATGAAACTCAACCGCCTGGTATTGACGTTAGCAACGGTTTTAGGAATGACGGCCGTTTCGGCGCTCGCAGCCGATATTGACGGTAAGTGGAAGGGACAACTCCCTGGGCGCGACGGCAATATGCGCGAGATCTCCTTTGATTTCAAAGCTAGCGGCACTACCCTAACCGGATCCATGCAAGGCTTCCGGGAAGAAGTTCCCATCTCCGACGGCAAGGTTGAAAATGGTTCGCTTCAGTTCAAGGTTGCCATGAATATGGGCGGGACACCCATGGTCATGAACTATCAAGGGAATCTTGCCGGTTCTGAGTTAAAAATGAAGATGGCTAGTGAAAACTCACCGCGATCGGTTGAATTTCAATTAAAGAAACAGTAAACCAATCTGTCTAGATTATCGGGCGTTTTGCCTAAAGCGTTTCCAATGGCTGTAAACATTGGCGATGACGCAATCACCCTAATCTCTATCAAGAATTACAAATGATTGACGTCGTTTAGGACGTTTAGGAATTTGTCCAATATCATCAGGCAATTGCATATGGCCATTTGACATTCTACCCCCCGCATAACAAAGGTATTCCATTGAAAATAATGACTTACAGACTCCCACGGACTTAATCGATTTTACTAGTGAAATGATTCTCTATATGTTATAATTACATTAAGTTATTCCTGCCATACTGATCTGCATTGGAAGGTAGTGAACTCTACGCCGTTGGGCCGTCACGAAGTCAAAGGGCTGTTCTCTTGGTCCGAAAAATCACATGAGAGGTTTCGCTTTTGAGACAAGTTGTATCCAAGGGTGTTGTATTTCTAGCGATCGTGCTTCCCCCGGCAGCCAACATAGCCGCACAGCCAAAATTCATCTGTCCCATGCCGATGTCCATGGAGCGGAAGTACGCGAAGGATCCTCGCCTTGCTCTACTGAAGAAATTCTTCAGCGACAATGAGTGTCCGGTGAAAGATTTGTCAGTCGATTTCCTTGTCGCCGCCGACAGGAACGGGCTTGATTGGCGCCTGCTACCAAGCATCGCCTTCATTGAATCAACCGCTGGTAAGGCTTACCAAAATAACAACATATTTGGCTGGGATAACGGAGATGTCCGATTCGCCAGCATCAAAGACGGTATCCATAGCGTCGGCGAGGAACTTGCCAATTCAAGGTTCTATAGAGGCAAGACCCTGGATCAGAAGCTTCGAACCTATAACCGATTTGCTCACTACCCTGGAAGTGTCAAATCCGTGATGGCGCAAATTGGACCGCCGGCCGTAGCTGTTAACTAGCCGGGACAGTCCCACAAATACGCGACCAGCGATGGCGACAGTACTGCTGCCTCTGATCGATACGTAACTTGCGGATTTAGCTTATGTTTTGCAGTCCGTAGTATACAGCCGCAAAAGCCAGCAGGGTGCTAAGAACGACTGCTGTCCAAATAAGCACTCGTTCCTTCGGGCTTGATGCCGCTTTTTCGTCTTTACGGATTTGATCGCTTAGATCTTCGAACATGGTCCACCTCCAGGTAAGGAATAAGGACAAGGTATGAATCAAACGTATGTGTTATCGAACGGAAACAAGGACTTCTGTCGCATTGATACTATCACACCTTTAAAATAAGTAAAGGCAAATTTTGGAATAACCGAGTCCACTGCGGCTATGCTTTAGGTAGGGAGTAGACACGATGGCTGAAAATGAATCAATAACGCTTGGCGGCGGGTGCTTCTGGTGCCTGGAAGCCGTTTATAAACAAATGGATGGAGTAGTTTCCTGCGTTTCCGGATACATGGGGGGGCATACGGATCGGCCTACCTACAAGGACATTTGCACGGGTTCGACCGGCCATGCGGAAGTTGTTCAGGTTACTTTTGATCCTGCCTTCACTCCCCTTGAGGAGATCCTCTCGGTCTTCTTTACAATTCACGACCCCACCACTCTCAACCGGCAAGGTAACGACGCGGGCACCCAATACAGATCGATAATTTTCTTCCACAATGAAGCTCAAGAAAACATCGCTCGACGCTTGATGGCTGAATTGGATTCCAGCGGCGTTTGGGATGCGCCGATTGTGACCGAACTGGCACCGCTTGTAACGTTCTTCCCCGCGGAAGACTACCATCAAAGCTACTATTTCGCGAACCCCAATCAATCCTACTGTCAATTTGTCGTGGCGCCGAAAATAATCAAATTTAGAGATAAATTCAAACACAAATTTAGATCATTTCGGTAATACACATATCGCCAGGCTACAGGCGCTGCCAGGCAACCCCTTCCAGCCTCGGTTTGAAAACCTGGGGATGAAGTATTTCGGCCAGGATCCGGACGCACTCAACGACTCTCGGGCCTGGCCGGTTGAAGTAGTGATTCCCGTCGGCCAGGAACCACTGGGCCGGGCCCGGAAACTCCGGCCTATCGGTAATCCAGTGCAAATCGTCACGGGTCCTTTCCAAACCAAAGCCACAGGGCATAACGATTACAACCTCTGGTCTGGCTGCCGCCAGGTCTTGCCATTCCATCCAAGGGGAATGCTTTCCTTCTTCGCCAAAAAGATTGATTCCTCCAGCTATCTTTACCAGCTCGGGCGTCCAGTTGCCGGCCGCCATCAATGGTTCTATCCACTCGATGCAGGCCACCCGAACAGGAGCCGACTTCGATATTTGTTCTCCCATGACTGACATTCGCTCTTCTAGGCTTGCTACCAAATCGAGGCCACGCTGGGGATATCCACAGCGACCCGCAATGCGGTTAATATCGTCGAAAATCGCCTGTAGCGAATTCGGCTCACACGCGATCACTTCAGGATGACTTGCTACCGAGCTCGAAACGGCCCTTTCCACATCCTCCATGCTCACCGCACAGACCTTGCACTGGGTCTGCGTGATGATGTGGGTCGGCGCCACGGCGTTCAAAATTTCGGGAAAAACTTCGTACAGGGTTCCGTCCTTTGCCAGGGTCTCCTTCACTCGTTTGTCGATCTCCAGGCTACTACCGGAAATGTCGAACCGCGGTCTGGTGCAAACGGGCAAGGCCTTGACCGTTAAGGGCCAATCACATTCGTGCGAACGCGCCACTTGAAACTCCGTTAGACCTAGGGCGTGAACAATTTCGGTCGCACTGGCGATCATTGAAGCAATTCTCATAGTCCAGAGTCCTATGATGCTCCATTGCGCTGACGCTATGTAATGAAATATTATGGTCCCGCATGCTAGCCGCGATCGTATTTGCCTCTTTAGGCTTCCTTCAGTTTCCAGACGAGGTCGGATTGGGACCGCTTAGCGCGGTGGCCGTCCACCCCTCGGGCGATATTTACGTGCTGCAGCGAGGGACCAAACCCGTCGTCATTTTCGATAAGAATCACAAATTCAAAAGGGCGTTTGGTGAGGGTCTGTTTGAGATCCCTCATGGCCTGCGGATCGACAAACAAGGAAACATCTGGACCACCGACAACAAGACCAATATCCTCCGAAAATTTTCGCCCGACGGGAAAATACTTCTTGAGTTAAAGGAAGGATTCAAATCACCGGACGATTTGGTGTTTACCTCAAAGGGCGAAATCATTGTTGCGGATGCCGGCAATGCCCGGTTAGTAAAACTCACATCCGACGGCAAGGTCATCAAAACCTGGGGCAAGAAAGGTAAGGGGGACGGTGAATTCAACTTGGCCCATTCGCTCTCCATCGACAAGCAAGATCGCATCTACGTCGGCGACAGGGGAAACAATCGCGTTCAGGTATTTGACGCCGACGGAACGTTCCTCGCCGCCCGAACCGAACTGGGCAATCCATTCGGAGTAATGGTTTGGGACAATGAACTGCTATCGAGCGAAGGGGAGCAGCACAAGATCTTTCACACCAGCCTTGACGGTAAACCTCTGGGAAGTTGGGGCGGCCCTGATCTTCTGCAATTACCGCATTTGATGGCGTTCGATAAATCCAACACTTTGTATATTGCCGAAGTGAATGGCAAACGGGTGCAGATGTTTCGGAGAAAGCCATGAAGTATTTCCTTGTCGCGTTAACCACCATTTTCGCCTGCGCGCAGGATCCCCAGTTCGATCCACAAGACCGTGTTGAGCAGGCGCACAAACCGCTCATCGAACCGAAGACCAAGCCATCTAAGCAAGCTTCTGACCTCACCGCCGAGTTCGCCAAAACCCGGGCTACCGTTGTTCCGAAAGCCCGCGTTCCGCGCAAGAATTTCATCGACCAGCACATTTTCGGCCGCATGGAGCGCGACAAAATTCCCTACGCGGCTCTAGCTTCCGACGAGGAGTTCGCACGCCGCGCTTGGCTCGACGCCACCGGCCGTATTCCTCAGCCAGAAGATCTAATTGCATTTCTCAACGACAAGGACACGAAGAAGCGCGACAAACTGGTTGACCGTTTGGTGGCTAGCGATGCCTTCGTCGACCGGTGGACGTTCTATTTTGAAGATCTTTTCCGCGCCGGGGGCCGCATGGGCGCGGGCTTAAACCTCTTCCATTATTGGGTGAAGGAGTTCGTCCGTCTCGACCGCCCCTACAACGAAGTGGTCACGGACCTATTGACCCAAAGTTCCAAAATCAGCCATGACGCTCCTGGCAGCATGTACTTCGCGCGCGATTTCGTGAAAGCCAAGGACGATCCGGAAACTCCCGAAGCCGAGGACATCCTGAGCCGCGTGGATACGATTGACGAATTTACGGTCACCTACGGCAAGGTCTTTCTGGGACTGAATCTGGCATGCATCTCTTGTCATGATGGCCGCAATCACCTCGAGAAAGTGAATCTGTTCCTGACCAGCAAGAAGCGTTCCGAGTTCTTCGCGCAGGCGGCCTTCTTTGGTAATTCCCGCCAAATCATGAATTGGGAAAATGGCTATCAGTCCACAACCGAATTTACCGTGGACGATGTGGCCAAAGGGTACGAATTGGGTGAAGAAAGCATTGTTCGAGTTCCCAGAGTTCCCGCTTCAAAGAAGAACGCACCCGCACCTGACCCCCGCTTTTTGCTAAGCGGCGAGGCGGCCCGAAAAGGCGAAAACCCTCGCGACGAATTGGCGCGAATGATGACTAGTCACGAACAATTCCGGCGGGCCTTCGCAAATCGGATGTGGGCTGAATTGATGGGAGTGGGGATAGTGGAACCAGTCGATGAATTCGATTTGGATCGGTACCGCCCAAAAGGTCCGCTACCTGAGGGGTTTCTACCCCAGGCATCCAACCCGGATCTGCTCGATGCCTTGTCCGAGGAATTCCGTACCCATAAGCACAGCCTTCGTCATATGGTGAAGACGATCATGAAGTCGTCCGCTTATCAGTTGTCTTCTTCTTTTGCCGGTGAGTGGAAGCAGGAATATGGAAATTATTACGCTCGCAAGTTCATCCGCACACTGACCGCGCCTGAACTGCATGACGCCATCACGGTGGCGACAGCAAAAGCTGCAAACTTCACGCAAGGCACGGAAAAGAGCGGCATGGCAATGCAGATGCCAGAACCCAATTCCGCCAAGGGCGATTCTAAACAATTCATGAAAGTCTTCGGGCTATCGAACCGGGACGACATGCCCAAGAAATCGACCGCGACATCCCTGCAAGCCATGATGCTGATGCAATCCCGCTTGGTCACAAGAGGTGTGGAAGCAAAAGATGGAACACGCGTGGAGCAGTTGTTGAAATCGTTCAACGACGACGGCGAACTGATTGAGCGCCTTTACCTCTCTACTGTTTCTCGTAAACCACTGCCGCCTGAAGTGGCCATCGCGCGCAAAGAACTTGGCAAGGATCGCCGCAAAGGCGTCGAGAATCTGCAATGGGCGTTGATTAATAGCCCGGAATTTTTGTTTAACTATTGAGGCAACTGTAATGCAAAAGCGAATGAGTGACATGTTCCCGGCCCGACGCGATGTTCTTCGCCTAGGTGGCTATGGTCTGCTGGGCGCATTTGCCGATCAGGCATTGTTCCCCATTCGCGCACAAGCGGCCGGACGGTCCAGCCCTCGTGGCACAGCCCGCTTCGCCATCGTCATTGAACTGGCCGGGGCACTGAGCCATACCGATAGTTTCGACTTCAAAGAGAATGCCGGTACTCAGAAAGATTTCGACGTCCGCCCCATCCGCAACGACCTCTACCTGTCCAACCGGCTCTTCCCAGAGCTCTCGAAAGAAATGGATCGCGTCACCATTGTGCGTTCCATGAAGAGTCACGAAGTGGTCCACTTCAGGGGCCAGTATTATACCCAAGCCGGCCGGCCGTTGAACCCGGCGCAGGCCCCTGAAATTCCGGCCGTGGGCTCGGTCGTCTCTTACGAATTGGAATCGAAGCGCCGCGAAACCGATTCTCTGCCTACTTATGTTGGCTGCAATCTCGACACCGCCGGTTGTGGCGCGCTCACCACTGGATTCCTACACCCGCGCCACTCCGTTCTAGACGTGAGCCTGAACGACGTAGGTAGCAAAGCCCTTTCGGCTGACGCGCTATCCGTGCTGGAAGAGCGTTACACCCTACTGAGGAAGCTTGACCAATCGATGGCTCCAGCCCGTTCTGGCCGCGACCGCAAGCTTTCCAGCTTCGGCAGTTTTCAAGATTCCGCGTACAAGATTCTTGGTGACCCACGATGGCCCAAAGCCTTCGGTTTTTCCGATGAAGAAAAGAAGCGCTACGGCGCCAATTCCGTCGGCCTGGGTTGCCTGCTGGCGCGGAACCTAGTCAAGGCCGATGCGGGCGCGCGTTACTTCCACGTCACACACCCCGGCTGGGACCATCATAAAAACATCTTCGAGCACAAGTCGACCGACAACCACTACAAGCACTGCAATGATTTTGATCGCGCCATGGCGAACCTGATGCGCGACCTTGCGGCCGAGCCCTCTCCCCGGGAAAAAGGGAAGACGCTGCTCGATGAAACCATGGTCGTCATGGTCACCGAATTCGGTCGCACGCCTGGCGCGCTGAACGGCGTCAAAGGCCGCCATCACTACAACGCGGCCTACCTTTCGCTCTTCGCAGGGGGTGGGGTGAAACCTGGGCGAATCCTCGGCAAAACAGATGCCGCTGGGGAACAGGTAGTCGAATCCGGTTGGAAGCACGGAAAGTCGCAAATCAAAACGGAGAATATCTACGCCTCAATCTATTCCGCCCTGGGCATTGATTGGCGCAAAGAAATTTCCGATACGCCCTCAAAGCGCGTCTATCGTTATGTCGATCCATTGGGCGCAACCGAGTTCGTGGTGGACGATGAAATTGCGGAGCTCTTTGTTTGATCCGCTTTATTCTCTTCCTTACTGTCAGCTACGCCGCAACACCTGAGGGTATGGTCCTTGTGCCCGAAGGTGAATTCACCATGGGCCGCACTAAGCTTACGCCGGATGACAAGACCATTATGCGCCCGCGCATCCTTCTTGATGATCGTCCGGCTCGCAACGTGTTCGTCTCCGCCTTTCACATCGATGTTAAGGAAGTCACGCACGAACAATACGCAGTGTTCGTTGCAGCCACCAAACGCGCCGCACCCTATCATTGGGTTGACGGAAAGCCACCTGCCGATCTGTTGACGGCTCCGGCATTCAACGTAACTTGGAATGATGCGGTCGACTACTGTAAGTGGCAAGGCAAACGTCTACCGACTGAGGCTGAGTGGGAGAAGGCTGCCCGTGGCGGCAAGGAAGGGCTCGATTACCCACTCTCCAACAAGATTGACGCAAAATCCGCCCGTTACGCAAACACGGCAGGTCCACTGCCGGTCGGCAAGTTCCCGCCAAACGACTACGGTCTCTACGACATGATTGGCAATGTCGCCGAGTGGTGTTCCGATTGGTTCGACCGCGACTATTATTCGAAGAACGAGAACAAAGATCCGCAGGGTCCGCCGATGGGTCAATACAAAGTGATTCGCGGTGGCGCCTGGTCCGATGCGGCCAAAATTCTAAAGCTGAATTACCGCAACTGGGTTCGGCCCAACCAAAGAACGCCTAACATCGGTTTCCGTTGCGTACTTCCCGCTACTGCAGGAAGGCCTTAAAGCGGTCTGCAAAATTCTCTCCGGATTCCGACCACAGCTTCCGTTTTTCTACCGCCAACGTTTGATCCAGAGCATGCGCGAGCTGTAGCAGGCCTTTCAAGTTCGATTGAGCAAAGTAGGCGCTGTTAGGCAGGTCCGGTTGCACCAGAAACTGGCTCTCCAACCCAAACTCAATGCGGAGATTCTCGCGCGTGCCATCAGGGAGATCGAAGCCTTGAAACTCCGGCCCAAAGCAGAGCAGCGTAACCGGGCTCGGGGTCAATTTCCAATCGTCATGGTATTGCCAAAGCCCCCAGAAGCCTTCTACTTGCAGGCACGAATCAGTGCTGGCGATCTCTTGCATCACGATTCCGATGGCCGACACATCAACCGGATCGGGAAAAACATTCTCTCGAACATCGGGCTCCTCCGACGATACGGCCTGTACCCGCAACACTGTATTGGCGGGGTTCAGTGGCGAAAAAGGAAAGTTGCTCAGCATCCGCTCGAAATGCCGGGTCATGTTCATAGGTGAAAACCCGCGGAGCCAGTAGGACAAATAAAGACGATCAGCCATTCATACCAGCTTAGTACGGGAATCGCGGAAACAGTACAGGTTCAGCATTCCCTCTGGCGCTACCTCAGAATGTTACCCTCTAGACTGGAACAAAATCTTGATCGTCGCATTGTGATCGAGCCTCCATCGTTACACCCAAGGAGTAAACTTTCTGTGAAGTGGTTCGACTATCAGGCCCCCACCACGCTCGCGAATACGCTGGCGCTCTTTGACAGCCATCCAGGAGCATATCTGCTGGCCGGCGGAACGGATCTATTGGTCCAACTTCGCGCCGGGCGCAAGCAGACCGACCTTGTTCTTGACATCAAGCACGTCGCCGAGCTGAACGAAATCTCGTTCGATGTGGCGGATGGGCTCACTCTGGGCGCGGCTGTCAGTTGCGCACAAACGTACGAGAATGCCGCGGTGAAGACGCATCACCCCTCGTTGGCCGAAGTTGCCTCAATCATAGGCGGCATCCAGATCCAAGGCCGTGCCTCCATCGGGGGTAATCTGTGCAACGCTGCTCCCAGCGCGGACGCAATTCCGCTGCTGATTGCGCTTTCCGCCAAATGCCGCGTGGCAAGTTCAAAAGGCGAAAGGCAGATTGCCGTGGAAGATTTCTGCATCGCTCCTGGTAAGAATGCGATGCTGCCTGGCGAAATATTGGTATCGTTGCATCTCCCTGCTCCAAAGAAGGGCTCTGGGGCAAGTTACCTGCGATTCACTCCGCGTAATGAAATGGACATCGCCGTTGCGGGCGTAGGGGCCAGCATAGTGCTGGAAGGCGGTGTGTTCAAGCACGCGCGCATTGCGCTTGCGTCGGTGGCGCCCAGGCCTCTGTTCGTTCCTGTGGCGGGCGATTCGTTAATTGGGAAACCCGTGAACGTGGAGTCAATCGAAGCCGCGGCGGAATTGGCCAAGGGAGCCGCTACGCCTATTACAGACATGCGCGGAACGGTGGAGTATCGTCGCCACTTGTGCGCGGTTCTCACCAAACGCGCACTGGAAGCCGCGGTAAAGCAAGCCCAGGAGGCTAAATAGAAATGCGGTCAAAAACTCACGTCCATACGAAGATCAATGGAGAGGAAAGAGATTTCCTTTGCGAGCCGCGGCAGAGCCTTCTTGAAGTGTTGCGCGACACTCTGAACATGACCGGCACCAAGGAAGGTTGCAACGACGGCAATTGCGGTTCTTGTACAGTAACTCTCGATGGGCGCATCGTTACCTCCTGCCTGGTACTTGGAGTGGAGGCCGAAGGTCGCGAGATTACCACCATTGAAGGCATCGCACGCGGCAACGATCTTCATCCCATTCAAAAGGCGTTTTTGGAAAACGCTGCGTTGCAATGCGGCATCTGCACGCCCGGATTCATTGTTGCGACCAAAGCGCTGCTCGATAAGGAGCCCGACCCGAGCGAAGAGCGCATCCGTTTCTTTCTCGCCAACAATCTTTGCCGCTGCACCGGGTACGACAAGATTATTCAGGCCGTCCAACAGGCGGCCAAGGAGATGCAGGCATGAGCACACCCTCTTATTCAGTAATTGGAACCCGCCCGATCCGTCACGATGGCGCTGACAAAGTCACGGGCCGCGCAATTTATGGCGCTGACTTCCAGATGGCGGGAATGCTCCACGGATTCATATTGCGCAGTCCGCATGCGCACGCGCGAATTAAGCGGATCGATACGTCAAAGGCCGAAGTGTTCCCGGGAGTGAATGCCGTTGTCACAACGAAGGACTTTCCGGCCGTGGACGACAGTAAAATCGTGGATCTAGGCGAAGGGAACACGCCGCTAAGATGGGCCCGCAGTAACGTTCTGGCTGACGGAAAGGTGCTGTATCGCGGGCATGCCGTGGCGGCTGTGGCAGCTGTCAATGCTCACGTTGCCGAAGAAGCGGCGGGCTTGATTGAAGTGGAATACGAAGTTCTGCCGTGCGTGCTGACCGCGCCCGAGGCGATGAAGCCGGATGCGCCTATCTTGCACCAAGACTTAAAAATGAAGGAACTGGGCGAGACCACCGGCAAAGTTTCGAATGTAGCTGAGCATTTCCGCCACGTCATGGGCGATATCGAAGCCGGATTCGCGGCGGCTGATGTGGTGGTTGAGCGCGAGTTCAACACAGCAACGGTTCACCAGGGCTACATCGAACCGCACAACGCCACCGCGCTTTGGAACAACGATGGCCGCATCAGCATTTGGTGCAGCACGCAAGGATCGTTTGTGGTGCGCGATGCGACAGCGGCCATCCTCGACATTCCAGTTTCTCAAGTGAAAGTTACTCCGATGGAAATCGGCGGCGGTTTCGGCGGCAAGATTCCTGTCTATATGGAGCCGGTTGCCGCGCTGCTATCGAAGAAAACTGGTCGACCGGTGAAAATCCTAATGCCGCGCCAGGCCGTGTTTGAGGCCACGGGACCTACGCCTGGTTCCTACATGAAGGTAAAGGTCGGCGCCAAGAAAGACGGTACAATCACCGCCGCCCAAGCGTATCTTGCATTCGAAGCGGGCGCCTATCCTGGCGCAATGGTGGGCCCTGCCGGCATGACGGTATTTGCTGCCTACGACCTGGCAAACGTAACAATTGACGGCTACGATGTCGTGGTGAACAAGCCCAGCACGGCGGCCTATCGGGCTCCGGGCGCACCCAACGCCGCGTTCGCCGCCGAATCCGTGATCGACGAACTGGCGCTTAAGCTCGGTATGGATCCTCTCGACCTGCGGTTAAAGAATGCCGCGAAGGAAGGGACCCGGCGCGCGGATGGACCCAAGTTCCGGCGCATCGGATGCGTCGAAGTGCTGGAGGCGATGAAGAATTCCGAGCACTACAAATCTCCGCTCGAAGGCTCTAATCGCGGCCGCGGTGTTGCAATTGGCTTCTGGTTCAATGTTGGGCTTCCATCCAGTTGCACACTCAACGTTACCGCCGACGGCACTGTCAATTTGATTGAAGGTTCCACCGACATCGGAGGCACGCGAACCTCCATCGCCATGCAAGCGGCGGAAGTGTTGGGCCTTAAATCTGAGGACATTCATCCCACCGTGGTTGATACTGACTCGATCGGGTTCACGGGCGTCACCGGCGGTAGCCGAACCACTTTTGCCACTGGCTGGGCTGCCTACGAAGCCGCGCAGGACGTGGTGCGTCAGATGAAAGAGCGTGCTGCAAAGATTTGGGACGTGCCTTCCGAAACGGTGGAACAGGCAGGCGGCGTCTATAGGTCTAACGGCCATTCCATCGGCTTCAAAGAACTGGCGGCGCGCATCGGAGAAACCGGCGGACCCATTGTGGGCCGTGGGGCAGTCAATCCACGAGGCGTCGGCGGCTCTTTCGCGGGTGCGATCGTTGACGTTGCAGTTGACCCTGAAACCGGCAAGACCACAATCCTGCGTTTCACC
This sequence comes from Acidobacteriota bacterium, assembly GCA_025350695.1. Taxonomy (GTDB): domain Bacteria; phylum Acidobacteriota; class Terriglobia; order Bryobacterales; family Bryobacteraceae; genus JANXSF01. The sequence goes on from JANXXI010000325.1 coordinate 30,602, forward strand.
TCTATACAAGACGCCGGCAAGGCAATTCATCCCGCGTATGTCGAAGGCCAGATGCAAGGCGGTTCGGTACAAGGAATCGGTTGGGCGCTCAACGAGGAGTACTTCATGAGCGGCGACGGACGGATGATGAATTCGAGTTTCCTTGACTATCGCATGCCCACTGCGCTCGATCTTCCGATGATTGAAACGATCATCGTTGAGGTTCCAAACCCTGGCCATCCATTCGGTGTGCGCGGTGTGGGTGAGGCAAATATTGTGCCGCCGCAAGCGGCCGTGGCGAACGCTATTGCCCACGCGATCGGCACGCGCTTGACTCGCCTACCCATGAACCCGCCGGCCGTGATGGAGGCTATCTGGCAAAAGTCTACATCCCCGCGCTCTTAAGACAGTTGACGGGCGGCTGCGCGGAATTGGAAGTGGCGGGCGCGACCGTCCGTCAGATCGTTGCGAATATAGAGGCGCTATATCCGGGTTTTGAGGAAAGGCTGCTTGATCAGGGGCGGCTGCGGGCAAATGTTTCGATTGCCGTCGATGAGGAGATTAGCACGTTGGGCTTGCTGGAAGCAGTAGGGCCTTCAAGCGAGGTTCATTTCATCACAGCAATTCGAGGTGGATAGTTACCTCACCGTCAAGGCGGCCCCTCGAGCGGGCTAACAACAACAAGGAGTGTGTATCTCAATGACCAAAGTAACCGCTAGCCGTAGAGCACTTATTGGTTCGCTAGGAACCGCCGCCGCTTCTTTGGCGGTGGCGCAAGAGCCCCCGATCCCTATCATCGATACGCACTTTCATCTTTACGACGCAACTCGTCCCCAGGGCGCGCCGTTCCCGAAGACTCCAAATCCACCTCCGTTCCTACCGAAACACTTTCGCGAGACGGCAATGCCGCTCGGCATTGTCGGCGGCATCAAAGTCGAAGCCAGTCCTTGGGTTGAAGATAACCTGTGGGTGCTAATGATCATTGCGGACGAGCCAATGATTGTTGGCATGGTCGGCAACTTGGACCCGGTCAAACCCGAATTTCAAGAATATCTCGAAAGGTATCATCGCAATAAATTGTTCCTCGGTATTCGCTACGGAAACGTCTGGGAGCGTCAGGACATCGTCTCCGCGGTTCACAAACCGGAATTCATCGCCAATATGAAAGCATTTGCCCAGACGGGTCTAACGCTCGAAGTCGCCAACCCGAGGCTGGATTTAATCGACGCAACGGTTCGTCTCACCGACAAAGTACCGGAATTGCGCGTGGTCCTCGGTCACCTGCAGGCACTGGCTCTGCCTACCGCGCATGATGTGATGAAGCGCTACGCGGATAATCTCAAGGAGCTGAAAGGGCGGAATGCGTTTGTTAAGGTTTCAGGCGTACCCGGTCCCAGACCTAACGGGATGGGTCCGGATCCAGCCGTCTACAAGCCGGTGCTCGACTTATTCTGGGATATCTTCGGCGAGGATTTGTTGGTTTATGCCGGTCGAAATAAAGCGAATCTTGATATTTTGAAACAGTACTTCCTGGCAAAGGGACGGCCTGCGGCTGAGAAGTTTTTTTGGAAAAACTCAGTGCGCGCGTTTAAGTGGGTAAAACGCGATCCGGCACAGCCATCGTTGGCTTGACACAACTGGTAAAATCACGCACCCGGTTACCCGGGCTTTACGCCGAGCCTCGATTCGCGATATCCTCACGTCAGTCCCTCGTCAAGGAGATTGTTCAAATGAATTCACGTCGCCAGTTTCTAGCCGCCAGCGCAAGCGCTCTGATGACCAGCCACGCCATGGGAGCCAACCCAAAGGCCTATCCATACACCGAATTCGAGCAGCGCATTGCGCGCAAGGATTTTCGCGGCATGACCAAGGACGTGCTGCCGACACCCTGCATGGTGGTCGACATTGATCTTTTTGAGAAGAACCTGAGGACGATGGCTAGCTACGCCAAGTCCGCGCCCATTCAATTGCGCCCCCACGTAAAGGTACACAAGAGCGTCGACATCGCCAAGCGTCAGATGGCCCTAGGGGCAATCGGGATCACCGCCGCCACCATCGCCGAATCGGAACTAATGTCCAACGCGGGCATCAAAGGCGTTCTCTGGACTAAGCAGCCTGCCAGCGCCAACAACCTGTTACGCGCGATTGCCCTCACCCGCAAGGACCCCACTTTCATGTTTGTTGTAGATGACCACGCCGTGGCCTCAAACGTGGAAGAAGCGGCCGCGGCAGCTAAAGTAAAGGCGAGAGTGGCTGTTTCGGTCTACGCGGGCCTCACCAGACAGGGCATCGCGAACGGAAAACCAGCACTTGAACTTACCCAGAAAGTGGCCTCCTCACCTCACATCAGTTTTGAGGGCTTCATGGCGTACTCGGGTTACGCCTCACACACGAAGGGTTGGACTGAGCGCAGGAAGAAGACCCAGGAAGATTTGGCCGGCGTGAATGAGACTGTGGCGCTGTGCAAGCAGGCCGGTCTGCCGGTTAAGATCGTTAGCGGCGGATCCACCGGCACGTATAACATGGACCATGAGTTCGGCTTGACGGAACTCGAATGCGGCTCTTATGTCTTCATGGATTCGCTCTACAAGCATGTGGGTGGAAAGACAAACGACGAGATCTACACGGACTTCGACAGCTCTCTTTCAATCATCACCACTGTCGACAGTAAGCATCATTCCGGCCAAGTGACCACGGACTACGGCAACAAGGCCATGGCGCAAACCACGGACATCGTGAAAGGGAAGGATTGGCTGCAGGTGGACAAGCAAGGCGCCGAATACGGACTGCTGCGATGGAAGGACGGCGGCAATGAAATCAAGGTTGGCGATCGCGTGGAGATTTACTGCAGCAACCTTGACATGAGCACCAACAGCTACGACCGCTACTACATTGCCAAGGGCAACGACATTGTCGATGTCTGGCCCATCATGGGGCGCAGCGGCGCCGCCCAGCGCTAAGCACATTGGACTGATGAGCACGACTCAGATCCACACCGATATTAACTTTAGTTCGCTTCATGGGAAGCAGTGCGGACACCTGGCCATCCCTTACTCGCACAATCTGGGCGGGTGGGCGAATCTGCAAATTCCGATCAGCGTGATCCGCAATGGAGCCGGTCCGGTGGTGCTGCTGATGGCGGGCAACCATGGAGACGAGTATCCCGGACAAGTGGCGATTCTCAAGCTGTGGCGTGACTTGACACCCGACGAGGTCACCGGCACGTTGATCCTGATGCCTTGCCTGAATCCGTCGGCCGCCAAGGCATCCACTCGCCTCTCACCACTCGACGGGCGCAACTTTAATCGCTGCTTTCCAGGAAACCCCGCAGGCACGGTTAGTGAAATGCTGGCGCACTATCTGACGACGGTGCTGTTCCCAATGGCCGAGTACGTGATCGACCTGCACACCGGCGGGCGCAGCATGGGGTTTCTCCCCTGTGCGCATATGCACCTTGTAGCGGACCTGCATCAGCGCGAAAGGATGATGCGCGCCACGGAAGCGTTTCTTACGCACGTCGCATTTCTCTACGCCGATGTAGCGGGCGCCGGATTGCTGCCAAGTGAAGCGGAGCGTCAGGGAAAAATCGTGATTACCACAGAGCTAGGCGGAGGAGAGACGGTGCCCGCCAACATTCACCGTATTTGCCAAACTGGACTCCGCAACGTATTGATCCACTGCGGTGTACTGCGCGGCGAAGAGCAACGGCGTATGCAGCCCGCGCGCTGGGTTCAAGCGTTGGATCGATCCGATTACCGTTTTGCCCCTGAATCAGGCTTGTACGAAAACTGCGTCGAACTCGGCGAGTCAGTGACCAAAGGCGATCTGCTGGGGCAGGTGCACTTTCTAGAGCACCCTAACCGGGAACCAGTCCGCGTGGTTGCTCATTCCGGTGGTCTGTTAATGGCGAACCGCGGCCCGTCAATCGTGGGCCAGGGCGATTGCGTGGCCTGTGTGGCGCACGATGCCGACAGCATTGCCCTCAAGATGTAACTAAGCCACGGCCTCGCGAATCAACTCGCCGCCCGTGTCCGTCAACCGCATATTCCGTCCCGCGTGGTAGTGCGTTAACCGCATATCGTTCAGCCCCATCAAGTGAAGAATCGTCGCGTGTACATCCCGCATCCGGTACACCTTGTCCACTGCCTTCCATCCCAATTCATCGGTGGCTCCAACCGTCACTCCAGGCTTAGTCCCACCACCTGCGAAGAACATCGTCATCGCTTTGGTGTTGTGATCACGACCTGCCTTGTCGCGCAGATCCGCCGGGTGGTCCGGAGTCCGGCCAAACTCACCCATCCAGACGATGAGCGTCGAATCCAGAAGATTGCGTCGCTTCAAGTCTTTAATCAAACCAGCGATCGGCAGGTCCACTTCTTTAGCGTTCTTGGCGTGGCCTTTCAGAATGTCCGTATGGCTGTCCCACGATTGACTGGGCGTATAGAGCTGCACAAAACGGGTGCCTTTCTCCACCAGTTGCCGGGCCATTAGGCAACGCGTACCGAACGATCGTGTCACCTCGTCGTCAATCCCGTACATCTTTCTAGTGGCTTCACTCTCCTTAGCCAGATTCAACACTCCCGGAACCTCAGCCTGCATGCGGAAGGCAAGTTCATAGGAGTCGATGCGGCCCTGCAAATCCGGATTGGTGAAGTGCCCGTCCAGATAAGCGTGGTTATATTCCCGTAGCAAGGCCATTTGATCCTGCATATCCTTCTGGTTTAGCCCGCCAGCGGGACGCAGATCATTTATCGGATCGCCCTTCCACTGCATCATCGTGCCCTGATAGCTGGCGGGAAGAAACCCGGCGCCCCATTGCTGCGAACCGCTGAATGGGAGCGCGCGGTAATCCGGCAGTACAACAAAACCGGGCAGGTTCTGATTCTCCGTGCCCAACCCATAGCTTACCCACGCGCCCACCGACGGCCGACCAGGCAAGACTAAACCAGTGTTCATCAGAAACGTAGCCGCCGGATGGTTGCCATTTTCGCCAGTAATAGTCTTGACGAACGTCATGTCATCCACGCAGGTTGCTAGGTGCGGGAGCAACTCTGAAACGTCCATGCCACACTGGCCGTACTTGGCGAACTTCCACGGGCTCTTCAAGATCAGTCTAGGTTTAGAATAAAGTTCCGGCTGGTCCGTACGCTTCTCATTGGCCCAATCGAGTACCGTATTATCGAACTTATCGAGGGCGGGTTTTGGATCAAACGTATCCATCTGCGCCACACCGCCAAGCATCGTCAGAAAAATGCACGACTTCGCTTTGGCCGGATGGTGCGGCGCCTTGGGCGCGAGCGGGTTGCTTGAAGCGGCCGCCTGCAGATCGGAATTCAAAAAATCCATAAGGGCCAAACCCCCAGCGCCAACAAGGCTGCGGTAAAGGAAGTTCCGTCGATTCCATTCTTTGTTCATGCGGGTTACTCCAGATAAATAAATTCGTTCAGATTGAAAAGAACGGTTCCGAGACGCGCCAGCGCATCCTGCGGAGTACGGCCTTCATACAATGTGCTTGCTTTCTGCCGTTCCGCGGGCGAAGGCTCACGAAGCAGCGCCAGGCTAAAGGCTTTGCCGATCTGCCTTGCCGGATCGGCCCCGACTAGTTCGATTACGCGAGCGGCGAAGCGCTGCGATTCCACCGCCGACAATTCTCCGTTCAGCAGCGTGAGCGCCTGCGGCGCCACCGTCGTCACGCTACGCCGCGAGCAACTTTCGCTCATATTCGCGGTATCAAATACTTCCATCAACGGCATGGATAGCGACCGCCGCTGAAACGCATAGATCGAACGCCGAAGCTGAGCTTTGTCGTCTGACGGATACCACTTGAACATCTGGAATCCCTGTGCCACCTCGTCCTTCACACCGAAAAACATACTGGGTCCACCAGCCTCATGATTAAGACTGCCGCTGAGCGCCAGAATGGAATCCCGCAACACTTCCGATTCGATCCGCATCCAGTTCATGCGTGACAGTAGCCGATTATCCGGATCGCTATCGGCAATCTGTTTCGCGTCGGGATGGCTGGTAGATTGGCGATAAGTGTTCGATAAAAGCATCAGGCGATGCATAGCCTTCACGCTCCATCTCTTTTCCACGAACTGGGTGGCTAGCCAATCGAGCAGTTCCGGATGCGATGGCCGATCCCCGTTCATGCCGAAGTCCGATGGAGTGCGCACCAAGCCCTCACCAAAGTGGTGCTGCCAAATGCGATTCACCATAACGCGAGCGGTCAACGGATTCGCGGGCGACGCAATCCATTCCGCCAAAGCCAATCGACGCCCTGAGCGGTAACGCAAGAAGTTGATCTTCGCCGGGTCGCTATTTCCAGTGATCCTCTGAGGGAACCCTGGTTCCACGATGGCTCCTCTTGCGCTACGTTCTCCGCCCGCCAACACATAAGTCGGCTCAATGTCCAGGACCGCCGGCGGAGCCACTTCATTCACGCTATAGGCGATTGGCTGGTAACGGGCAGCTTCTAGCGTCAGCTTCTGAACATTCTCGGTAAGCTCCTTGTGCCGCTTTCTGTCATCGGCCGCTATCGCCAGGCTCTCCTTATCGGCAAGAACGCGCTGCAGATTATCGACCGGCTGCGTCTTGCCATCACCTGCCGCCGCGCCTACTTTTTTTGCCTCTGCCAGTTTAGACCGTAGCTCTTTTTCAAGTGTTTTCAACTGCTCGCTGGCCGCTTCTTGCTTATCCTCCAGCCCTCGCAAGGTTTGGCGCATCTTCAGACGGCCTTCGGATTCAAGGAACGGCATCGGACGCTCATCGATCCGAGTGGCCGCGAAGAATGCCTGCATCCGGTAAAAATCCTTTTGCGGGATCGGGTCGTACTTGTGATCATGACATCTTGCACAGCCCACGGTGAGCCCCAGAAATGCCTGTGTTGTCGTGCCCGTCATCTCGTTCAACCAGTCCAACCGCAACTGAGCGTCGAAGTTCGCATCACGCTCCCAGGGCCCCATCCGGAGAAAACCCAACGCCAGCATGCCCTCATTTTCAATTTGTCCGCCACGCACCGCGGGCTTCCGCTGCATTTCGTCACCTGCCAGTTGCTCTTGGATAAATACGTCATAGGGCTTGTCATTGTTGAAAGCGCGAATCACGTAATCACGATAGCGCCAAGCGGTCGGACGTTCGCCGTCAATCGCGAAACCGTCACTTTCCGCAAATCGGACCAAGTCGAGCCAATGGCGAGCCCAACGCTCACCGTAGCGCTTGTCCGCCAGTAATTTGTCGACAAGCTTCTCATATGCGCCGGAACTGCCGTCCTCTAAGAACGTACGGGCTTCGTCCTCGGTGGGTGGAAGCCCGATAAGATCGAAGTAGACCCGCCGCAGCAAGGCCCGCTTCGATGCAGGTGCAGCGGGCGCGAGGCCCTTCTCCTCAAGCTTGGCCAACACGAACGCATCAATTGGATTTAGCGTGGCTGTCGACGCCGCATGGCGCAAGGCAGGTATCTTCGGCGAAGCAGGCGGTGTAAATACCCAACTGGCGTAATCTTTGTTGGGCGATTGCTGACTGTTTGCCTTCATCGAATCGATCGCGGTCGCCAGAGCAGCGACGGCGCCTTCGGCCAGCGGCTTTCCTCCAATCGGCATCCGCGGATTCTGCTCTCCCCGGACAAATTGGAGCAGCAGGCTGTGTTTCGATTCGCCAGGGCGTATCGCGGGCCCACGTTTGCCGCCCTTAAGCAAGTCTGCTAGGTTGGCGACGGATAAGCCAGCTTGCGCCTGCGATCCGGAATGGCATCCTGCGCAATTCGCTTTGAGGATGGGTTCGATCTGATCGCGGAAGACCTGATCTTCGGCAGCCGCCCATACTGGCGCTAGCGCAGCTATGGCCAATACGAATCCGATTCGGAACATGCACGCCTCCTTCAGTCCTCTTAGAATACTACCTTGGGTCGGCGATGTGGGCCGAAGAAGGCTTCATGACAAGATGGAACAGCGTTCCAGAAAGGCTTATAGATCCCGTAATTTCGAAAACTATAAACTTCGAGGGGAGGTTTCGTGTTCTATCCGAGAAAACTGGGTTGCCGCGTTATGGCGTAGAGTCTAGAGCCACTAAAATGAAGTGGCGTCCCCAGCGGGAGTCGAACCCGCGTTACCGCCGTGAAAGGGCGATGTCCTAGGCCACTGGACGATAGGGACGCATTGGAGTTAGTTTTCAAAGCAAAACTGACTTTAACACTACAACTGGCCTGACTCTTCTACTTTACGATTTATGACGTTGGTTCGTCAACTCTTGGGATTCTTTGTGGCCTGTTGTTTGCAGCAAGCGTCGAAAGTTGCAATCTTGTACAAGTCGCCTAGCGTCGGGTAATTGAAGCAGGAAGCCTCAAACAGGTCGCGGCCGGCGCCGGTAACCATCGCCAGCAATCCAATGTGGATCACCTCAGTGGCTATTTCACCCATGCAATGGGCGCCAAGCAATTTCATCGACTCATCGTCTGAAAAAATCAGTTTTAGAAAACCAGCAGACTCGCCGATGATTTGTCCGCGAACAGTCTGATCGTAGCGAGCATGGCCGGACACGTAGGGGATATTTTTCAACTTCAACGACTCTTCGGTTTCGCCAATCATGCTGACTTCGGGAATAGTATAAATTCCCGTCGGAAGAATCGACGTAAGCTTTAGTTTCGAGGTTTCAGAGAAGGCGTGGTGAACGGCAATGCGACCTTGTTCAAAGCTAGTAGCCGCCAACGAGGGAAAGCCGATGATATCGCCAGCCGCGAAAATGTGGGGAACGGAAGTCCTGTATGTTTCATCAACCGTGATGAGGCCACGCGCCCCGGGCGTGATCCCGGCGGCGGATAGATTCAGTTTTTCGACATTTGAACATCGGCCGGCAGCCACCAGCACTTGATCCACTTCTATTGGCGGCCCAGGATCGCATTCAAGCTTCATCTTGCCATCAGACTGCGCGGCGCATCCGATGACTTTCACCGGACGATGGAATCGAATCCCAAGTTCCTCGAATTCTTCGGTGAGCGCCGTGGAGACTTCACGATCCAGGTAGGAAAGCAGAATGTCGCGCCCATCTATCAAGTGTGTTTCAACGCCAAGGGCGGCAAAGGTACAAGCATATTCGCTACCAATGACGCCTGCGCCGACAATTGCGATACTGCCGGGCATGGACTCAATGCCCAAAATTTCATCGGAATCGTGAATTCTGTTATCGTCGAAATCAAAAATCGCAGGACGCACGGGAGATGACCCAGTCGCCAGCAAAATGAAATCGGCCGCGACAAGTTGATCTCCCAGTTTTCCAGCTACGCTCAACGTGTGGGGATCGACGAAACTCGCAAGCCCTTCGACATAGTCCACCTTCCAACCTTCAAGCACCTCTCTCACGCGGGTCCGCTCCTGAACCTTAACCGACTCTTCGTGATACATGAAATCCTGCAAAGTCGCCTTTCGATGCAGGGCAAGATTCACATCGACGCCATAAAGACTGCGAGTCTTCCAGCCCGAGAGTGCCACTGCGGTTTCGCGAAAAGTTTTGCTGGGAAGCGTGCCCGTATTGGTAGACGCTCCACCAATATATGGATCTTTTTCGATGAGGGCTACACGCCGCCCTAACGATGCAGCTGTCGTAGCCGCTTTTTCGCCTGCGGGGCCAGAGCCGATTACGACCAGATCATACCGAATAGTTGCTGACATAAGAGTGTCCTCATTTTCTCATTGTTAGGTGAATTCAGGTACCCTTAATTGTGAGCCTCGGCGAATTCACCAAACAACTTGCCAAAGAAGCGATTGGCAACCAAATGAAAGACGTGATGGGCGCCCCGCGTCCCCAGGAGACTCCTGAGCCCATTCCAGGACATTTGGGAGCAGTGCTGATCGGCCAGGTGCAGGCAATGCAGAATGCTCTAAAAGAGGACCAAGAGCTGGTTGTAACCTGCGCGGTGGGTGGCGAGCAAATTCGTCTCACGGAATTGTTTTCACCCGCGCTTGGCGTGCTGGTGCTTACCGGCCTCGACAAGGAAAGGAACGTTTCCCGAATTGTGACAGCGGCAAGTGCCGTGCAACTGCTTTGTAAGCCAGCCCAAGCCGCCACCGGCGCCAAAGGCACGCGCATGCGTTTCGTTTTACCCCGTCCGAAATCTGACTAGCCGTAAAGCGGTACGATGGATCGCATGTTGAGGCGATCTTTTTTCACCACCATCGGCGCGGTCGTCGCCACCAAATCATTTGGCCAAGTAGTTACCGACGGCACGGCCATGACCTCCCAGATATTTGTGGAGCGCCCTCTCTCCGGAACTCCTCATGCCGGTAAAGTTCTGGCCGCGATTCAGCCCCATTCCGATGACATTCCTATTTTCGCCGCTGGCGCCGTGGCCAAATTGCTTCGTGAAGGTTATACGGGCTACCTGTTTCGGATGACCAACGATGATATGGCCGGCCCCGGCACCGTTGGCGACACCGTGTTGGCTAACGAAAAAGACAACGACGCGGTAGCTCAGGCGCTGGGCCTGAAGAAAGTCTTCAATCTTAACTACGCCAATCACCAGATGGACAAAGAATCGCGTTTGGAGATTCGTGCCCGGCTGATCTTCCTGTTTCGGCTGCTTAAAATTGACACCGTCATTTGTTACGATCCAGTAGCACATTATGAGGAGAACCCGGACCACTATGTGACCTCGCAAGTCGTCGAGGCGGCCTGCTGGATGGCTGGCGGGTCGAAAGATTATCCTGAACATTTTGCGGCTGGTTTGTCCCCCCACTCCGTGCAAGAGAAGTATTACTTTTCTCGAGGCCCGCAAGTGGTGAATCGAGTGGTGGATATCTCTAGCGTCATCGATGTGAAGGTCGCCGCCAACCGCGTCAACATGGCGCAAGGACCCGCCGGAAATCACGGCGCCGCGCTGCGAAAGTCGCTCGCCGAACGCGGAATGAAATTGCCGATCTTAGGGGAAGATGATGAAACCGCATCCAACCAGTTCATCAAACACATAATGCTCAAGCGCGACGCCGACGTTGGCAAGCTGCATGGCCTGCAGTTCGCGGAACCGTTCCACTACATTGGGCCGGAACCGGATTTTGTGGGTGACTACGTAAAGAAGAATGCAGTGAAGGCCAGGTAATTACAATTGCGCAAGGGAATATCTGACGATTCCTTTGCGCTTCAGTTGCCCATGACGTTGGGCAATGATGGCGCCCTGCTCGACGGCGGCAAGATCCATCCATCGGTGTAACCGCACCACATCCACCGGGTTCGGCTCAGTCGCAATCGAAATCGGCATTGGCGGCATGTCGTTCGCCTGAACAATTAATTGAATCTCGAATCCATTGGAGTCCCGCCAATAGCTAAGGTTGGGCGCGTTTCCCGTGTGCATGGCATTGCAATAGATTTCTAGCACTGCTCGGCTTTCAAAGCAATCACTATCGAAGAAGTGCAGCTTAGGACTGCGCACCATCCTCCGCCCGAAATCCACCGAAGAGGTAGGCAGTCGAACGGTCTTGAAACAGGCAGCCAGCGCATCAAGCCAGCGCGTTACCGTGCGATGCGAAACCCTACTTTCAAGGGCTATGGCTTGCATATCCAGCACCGCGCCACTAGTCGATTCAGCGAAGTGAAGGAACGTCTCGAAACGGTCGAGGTCGCGCACATTGATAAGATCGCGCACATCACGATCGATCCACGACCGATCAGTTCCCCGAGAACTTACAGATGAACTGACGAAGTCGCGGCCGGCTGGCGCAAAGCGTCCCAGCATTTCAAGAGACACCGGCGCGCGTCCTTCGCGTTCCGCATTTGTTGGCGGGTAAAGCTCAAAAGTGGCAATGGGCAATTGCATTCGGCGGGAACTCGCAAGTATCAGCGAGCGCGTTACCGGCAAATGGGGCAACAACTCTGGGGCGCGCTGCAAATCATCAATCACAGCGGGGCCGCGCAGTTTTGCCAGGAAGCTACGTGGGTCTGATCGAGCGCGACTACGGTCCGCCACGTCATCCAACGACACATAGGTGTGGCCTGGAAATTCGCGTCGCAAAAGCGAAGTCTTCCCTGCCCCGCGTGGTCCGTGCACTAGAAGGGGTTCACCCTTAAGCGCGGCGCGATGCAGAGGAATGGCAAGTCGCCGATCTAGCATGTAAATTCATTCTACTAAAATGATATTACATAGCACGATCATACAATTCAGTAACCTAGCGATTCACTTCATTGACCGGCGCACCGCCCCCTCCTTAGCCTTGAAGTAGATCCTATGAATCAAAAGATTGCACCCGCAAAAGGCAAACTCGGCGTTCTGATGCCCGGCATCGGCGCCGTCTCCACCACCTTCATGGCTGGAGTCATGGCCGTCAGAAAGGGACTCGGTAAACCAATCGGCTCGCTCACCCAATTAGGCACTATCCGGCTCGGAAAGCGCACTGACAACCGAACCCCAAAAATCAACGAATTTGTCCCACTTGCTGGGATTGATCAACTGGTGTTCGGAGGTTGGGACATATTTGAGGACAACGCCTA
>JANXXI010000005.1 GCA_025350695.1 Acidobacteriota bacterium
CAACACACCTTCAAGTTTGGCTATCAATTGGCCCGCGTGGGAAACAGCGTTAAGGACGACTACACCAATGGTTTTTTCCGCATTTTCTGGGGAGATTCTTTCTCCCGAGGCCCAATCAATAATGCCAAAGGAACCTACGGATATTACATCTGGGAAGATGGCGTGCGCCACGATAACAAGGTCAACAGCCGCAATCAAGGATTCTACTTCCAAGACACTTGGAGAGCAAGCCGGAAGCTGACATTGAATCTTGGCGTTCGATTTGAAAACGAATTCCTTCCTCCTTATACACCTGAAGTCAACGGCAAAAAGATTGCCAATCCTGTTTCTTTCGGTTGGTCCGAAAAGATCGCTCCACGCATAGGCGCCGCCTATGACATCTTTGGCGACGGCAAATGGAAACTGTCGGGCAGCTTCGGTCTCTTCTATGACGTGATGAAGTACGAATTGGCACGCGGATCTTTTGGCGGCGATTACTGGGTGAGCAACGTTTACAGGTTGGACAATCCCAACGTGCTAGCTCTCGGTAAAGCTAATCCAGGCGCCGCTGGAACAAAAATCACGCAATACGACAACCGCAGCATTCCGATCAATGCCCAAGGTGAATTAGAAGGTATTGATCCCAACATCAAGCCGATGTCCGAGCGCCGCTTCAACGTATCGTTGGAACATCAATTGGCAACCCGGCTTTCCGTCGGCGTACGTTACACACACACGGATGTTCTGAAGGGAATTGAAGATATCGGCGTGTTGGACGCGGATGGTAACGAGAATTACTTGATTGGTAATCCAGGATTTGGGGAAACAAGAAACACTAAGAGCATCTATGGCGCAAAGACACCTAACGGACAGGAATTCCTGGTTCCTAAGGCAACCCGCCAATACGATGCGGTTGAATTCCGCCTCAACGGTCAGTTCAAGAAAACAAATATGATCGCATCCTATACATACAGCCGTCTCTACGGTAATTGGTCTGGGTTGGCGAATTCGGATGAATCCGGTCGTTCCGATCCAGGCGTTTCGCGCGCGTTTGACTTGCCCTACTACTACTTCGATCAAACAGGAAGCCAGAAGAATGTATTTGGCCGTTTGGCAACTGATCGTCCTCACGAAATCAAGCTCTTCTTGAACCGTGAAGTAACAAGCAAGTTGGGAAGCACTAACTTCGGATTGAACCAGAGTGCCTTCAGTGGATCCTTGGATTCAACTTCGGTAATTTATCTCTCAGCTCCCACTTATTCGCTCGGTCGAGGTAATTTAGGCCGAACGCCTTTCTTGACTCAGACCGATCTGTCGATCGCACATTCTATTAAGCTGAACGATCGTGCTAGTATTCGTTTGGAAGCAAATGCCCTCAACATTTTCAACCAGGCCACGGTCATCGGGCGCGTCACGCAAATCAACAGAGCCGGCGCAATTACAGAATCCGCCCTCCCTCTTAGCCAGTTCTTCAAGGGCTACGATGTGACTAAATTCGTTTTTCCTGGTAATGGTGGAGGTTCGCCTTACAATCCGATCTACGGTTTGCCTGGCGGAGACTACCGTGCGGGTGGCGCAGGCGCCTTCCAAGCTCCTCGCGACCTTCGTGTGGGAATCAGATTGCTGTTCTAGACTTGCTGTTTTGTAGAAGGAAAAGGCCAACCGAAAGGTTGGCCTTTTCTTTTAGCCTGACTTTGGTTAATAAATGTTAATATTCGTTCCCGTGACCGCTTCCCGCTTGCAAAAACTCATAGATCGACGCTTACCATTCTGATTCTCCTCGATTTATTTATTCCGCTTTCTGGAACATACCTCCACAAGCAGTAGCCCACCCACCTTCATAGTTTCAAAAAACCCATCCTAATCAAGAACATGGAGCATTTTCTTAGATCCCATGCTAAGATCGGGTTAATTGTTGCTGCGACTCTTCGGAGTCCGCTGAGGGAAAGGTTCAATCCACCGACCTTCGTCCATACGGGCGGAAAAGGGAAAGGCTGTATGAACCAAATAGTTAGTCTCAAACCAGGCGCACGGGTACTGATCCCGTTCGCACTCACTCTCTCATTTTTGCCGTGCGCATTCGCCCAAGAAACCACGGCAGGTATTCAAGGCTTAGTTAAGGACCCCTCGGGAGCCGTCATTGCTGGAGCCAACGTTGAAGTTACGAGCCCAGCGCTGCTTGGAGCGCGCAAAGTCACAACCGATCAATCAGGTTGTGCTCGGATCCACTAGCCAGCTAATCAGCCCATCGCGCGCAAAACGGTTTGCCGACGATCCGGGAGTCGATTGGGGCAAAATCCTTAACGGCTATAATTACGTCGATGCGTTAAACGGCAAGGGAGCCTTCGCCGGCTCAACTCCCCTAACGCTCGCCAGCCGCTACGGAATGTCTCAAGTATTCCAAGGCGCTCGGGTCATTCGTTTGGCAGTCCGCTTTACGTTCTAGTAGTCTCGCGACACGCGAAAGGGGCCGGGCAACCGGTCCCTTTTTGTATTCCTCCTCCACCTGCGCTACCATGTCCCGGAATGCCCGTTTTCCGCAGAGCCGCAGCACCGTTCCTTCTCCTCCTCATCACCATTTGCTTTTACTGGAAACTCACCGGCACAACACAGTACAGCTGGCTCGATTCATCCGACCTGGCTAATCAAGTGCTTCCCTGGTGGAGCGAGCAGGCGCGGCAATGGCACGCCGGTTCATTCCCAGCCTGGGACCCTCACCTGTGGGGCGGTCAACCTCTTTTAGGGCAAGCGCAGCCCGGCGCGGCCTATCCCCTGAACTGGCTTTTGTTCTTGACTAAACTCAAGGACGGTCAACTGCGGCCGTTCTACTTAAGCGCCTACTTTGTTCTGATCCACTTCATCGCCGCGCTGAACTGCTTCCTCCTTTGCCGTTACCTGAAACGCTCAAGGACAGCTTCCCTCCTCGCCGGATGTCTCTTCGCCTTCGGTGGCTTCGTCGGCAATACCGATTGGCCGCAAATGCTCAATGGGGCCATCTGGGCTCCTCTGGTCTTCCTATTCCTGTTGCGCGCAAACGCCGGGGTGCAGCCGCTGTTCAGCGCCGCATGCTCCGGCTGCTTCCTGGGTCTTTCCTGGCTCTCCGGACATCATCAGGTTCCGATCTTCATCACCTACGCCGCCGGGGCTTCCTGGCTTTATTTCCTCTTTCGGGAAAGGCGCCTGAACTGGACCGTCGCGAGACTGGCTGCTATATTCCTGCTGTTCTTCATCGCCTCGGCCGGCCCCCAAATCTTCCCGGCCTTTGAATACGGCAAGACTGCGAAGCGGTGGGTAGGCTCAGAGCAGGACCCAATCGATTGGACCACGCCCGTGCCTTACTATGTGCATCGCACTTATAGCTTTGGTCCGGCCTCACTGCTCGGCATACTTATCCCCGGCATTCACCGTCATACTTCTCCTCTGCTGGGTGTCACCGGGTTCACGGCGGCGCTGCTAGGGCTGGCCCTTTGCTGGCGTTCCGACTTTCGCGTTCGTCTGTTCGCTTGCGTTGGCCTTGGCGGTATTCTGATGGCCCTTGGCGGCAACAGCCTGCTTCACGGAATGCTTTATTCTTGGGCGCCAATGTTCGAAAAAGCTCGTTCCCCGAACATGGCCGTTGTCTTGTTCGGATTTGCCGGCTCCGTTTTGGCGGCCTTCGGGTTTGACGCGGCCACCGGCGTCGAAAGCCCCTTGCGCGATCTGTGGACCCGCCGCGCTATCTGGAGCAACACCATCTTCGCAATACTGCTATTGCTGGCCTTCGGCGCTTGGGGAATGTTTCGAGGCTTCGATGCGGGCCCCGACGACCGACCCCTAATTTCCGCCATGATAGCTTTGCTGGTGGCGGCCGCGCTAGTTGGCTTCCGCAACGGGTCAATCGGCCGGGTTGCGCTGGGGGCCGGGTCGATCCTTTTTGCTCTAACCGAGTTGGGCAATGAGGCGCCGTTTGGCATGCCCCACCAATCGGAACCCAAGCGTCAATCGCAACTGGCTCCGCTGTCCGCCCATAACGACATCGCTCAATTTCTGAAGAAAGAGCCGCAACCCGTTCGCATAAATGTGGACGATCAGCTCATTCCTTATAACTTCGGCGATTGGCACGGCATTGACCAAATGGGCGGATATCTGGCCAGCATCACTAGCAACTTAACAAGGCTGGACCTCAACAGCCCCCACGCCCGCCAGCTTTTCGCGGTCACTCATTCCGTGGGAAAGGCGCCAATCGAACCGGATTGGAAGCTTGTTTTCACAGGCTCGTCGGGCATCAATGTATATCGTAACCCGCATCGTAACCCTCGAGCTTGGACCGTGCACAAGGTCATGCCCTTGGATAAAGAGGGAGATGCAAAGCATGTTCTGAACCATCCCGATATGGATGTTTCTACCCTTGCCTTTGTGATCGGTAAGCCTCTGAATGTTCCCCCAGGCGGCGTATGTGGTTTGGATACTACTACGATTGAAAACTACGAACCGACCCGGGTGGTGGTGGATGCTCAGCTGGGCTGTGGGGGGTTGTTGGTATTAGCCGATACCTATTTCCCAGGTTGGGAGGTCAAGGTGGACGGGAAAAGCGAGCAGGTTCTGGAAGTTTACGGCGCAGTACGCGGAGTTGTCCTGGGGGCAGGCAAGCATCGAGTGGAATTCAGCTATCAAAGCAGTGCTATTCGCTTTGGCGCTATCAGTTGCGTCGGTTCCTGCCTTGCGCTTGTCGCACTCTTTCTATTCTCAACAAAATAAGGGGAAACTGCAAGTCTTGACATATAGACACATAAACTGGTATGTCTAGACATAGTACGTATGAAACCCGATGCGCAGAACAGAACCACGGTCCGGCTTCCAGAATCGTTAATGATTCTGGTGAAATCCGAGGCTACCCGAACGGGCAAGACGGTCACCACCCTGATTGAGGAAGGCTTGCGCTTAGTGCTTGCGCAAACGCACAAAGGGTTGTCTGAGCGGTCTCGTTATACCTTCCACCGAAATACTGAAGGTGCTCTTCCGCAATCGGGCGTAAACATGAACAACAGCGCCAACCTAGCCGAAGCTCTGGAACGGCAACGATGATTCTGCCGGATCTCCCCGTCCTGCTTTACGCTTTCAACGATACCGCGCCCGGATACGCCCGTTATGGAGCATGGCTCGATGGAGTATTGAACGGCGACCAACCTTATGGCATCTCGCCGGTAATTCTTAGCAATTTGGTGCGCACGGCCACTAGCAGGTCCATTTATTCGCGCCCCGCCCAGCTTGAGGAGGCGCTGCAATTCTGCAATGACGTGATGGCTCCGGAACGCTGCCAAATCGTAACGCCGGGGCCTCGTCATTGGTCAATTTTTCAGGATTTGTGCTTGAAGTCTCGCGCACAAGGCAATCAGGTTGCTGACGCTTGGCTTGCTGCCCTGGCTATCGAATGGGGATGTGAATGGGTAACCACAAATTCGGACTTCGGACGTTTCCCAGGCTTGCGTTGGCGTCCGCCGTTTTAAATGAGGCGCGGCCCCGGTTCAAACTATCGAACTGGGGCCGCGTTTTTCGTAAACCTACTTTTTGCCTGACTCGATCCTCATGCCGTAGAACGAACGGTGGACGAAGAACATCGAGATTGCCAGAAACAATACCGCAAGCCCCGTGCTGAACGATGCGCCTTGGTCCTCAGTCAACTTCACCGCGAGTTCAACCGCAAGCAAACCAAACAACGTGGTGAACTTGATGATCGGATTCAGCGCCACCGACGAAGTATCCTTGAACGGATCGCCCACCGTATCGCCAACTACCGTGGCGGCATGTAGATCGGTGCCTTTGGCCTTCAATTCGGTTTCCACAATTTTCTTTGCGTTATCCCACGCCCCACCGGCATTGGCCATGAAGATGGCTTGATACAGACCGAACAACGCGATGGAGATTAAATAGCCAATGAAGAAGTACGGCTCAAGAAAGGCAAATCCAAGCGTTGAGAAGAACACCGTAAGGAAGATATTCACCATGCCCTTTTGGGCGTACTGCGTACAGATCTCCACCACCTTCTTTGAGTCTTCAATACTCGCCTTAGCCTCTCCGCCTTTATCCAATTTGATGTTGGCTTTGATGAACTCCACCGCCCGGTAGGCACCGGTTGTCACCGCTTGGATGGACGCGCCGGTGAACCAGTAGATCACCGCGCCGCCGGCGATCAGCCCCAACAAGAACGGCGGATACAGAATGGAAAGGTTGTTGATCAAGGTAGGATCCAAACCCTTGGTTAAATTCATCACGATCGAGAAAATCATGGTGGTTGCGCCCACCACCGCCGTTCCGATCAGTACCGGTTTAGCCGTGGCTTTGAACGTATTACCCGCTCCATCATTCTCCTCAAGATGCTGCTTCGCCAATTCAAACTTCGGCTCGAAGCCGAACTTTTCCTTGATCTCCTGCTTGATGTTCTTCACCGATTCGATCATCGAAAGTTCGTACACCGACTGCGCGTTATCCGTCACCGGTCCGTAGGAATCGACGGCGATAGTCACAGGGCCCATGCCAAGGAATCCGAACGCCACCAGACCAAATGCGAACACCGCCGGAGCCTTCATCAAACCGCCCATGCCCATCGAAGAAATGTAATAGGCAACGCCCATCAACGACAGAATCGCCATGCCCAACCAGTAGGCGCTGAAATTGCCGGCCACCAAGCCCGACAAGATATTCAGCGAAGCCCCGCCTTCCCTTGATGATGTAACCACTTCCCGCACGTGCGACGATTCGGTTGAGGTGAACACCTTCACTAGTTCGGGAATGATAGCGCCTGCCAGCGTTCCGCAAGTGATTACGGTCGATAGTTTCCACCATAGCGTGGGATCGCCGCCAAGGTCGGGAATCATCACGCTGGAAAGTATGTAGGTTAAAACTACCGAGACAATCGAAGTCAGCCAAACCAGCGTGGTTAAAGGCGCTTCAAAATTCATCTTGTCCACGTTCTGATATTTAGCCTTGGCCATCGCTTCATTGACGAAGTAGGAAAGGCCGCTGGCCACCACCATCATCACGCGCATCATGAAAATCCAAACCAGCAACTGAATCTTCACCGCATCGCTGTTCACGGCTAACAGAATAAAGCTGATCAATGCAACACCCGTCACGCCGTAAGTTTCAAAACCATCAGCGGAAGGGCCAACCGAATCGCCGGCGTTATCGCCCACGCAATCGGCAATCACGCCAGGGTTGCGCGCGTCGTCTTCCTTGATGCCGAAGACAATTTTCATCAAGTCAGCGCCGATATCCGCAATCTTGGTGAAGATGCCGCCGGCCACGCGTAGCGCCGATGCGCCCAGCGATTCGCCAATAGCGAAACCGATGAAACAAGCGCCTGCGAAATCGCCAGGCACGAACAGCAGAATGAATAGCATCAGCAGCAATTCAACCGAGATCAGCAACATGCCGATGCTCATACCGGCTTGCAGCGGAATGGCGTAGCAAGGGAATGGCTTGCCTCGCAGGCTGGCGAATGCGCAGCGTGAATTGGCGAATGTGTT
Organism: Acidobacteriota bacterium; assembly: GCA_025350695.1. Classification (GTDB taxonomy): domain Bacteria; phylum Acidobacteriota; class Terriglobia; order Bryobacterales; family Bryobacteraceae; genus JANXSF01. The sequence goes on from JANXXI010000005.1 coordinate 7,485, forward strand.
CACACGAATGCCAAACCATGCAACGCCGAAGCTTCCGGCAATGCCGATCAGGCTGAACAACACGATGACGCAAACTTTCAACAGATCCATGCCTTGCAGAACCAGGAAATAGAAAACAATAATGGACCCGATGAGCGCTTCAAGAACGAGCAAGAATCTGCCCTGAGTTAACAGATACGTCTTGCAGGTTTCGTAAATCAGTTCAGAGATTTCGAGCATCGAGCTGTGCACCGGCAAGTTTTCCAGGCGCTTATACATCATTAATCCAAACAGCAGACCAGCAGCGGCCACAACCAGACCAATCATCAATAGGGACCGGCCATCCACGCCGCCAAAAAACTTAGCTTGGCTCAAATCAGGCAAGATCAGATTCGCTTCGCCGCCGCCGCGGTGTGCTTGGGCGGAGGCGGGTATCCCCGACAAGGCCAACATCACAGGCAGAATCAAGGTCAAAAGCACGCGTCGGAAAGGTAGAAACGCGGGTACCGTATTCCTGGCTTCGACGCGGAAGTTTTTATTCATTCGGTAAATCCCTCCAAGGACAATCCGGCCCAGCTTGGTAAGGGGCCAACGCTATAAGGTATCAAGTTAACCTAGCCGTAATCAAATGCTGTTCCGGTTGATGTGGTCTGCGATTCCGTAACCAGAGAGCATGGCTAGATCAAATGACCTTTGGAGGAGAGTTTCAGATGTTCGTGGTGGAAATGAATGCAGCAGTGTGTCCCGTGAGCAAGGAAAGACTGGAATTTTGCGGAGGAAGTCGTTCAGGGTCCAACTTCTCCCTCTCTTCTTTCATTTCGCCATGCGTTGTTGCGCTAACGGATATGCCCCTTCATTTAAATAGGAACGTCGAGATATATTTCGCTTCAGCGAATCCATCTTGAACAGAAATCGCGAAAGGTGCGTAATATTTACGTGGTAACCAGACAACTACTTTATTATCGTGGTCGCCTTGCTAGTAAATTTTCCCGATTGGCTTCACGGACAGTACCCCTGAGCACTCACGAAAAAGGAACGACTTAGAGATGCGATTATGACTCGCCAATGGCTTGGAGTAAACAGGGCACTTACCTTTTTCCGGTTCGGCTTCATAAGTAATTAGTTACTGTGATCTCCCAATAAATTGGTGCAGACCGAGTAAGTCAATGCCTTGGGAGCGCCAACCAATGAATTATTTGCAAAGCGAAGCGTTCGTTTGGCCAGCGGACTACTCTAATACTCAGTATTAAAGTCGATCATCCGAGCTATCAGCCAGTGGAAGTAAGTAAGTAAGTAAGTACAAAAGTGGCCTATGATTCAATTAACACTAACATTCCTTGTCTGAATCGGGTTTTACGGGAAGGATCAGCAGTGCCGGCGTTTCTGGGAGCGCGCGATGGAGTATCGCGACGGATTTCCAAGGAGCAGGCGCAATAACCTCAACCGATCCTGGCGCCGACAGATAGAGTGCGAATCCGCCAATAGCATGCACGCTGCCTTGGGCGTTAGATAGGGTATACACAAACTCAACAGACTGTCAGGCGGTAAGCAAGTGGGCCCAATCCGCATGAAGGCGGCTGCGCTGCCGGGACTGGTTCGAGTGGTGTTTCAGCCCGAAGTAGAACCGCCCACCCCCGGGGAACTAACCGAAGGTGATTTCTTCAACCTCGCATCCTCATGGACGAGGCAGCGCATCCTTGAGTTGGACACAAATGACCGGCGTGAGATCCGAGGCTGGCCCATAGGACCGAAGACCAAGTTCCACCACCGATACCATCGCAGCCATCCAGGTTGAGCTCCGTGAGGGTCAGCAGGTTCCGGAGTTCGCGGCGATTCTGCCCGACCTTCAGGCGGTCGTTTCGCTTACTAGTGCCGGAGCCATTGCCGACCGGCTGGTAAAGGTCGGGAATACGCCACTCCAACAGCAGTTCGTGGAGGCTCTTCGCTGGAGGCTTGCCAGAATCCGGTAACCAAGGTTTGTGTTAAAGATGCGGTTGGCAAGTAAAGCGCAATTCGCCGAGCAAGTCCTGCTGGAAAATTACAGTTTTTCCGGAATCTCAAATGGTTTCCGGTAGTGCCTCTTCAGCATGGCGTTCGCTTCTGAATCGCCCACAAATTTCTCGGCTTTCGGATCAAACGTCAAGTGACGCTCCAGCCGGAACGCAATGTTGCCAAGGTGCGCCAAGCCACTCGACAAATGCGCCGTCTCCACAGGTCCATTCTGGTCCGAAGTTTTGCGCGACAACACAGCTTTGATGAAGTTGGCGAAATGATCGCCGCCAGCCTTGCGCGCCGGGCCTTTTTCCCGCTTTTGACCCAAGTAGGTTTCGTAGGAATCGTAATCCTTCACCACCATGTAGCCTTCCGAACCATAAAAGATGTTGCCCACTTCGGCGCCATCTTCCCGATTGGTGCACCACGGCCGGACCTCGAACTGAATCATTTTTTTCTGCCCTGGATAAAGGTACGTGCTTGTCAATTGCTCCGGAGTTTCCTTGTCGTCATCAAAAAGAAATTTGCCGCCCATCGACGTAATCTTTTCCGGCAAAGAATTCACACCCAAACCCCACATGCACATGTCGGCTTCGTGGCCGCCCTGGTTGCCCACATCGCCGTTTCCGTAATCCCAATGCCAATGCCAGTTGTAATGCACCAACCGCTTTGAAAACGGCCTCATCTGCGCGGGCCCAGTCCAAAGGTTGTAATCAAAGTTGGTAGGCTTGGGAATTTCCGGCGACTTTCCGATCGATGGCCTCCATCGATAGACGAGGCCCCGAGCCATATACACTTTCCCGATTACGCCGGATCGCAAATGCCTCACCGCTTCCCGCAGCGCCTCGGAACTTCGCAGTTGCACGCCGTGCTGCACAATGCGGTTATACTTGTGCGCCGCCTCCACCATTTTTCGGCCTTCCCAAATGCTGTGGCTGCCGGGCTTTTCAACGTAGACATCCTTGCCGGCCTGACAAGCCCAAATCGCCGCGAGCGCATGCCAGTGGTTGGGAGTTGCGATGGAAACGGCGTCCACTTCTTTGCTCTCAAAAACCCGCCGCAGGTCCTGAACGGTCTTAACTTTCTTACCGTGGGTTGCCTCAATTTGCGCGGCCCGCTTGTCTAGAAGGCTCTGGTCCGGATCGCACAGCATCACCACTTCGACGTTATCCAGAGCCATGAAAGCCTTGATGTGATCCTGCCCCCGTCCATTCAATCCAAGAACGGCGACACGGATCTTGCCGTTGGCCAGGGGACGGCTGGAGGCGACTTGAGTGACCGTCGCGGCGGCGCTGGTGGCGAAAACAAATGTTCTACGGGATGGCATGGTGCTTTGCTCGATTCTATCGCAACATTCTCTGCGAATTTTTGCTTCGTAATCGCACTAATACAACATGAGGCTTTTTACGGCTAAACTTTTCCTGACTATCTGGATGGCATGCGGCATGCTGGAAGCGGCGAATCCCCCGGCACAGGCAACCACCCATAAACGGGGAGTTGGGACAGCTCCCGCAATGACCGATACGGCGATCAACGCCTCCATCAAAGAACGCTTGGCTCGGTCGAAGATTGGTAAGAACGGCTTCAAATATAAGGTCAGCGGCGGCATTGTGACTTGGGAAGGTAAGACGGAGGTCATCCAACACAAAGGCGCGGCAACCCGGATGGCCAAATCGGCAGGAGCCCGCGCAGTGGTGAACAACATCCAAATCAGTGATGCGGCGAGGGCCAAGGCGAAGGCGAATTTAGAAACCGGTCGCCGTCGAGCGCAAGTGACAAGGAGCGATCCCAGGTCCACTGCCCGATGAAATCGGCTTACAATGAAGCGAGACGACTATGCCCACGGTGATCACCGAACATCCGCCAATCGCCGCTCCGTTCGACCCGCCGCGCAAGCGCTGGACCAGGGAGGAGTGCGAGCTGATGGTGAAGTCCGGGCTCGACCTCGAGCGCTTGGAATTGATCGATGGGGATCTGATTTCCAAGGTGAGTAAGAACCGGCCACATTCGAATACGGATTGGAAGCTGCTAGCTTGGTTGATCCAAGCCTTTGGCATGGACTACGTTCAACATGAGGCCGTCATTGATGTGGCCCATAATGACAACGCTACGAACGAACCGGTTCCGGATCTCTGCGTGCTGCGTCGTCCATTTACCGAATTCAACAAAAGCAATCCCGGTCCGGAGGATCTGCTGCTAGTGATCGAAGTGTCGGACTCTTCGTTAGCGTTTGACCTCCGCAAGAAATCCCAATTATACGCTCGCGCGGAGATCATCGAATACTGGGTGGTGGACGTGAACCGCCAACGACTGATCGTCCATCGTGACCCATCGGTGGGCGCCTATCAATCCATAACAGAATATTCGGGAAGCGAACAGGTTGCGCCGCTGGCCGCTCCGCAATCGTCGCTGATCGTTGCATCCATCTTCGCCTAAAAGCTCTCCGTCCTTACGAAGTGATTCACTGGACCTGACCCACCACCCAAACCCGGATTCGTCCGAATCGCGGCGGCGATGAACTTCTTCGCCCTTCTTACCGCGTCTTCAAGCGAAACTCCCGACGCCAGCAGCGCGGTGATCGCGGCCGAATACGTGCATCCTGTACCGTGGGTATGAATCGTATCGGTTCGTTCGGCATCGAGCACTAGAAACTGCCCGTTGTTCAGCAGCACATCTGTCGCGCTGCCCGCCAAATGACCACCCTTCACCAGCACCGCGCCGCACCCGAACCCGAGTATTCGTTCCGCCGCCCGCTTCATGCGCTCGAGCGAATCCACGGTGAACCCAGCCAACGCTCCAGCTTCATGCAGGTTCGGAGTCACAAGAGCAGCCCGCGGGATCAGCATTTTCACTAGCGCCGCCCTGGCATCCTCGGCTATCAACGATGCCCCATGCTTTGAGATCATCACCGGATCGACAACCAACGGGACGGACACGCCGCGCCACAGCTTTGCCACCGCTTCGATGATGCCCACGTTGCCCAATGCCCCGGTCTTCGCCGCCGCTGGTGGAATGTCTTCCAACACGGCCTCCGCCTGCTGCCGAATCAACTCCGGATCAAGGCATTCCACGCGGCTCACGCGTTGCGTATTCTGCACCGTTAGGAGCGTGATGACAGCCTCGCCATAGACGCCGAATTGGTGAAAGGTTTTGAGGTCGGCCTGAATGCCCGCCCCTCCGCTCGGGTCCGACCCGGCGATGGTTAGCGCAACGGGCATCATTGAATCTTGATCCGCTCTGTTTTGGTGGAAGCTAAGGTGTTGGCAATTTGCACTTCAACGGCGGAAATCGCAGACGGGTCGCCGGAGATGGGAAAGGTTGCCTTTACTTCAAAAACGCCGCCCGCGACACTTTGTGCGAAGAGCGTCTTGAACGCCGCCGCTAAATCGCCTTTGCTGTAGGGCCCTTCGGGAAGCGCAAGGCCATCGCGGCCATAAAATGTGAAATAGACACTGCCGCCAACGGTGCGCGTGTTATCGAATCCAGTGATCACTACTTCCAGTGTAGACGCGGTGCGCGTTGCCCGGGCAGTGTCGATTTGGATTGGCGAAGGCGGGACAGTTAAGAAGGAACGAATCAGCTGATCCTTTACTTCGCAGTTCAAAAAAATGGACCCGGCAGTTGCGCCGGTTTGCAGGGTTACGGAATTCGCGCCGTTGAAGGATGCGGTCCGGATGCCCTTCTTTACCTGGAAAGGAATGGTCAGTTTTCCGGAAGGAAGGAACATGATTCCTTGATCCGCCGTATCGGAGCTCAGACTCAAACTCCCGGTGGCATCGGCCGGGGGATCTGACGGAAAGACAACGGCGACCTTGGCTTGAATCCCGCTGCGAAGAGTGGACGGCTCAACGACCACACGGGCTGCCGGCAAAGGGGGTTCGAAAAATCTAGCCTCCAACGCGACGTTACGGCTGCCTAGCTTCAACACGCCGGAAATTGGGCCAGTAGTTTCTGAGAAGGCTTCCAAGCTAATTGTCATTGCCTCACCACCCTTCAATTCCTGAATAGTTACTGAAGATGGTTCAAGGAGACGGAAGCCAGAACCGCTAATACCGAGCGGTGGGACAGGAAGCGGGTGAGTTCCCGGGTTTTCCAAACTTAGGGTCCGCGGAATCGGCGCCCCAGCTGGGCCTGTTCCGAACAGGATGCCGACGCTACCGCTGATGATCTGCTTGGTAGCGTCAACTAGGATGAGTTCTTCGACCACGGTGGCTCGCAGTAGCGTTGACCAATCGTTGATGCTTAGGGCGGCGCTATAACCACCAGGTCCGGATGCTTGGAATTTCACCATCACAATTTGCGACTGGTTTGGCGCAAGTTTGAAGGGCGCGCCGGTTAGGAAGTTAAAACTGAAACCACTTCCGGCTAACGAAGGAGTCACAGCGACGGAGGTTGCCCCGGCATTTCTGACGCTAAAAGACGCAGTCCTCGGTTCAGTAGGAGCTACACTTCCCAGGTTGATCGTACCTGGCAGCGGCGCGTCATTGTAGGTGACCTGAAGCTGCGCTTCGAGCAAAGGGGCGAGCAGCAACGTAAGGGGAAGGAGGCGCATCTTAATTCGACTCCGGCAGAATAAACACGGCTTCGCGCCCTGGTGTGATGCGTAAGGCCGCCCCTCGAAAGTGTATCCATTCGGGGTTGATCCACTCCATCACTTCAGGAACGCTGTCGAGCGGAAACGCCAGGTCTCCAATGTGGATTGCGCCTTCGGAATAGGTCACCATGCGTTGATCAGGTAGCCGCATCGCAATGCCGCCGGTTTCTTGAAACGCATCCGCAAATTCACGCTTCAATAGCTTCGAGCCATCCCACTCAAACAACTCCTTGGTTGCCTGGAAATAAACAAACTCCGGCGAGCCGTTTGCTCGAAATGTAAACAGGGCGGGCCCTTCTGGCGCCTGCGTCTCAAGGCGTGAATCGCCATCCACGATAAGCATGGAAGTTTCGGTTTTCACCCATGCGCCGGTGCGGGAAAATCCAGCGCTGATTGCCTTTTGCTTACTCGGCGCGCCTAAGAAGAAACTGCCACTGACGCCGCAAAGTTCGCGAACAAATCCCTCACGATCAACGATCTTGCCGAGGCATGGAACTCCGACAGAATTCTGACCCGAAGCCGTTGTCGCGAGGAAAACCACAAGAAACCTGAGGATCATCATTTAAGGCTTCCCAACCGTAAGCACGGGGGCTCCAAGCGAAAAGGCAGGTTGCTGGGTGGTGGGTGATGCCGAAGGGAACGGCTGCTGAAAGGTAGGGGCCTTGCTTGCTCCTGTAAGAGCTGCAACGCCACCGGCTGCCGCGCCCGCCACCAACGCCGTCAACGCGATCCACTTCCAGTTTGGCTTGGCACCAATGCGAGCTTCCCGGCTGTTTTCGGTCTGAGTCTTTTGCGCCAATTGACCCGCGGCCGCCGGCTCTCTCAGATAAAGGGACGTAATGGTTCCAGCTCTAGCTTCGCCTTTGGCCGCTGTGATGCGAATCTCCACTGGCCCTGTTGCTTTGTCCCATTGGATACCCCAGGCAATGGCCCGGCCCTCTTCGGACGAAGTCACCAATTCCGAGCGCAGGCCGTTGCCGAAATGGCCGGTTGCGCCTTGTTCGGGAAGACGGAAGCTGACGGTCGCGCCGTCGACCGGTTTGCCGGTTTCGTCCGTCACTTGAATGGTTAGAGGACGAATGGCGCGGGCCCCGGCTGTATGCACGACCGACTCACCTTCGAGCACACGAATTTGGAGGATAGAGGGATTCGATCCGGGCGCCGCCGGAAATGCCAGTAGACCGCACGATAACACGGCGGCGGAGGCCCTCACGTAGAGAGCGGCTGTCATATAGGTTAGAAAGTCGTTAGGCTACGCGCAGCAGCACGGTGGTAATGTTGTCCGGTCCGCCCGCCTGTTTGGCCTTCTCTATAAGAGTCGCTGCTTGGTGCTCTAATTCTCCACCTGATTGCAAAATATTTACAATATCGCTATCGGGGATCACGCCATGCAGGCCGTCGCTACAAAGCAGGAAGACCATGCCGGCTTCCAGTTCAACACTTGCGGAATGAATTCGCACTTGGTCGCCAACGCCGATGGCCATGGTCAAAACGTTGCGCAAAGGATGCTTCTTGAGTTGCTCTTCCGGTAAACCAAGCTTGCGGCCAATCTCATTTACCCAGGTTTGATCTTCACTCAACACGCGCAAGTGGCCTTGATGATAGAGGTATGCCCGCGAATCCCCGACGTTGGCAACGTAGGCTCTTTCCCCATTGCCGAGGATCGCTACAAGCGTGGTGCCCATGCCTTCCAACCGAAAATCACGGCGGGACGCTTGCAATACTTCAAGGTTCGCTTGTTCAAAGGCTTGCGGCAGGATGGCGTCGCTGGGTTCCTTCATATTGGAAATCATATTACCAACGGTCACGGCGGCCAACTGGGATGCATGCTCTCCGGCTTGGGCTCCACCCATTCCGTCAGCAACCAGGTATAACTTGGCATCTTCCGCAATAAGGAAGCAATCTTCATTATTGGTTCGGGTGCAACCGGTATCTGTTAGTCCAAAAGATTCAAGCTTCAAGGCAACTCCATCATAAAACGAATTCGATGAGTAAGAGGTTAAAAAATAATCGAGAGCACATAATTGTATCGAATTGGCTAAGAAATATTGAAGGTCGGCAGTTAGGTAAACCTTAGCTAACGTAACAAACCACACTTACGCGTGGGTGAGGGGGAGAAATTTCTTGCGGCTAACAGGGTGTGCTTGGCCGAAACTACTACCTTCAGATGATTGCTCTGAAGGCTAAGTTTCAAAAAGTTTGTCGGAACCAGAAAATCAACTTCTGGATGCGATTGTATCATGTTGTAAATCTCATCATCGTTCGAAACAACAATTGCCGTCCCGATAGGTTCAGACGAATCAAGACCGATGTTTCGCAGATTTTTCCTGAATGCCGGAGTTCTTTCTTGCAGGGTCTCAAAATCGGAGGCGGTGACGATGACTCCGAGGCCCCAGAGATCCAGCGGCGCTTGGCGAGTGGTGTGCGGGTCCATTCGGAAGCAGTATCGCACATGCGGCAAGGGAAGGGCGGCGCTATAGAATTCGTCATCGGGATGAGTTAGTACTAGCTCGCTTGAAGTGCTGGAGGCGCAATACTTCTCCAAAGCCTCGATGGCGGGATCGTTTCGTAGCGGCCAAGCCATGGAAACGGTCTGATAGAAGGATATGGCTGCGCACAAAAGCGCAAAGACAACTGGATATGTTTCCGATATTCTAGCTGCGATCACACACAATAACGCCGAGAACCCCAGCAGATATGTTGCATTTTGATACTGAAACGTGAGCAGAGAGAGGCCGGCTAGGCCGACCGTAACCAGCGGCAGTTTTCGTTCCTGAGGGGATCTCCAGAGAGACACAATACCTATCGCGGCGCCAATGGGAATCCACGGCGAAATGCTGAGCAAGTTGTAGCCGTAGAAAAACAGGTTTGACATCGGCTGTGGCACTGGTGGTTCGATGCCCCATTGCAGATGCTCGTCCAAAACGTACTCGGCCCAAAACCATTTTGGGACGGCCCACATTTGATAGGCGTGCCAGGGTGCGGCAATCAAGAAGGCGATACTGGCTGTGATCAACAGCGCGGGCAATTTACGGGTGCGAGGCGCCACGGCTAATAAGACCAAGAATGCCGGAAGGGCGGCAATGCTTTTCGTCATGATCGCCAAGCCTGTCAGAACGCCGAAACAAACGGCGTGGCGGCGATTCTCAAGGCCGGGGTCAATCGCCAATAGGTAGTAGGCGCCCATCATAAAAGCCAGTAGCAGGCTATCGGTCATCGCGACCATCCCTAGCACCAAAAACCAGTAACTGCTCAGTAAGAAAAACACTCCGGCCCAGCCCACTGCCGGCCTGTGAAAATGGGTCAGCCATAGGAATAGGAATAAAGCGGAGGTGGCGGCGGCAAGCAGCGAGGGGAGACGCAGGGCCATTTTGTTCGGCCCGAGAAGCTTCACTGAAAGCGCGGGGAGCCAGACGCCTAAGGGTGGTTTGTTGAAGGCGTAGCGGCCCAAGAATTTCGGCGACATCCATTCGCCGGTGGATGCCATTCGCAGGGCGATGCTGGAATAGAAGGCTTCATCTTGTGCTCGGACGTTCAGGTTTGGGTTCGTTTTTACGCCGGTGAGGGGATAGAACCAGGCTGGAACGGCGAGGACAACGAACGTTACTAGAAAAACACAAGACCCGTGACGCACTCCATAGAGTATAACCAGCGAAGCTGCTTCTGTTTCCTCGTATTGTTTCTCAGGTGGCCACCTGAGCTTGGGCCTTCTGGTCTAATTCCGCCACCTTTTGATCGATGAGTGCTTGGGCTGGGCCCTGTATTTCTTGCCGCACTAGGGCTTCCCGTTCGGTACTTTGGCGTCGCTCTAAAATCTAAATCGAGTTTTTCGACGGGAATCTCCTGTCCGCAGGAAGGGCAGACTTCACCGTCCAGTTGGGGCAGTTGACGTGATCGACCGGACTGAAAATCATTTGACGGCATGAACTGAGGGTTCATTTAGACAACTCCAGTATATTAGTCCTGGTTTGTCCTAGTTGGTCCTGTTTATTTTTGCCCTTGCCTTTAAGAACGATAAAATACATCATCATGTTGTTCACCGTGTGCGATAAAATCAGACACCGTGAGGCCATGGACAAGATAAGCGATTTCGGACTCGTACGGTTTTTCGACTCCCCACCGCCCTCACACCTCAATCTATCCCATTTTCAACCACTTAACCACCAACCAAATCCCAAAACCCTTGCCCCCGCATACTATCCTTATCACAGAGAGCGAATCCGGGCCCGGTCTACTCTTCAAACCAAAACCCCTCCCGCACGGGAGGCGGTCTCAGGTCGATCTGGGTTGTTCGCAATACGCAAAGGTCGGGGTTGCCCCGCGTCGAATCACTTGAAAACGGCATTGGTTGGGGAGGCTTGTGGAAGGATGCAAATGGACGCAATTGTGCCTCAAGCGGGTGCGATGTTTTTTGGATGTTGCGCGGGTGGGGCTGCTTTGCGTTTCAACTTGATGATTGCCCGCCCAAGGCAACTGGCCTGATATGTCAGACTGGCGGCGGCCGCCATCGGCAACACCCCGCTGCTCAAGCTCGAACGGATTGCCGAGGACCTCCCAGGCATCGAAATCTACGCTAAGGCCGAATACTTCAACCCTGGCGGCTCAGACATCGTCCCGCCCATTTACGACGATAATGCCTTAGTCTAGCCAGCATCAGACTGCAAAGCCGGTGTAGCATGGTCTTCGGAGCCTTACGTTGAACGAAATCATATTCCTAGTCGAAGACGCACCCGAAGGCGGCCTTTCCGCGAGGGCGCTTGGGCACTCGATTTTCACTGCGGCTGACTCCGAACAGGAACTCCAAGCTATGGTGAAGGATGCGGTAGCCTGCCATTTTGATGAGGGCGAGGCCCCCAAGCTCATTAGGCTGCATTACGTTCGCGAAGAAGTGATTCAGGCATGAAGCTTCCCAGGGACTTGAGCGGCGGCGACTTGGTCCGGGCGCTAAAACGCCTCGGCTACAAACAGACGCGCCAAACAGGCAGCCACGTACGAATGACGATTTCCGCCCCTCGCCAAGCGCATCTGACCGTTCCTCTCACTCGGGCGATACCAGCGGGAACTCTTGCGGCCCTGATCAAGGACGCGGCAATCCACTTGGAGACGACCGTTGATGATATCTTGAGCAGGATCCGTTGACAGAAGCGCGCTGTTGCCCCCGAGCACCAGCGAACCATTGAAAAAGAGAGAATCGAACGTGGCTTAACAATTTCCAGGAACTACGCGCGAGGTTGTCCGCCACAGCTCGGGCGGCGAGCGAGACGGAGCATCGCGGATTGATCGAGGAGATGTCCCTGCATCAGTTGAGGAAGGCCCGTGAATTGACGCAGACCAAGATGGCCGAGGACCTCCACATGGGGCTGGGCGATGTGTCCAAACTGGAGCGCCGCAACGATGTGTATGTCAGCACGCTCGGCAGCTACCTTCAAGCCGTGGGCGCAGACCTCGATATTCGCGCGGTATTTCCCGACGGGAGAGCCGTGAAGATCACGCAGTTCTCCGAATAGGATTTTCGCAGGTACTTGGTCGCTCCGTGATGGATTGTTCTCTGGTCAACCGACATCGAGGCTCAAGGATTGCATGGGCTGAAACTTCTGCGCAGTTAGCCGGGAACGGTTTTATCTAGGCAGTCAAAGTTTGGAGGACAGTTGCGACAACTCGCCCCTCTGCAAAACGTGTAACATTGGACAAAGCACAAAATGGAATATTCTGAGGACCCAAAAAATCTGGTCTCCTTGCTCTCATTTTGACATGTTGGGAAAGAGTGTTCTCTGTAGGACGGCTAATGCAAGCGGCATTCAATCGCCCATCCTCCTGGATTCATGGTACCGAGACCACTTTGACTATGCCTTGACCTCAGGGGCGGATGCCACGTTTTACCTCACCGCCAAAACCCCCGTCCCCATCCACTCAAAAACTAAACCCATAACAATCTCAACCACTTGAAATTCCCCACGTCTGAATCCCCTTGCCCCCACGCGCTACCTTAATTCCAGAGAGCGAATCCGGGCCCGGACTACTCTTCAAACGAAAACCGCACTCCGCAAGGAGTCCGGTCTCGAATCGATCCGAGTTATTACACACAGCAAAAGCGGGGGAGCCCGCGCAGAATCACTTGAAAACGGCATTGGTTGGGTGAACCAGCGCCGTCAGCCTGACAAATCAGGCCAGTTGCCTTGGCCGGCAATCATCAAGTTGGAGCGCAAAACTCCCCCGCCAGCGCTAAATTTAGGAAAACGAATGCATCCGCTGGCGGCACAACTGCGCCCACTTGCATCCTTACCCAACCCACTCTCATCTTAAAAAGGAAAAGGTCCTATACATACCATTCTTGACTGACATGCACCAGCTTCCTACAATCAAAACTATGCACGCCTCCCTCACCAAGCCCCGAGCCACCCCCGCCGCCGGGTCCCTGCTTGCCTCCATCGGCAACACCCCGCTGCTCAAGCTCGAACGCATGGCCGAGGACCTCCCTGGCATCGAAATCTACGCCAAAGCCGAATACTTCAACCCCGGCGGCTCCGTCAAGGATCGCCCCGCCCTCAACATGATCCTCAAAGGCGAACAGTCCGGCGCGCTCACGCCCGATAAAATCATCATCGACGCCACCAGCGGCAACACCGGCATCGCCTACGCTATGATCGCCGCCGCCAAGGGCTATAAGGTGAAGCTCTGCCTGCCTGAAAACGCCTCGCCCGAACGTAAGAAAATTCTCGCCGCTTACGGAGCCGAACTCGTCTTGACACCCGGTGGCGAAGGTTCCGACGGGGCCATTCGCACCGTCCAAAAAATAGTCGCCGCCGACCCTCACCGTTATTTCTACCCCGATCAATACGGCAACCCCGCCAACTGGCAAGCTCATTACGAAGGAACAGGCCTTGAAATCTTGGCCCAAACCGAAGAGCGCATCACGCACTTCATCGCCGCCCTCGGCACCAGCGGCACCTTCATGGGATGCACCCGCCGCTTCAACGATAGCTTGCCCCACGTCACCTGCATCTCAGCCCAACCCGCAACTGGCTTCCACGGTCTTGAAGGGTTGAAGCACATGCCCACGGCCATCGTGCCGCCCATTTACGATGCCACTCTCGCCGACGAAAATTTGTGGATCGAAACCGAAGACGCCTATAAAATGGTCAAGCGGCTAGCCCGCGAAGAGGGCATCTTAGTCGGCATCTCCGCCGGAGCCAATGTCCACGCCTCGCTCAAAATCGGCAAGCGTCTGGCCGACCAAGGCAAGTCCGGGGTACTGGTAACCATCCTCTGCGATGGCGCCGACAAATACTTGAGCGAGCACTTCTGGTCCGACCCCAGCTAAAATAGAAGCTTACGAATGATTCAAATCGAACCCGAAGCTTGGCAAGTCATGGTCTCCCATGCCAAGTCCACCTATCCCAACGAGTGCTGCGGCGCTATGATCGGAACTGTCGATGGCGACGTCAAGACCGTCAAGATCGGCCTAGCCATCGAAAACGCCTTCACCGGCGTGCAACATGAACGCTACGAACTGCGCCCCGAAGACCTCATGAAGGCCGACAAAGAGGCCCGCGCCCGTGGCATGGACCTCATCGGAATCTTCCACTCGCACCCCGATTGCGATGCCTATTTTTCCGAAACCGATTTGAAGAATTCCTGCCCCTGGTATTCCTTCGTCGTCCTGTCAATCTATAAAGGAGAGTTCCACCACGCGAACTCGTTCCTTCCCAACGCCGAACAAACCGAGGCCCCCAAAGAGGAGTTGAAATACTGATTTTATGGCGAAAATTTTGATCCCGACGCCCTTGCGTCAATACGTAGACAAGAAGGATTCCGTGGACGTCACCGGCGCAACCGTTGGCGAGGCGCTCAATGCCCTAACCACTGCCCATCCCGACTTGAAGAAGAACCTGTACAACGATGAAGGCAAGCTGCGAAGCTTCGTCAACATCTACTTGAACGACGAAGATATTCGTTACATGAAGAAGGAATCGACGCCGCTCGCGGACTCCGACACGATCTCCATCGTCCCCAGCATTGCCGGAGGCCTTTAACTCATGGTCAAGCAGCTTCTGCCTGAAGAAATTCAACGCTACAGCCGCCATTTAATCCTGCCCGAAGTCGGCATGGAAGGCCAAATAAAACTGAAGAATTCCAGCGTGCTTCTGGTCGGTACCGGCGGCCTCGGCGCACCTCTCGGCTTGTACCTCGCCGCTGCCGGCATCGGCAAAATCGGCCTCGTAGATTTCGATGTCGTCGATTTCTCCAACCTCCAGCGCCAGATTATCCACGGCACCAAGGACGTCGGTCGCAAGAAGCTCGATTCAGCCGCCGACTCGATGCTCGACATCAATCCGCACCTGGAAATCGTCAAGTACGAAGTGGCGTTGACCAGCGACAATGCGCTGGACATCATCAAGGATTACGACGTAGTGGCCGACGGCACCGACAACTTCCCCACCCGCTACCTGGTGAACGATGCCTGCGTACTGCTCGGCAAACCGAACGCGTACGGTTCCATCTTCCGCTTCGAAGGCCAAGCCTCTGTCTTCGGTTACCAGGACGGCCCCTGCTACCGTTGCCTATATCCCGAACCACCGCCCCCCGGCCTCGTTCCCAGTTGCGCCGAAGGTGGCGTGCTCGGAATTCTACCCGGCATCATCGGCGTCATGCAAGCCACGGAAGTGGTGAAGCTGCTGCTCGGAATCGGCACAACGCTCAAGGGCCGCCTGCTACTCTACGACGCCTTGAACATGAAGTTCCGCGAATTGAAGCTCCGCCGGAACCCCGAATGCCCCATCTGCGGCGACCACCGTACGATCACCAAGCTGATCGATTACCAGCAATTCTGCGGCATAATGCCCGAAGCCCCACCACCCAGCGCGGAGGAAAAGAAGATGACCGACATTTCACCAAAGCAGGTAAAGGAACGCATCGACCGGAAAGACAATTTCATCCTCATCGACGTTCGCGAACCACATGAGTACCAGATCTGCAGCATTCCAACAGCGAAGCTGATCCCGCTTGGCGAACTTCCCAAGCACTTAAGCGAACTCGACCCGAACGCCGATTACGTAATGCATTGCAAAGGCGGAGGCCGCAGCGCCAAAGCCTGCGAACTGATGCGTGCATCAGGCTTCAAGACCGTACTGAACATGACCGGCGGAATCGGATCGTGGAGTGATCAAGTAGATCCCTCAGTTCCAAAGTATTGAGTAAAATGCCTCTCTGCCTTCTCTTAACTTGTCTTCGTCATCAGGACATTGATTCGCTAAGTAATGTTTGCGGTGGCGAGCCAAGCGTTGTCAGAACGCGTATTTGAACAGGCGAGGCGCCTTGGTACGGACCAGGAACTCCTGGTCGCGTACCCATCACTGCGTGCCGAGGCTTGGTAAGCGCTCGAACTTACGCCCTCAAACATATAGCTGAGATTGAAGCTCAGATTGTGGATAACGAGTGTGGCTCGGTTCCATTCCAACCAGTTGAAGAACTTCGGCGATTGGGGCGCAGACGCCAAGCGGGGGATGCAATTATTGGTCAGAAGCATCAAGCAAATGTTTGGCAGGTTCGGCATCGCCATCTATAATCTTCGGGGCAGGTACGCGCAGGACGGCCTACTAACCGCGCACTCCTGCTCGTTCCGAGAGGATCGGAGTTTCAGGGAGGCCTATGCGCGTGGGGTGCAGGCAAGTAAGGGTATCGATCCCGGTTTCGAGTGGCGCGTACACACTGCATTGTGGGCAGCGCAAACGAGTCTGCGCGTGGACGGTGACTTCGTCGAGTGTGGTGTGAACGCCGGCTTCATCAGTTCGGCCATTATGCAGGGGCTTGCCTGGAACCGGGTCGGAAGACGCTTCTACTTGATAGACACCTTCGTCGGGCCAGTCATGGAGCAGTATTCGGCGCTAGAACGAACCGCACTTGAGTTTTTTTTGGGATCGGCTACCTCCCGGCGCTATTATCCTGCTCGACGACTACGCGTATGCGGGCCACGATTGCCAACGCGAGGCTATCGACAGAGTGGCGCGTCGATTTCACACTTCCGTTCTGTCGCTTCCAACGGGACAGGGGATGCTAATTCGATGAATTGGGCTGCAGGCGTGGGTAATTCTCTGCTTTGCTGATTTCGAGTCTTATTCCGTAGAAGGTCTGACCGAACGGGCAAGAGCTTTTGGAGCGCAAAGCAGGTAACTGCCGAGCATTAGTTCTGACACTTCGTCCCAATCCACTTTGCCCTGGTCCAGGCGGAGGGCGACCCAGCCACGGGGGCCGATGTATGCGGGTAGGTAGTAACGCGTGGGTTCGGCGGCTGCGAAAGATTTGTTGTCTCCGGGGAGAGCCTTACAGGCGATGGAAATTATGCCGTCGTTATGATGGTTGTCGAGGAAGTAGGCGAATACCTTTTTACGAACCACGAAACTGGCGTGGGAGGCTTGGTCTTCGCGGATGGCTTCCGGGAATTTAGCCGCGATTTTGGAGAGGCGGGTTAGGAGCGTTGAGGATTTTGGCATGAACTGGATCTGATTTACCTATTTAGCACGAAGGGGTTCGAAGAATAGGTCTTTGAACATTTCGGCTCGGGCTCCTACCCCTACCTTCGCATTGTGATTGAGCCCGGGCGAAAGCTGGGAGCGGCCTTCTTCGGGCTTCTCCATTTTAATGCGGATAGTCAGGTTTTCCCAGATTACGACGCGCGGGTCAACCAGAGCGACGGCGGCTAGAGGGTCCCAGGCCTGGTAGATGCCTTTGTCCACTAGATCCTTTTCCGTGCGCAGGATTGCCAGGACCGTGTCCCCTAATTTGTTGCGTTTCATTTGCTCTAATTCCTTGAGGAATTCGGGGCCGATCGGGACTCGGCTGGTGGCGTCGAGGGGGACTAATCGGATTGGGAGTCCGGCGTTGAAGACGCGATCGGCGGCTTGAGGGTCGATGAAGAAGTTCCACTCGGCGGTGATGTTGTCGGTCTTGAAGAATTCGCCGTCAGGTAAGTTACCTTGGACACGCACGGCGCCGCCCATGATGACTAAGTTCTGAATGACTTTTGTGGCGGTCTTGGCGCCTTCGAGAGCTTCGGCCAAGTTAGTAAGTGGGCCAAGAGCAAGGATGATGACGGGGCGTTTTATTTCTTTCAGGCGTTGCTTTAAGAAGGCCGTGGCGGACTGTTTTTGGGGAGCGCCGCTGGCCGCTGCGAGCGGTGGATTATCGGAGGTGTCGCGCCAAGCTTTTGGGAATTCGGCGTTGCCGGATAGGGGTTTGTCGCGGCCGATGTAAACGGGGATTTGGGGACGACCGGCTTGTTCGAGCAGGCGAATTACATTTTGGGCTCCTTTATCGACGTGGGCTAGTCCGTTGGAAATTGTTATGGCTTCGATCTTGATCTCGGGCTGGGCGAGCAGGTAGGCGATTGCCATCATGTCGTCGACTCCGGAATCGGTGTCGATGATGACCGGAAGGGTTAGTGTGGCGGCTAGGAGTAGGGGCAGCATTCTAACTTACTGTTTTCTTGTCTAGTAACACGGCGACTAAGTCTGGATCCGATGCGGCTAGCACGTTCTTTGGAATATAACAGTAGCCTGTGTCCCCCCATTCGCTTCCCCAGGAATTCTTCACTATATAAAAATTGCCGGTATAGCCGCACATTAGCATGGCGTGACGACCGTGCATTCCGCTGGGGTCCTCGGCGGCATTAACCTGACCATCGCGGCCTACCTGGCTAAACATGGGGCCGGTATTCATGGAGACCTGCACGGGGCAGCCCGCGGTTAGCACTTTTTTTGCGTCATCCAGAGTGATGGGCCAGGGCTTGGCCGGCAGCCGATGTTGTTCGGCATCGGCTTCCATTTGACGCTGGTCGACTAAAGGCTGCGGCGAATCGTCGGGCCACAGTATCTGACGGCAGGTACCGGCTTGGGCGAGTACATGGCCTGGTTCGGGACCGGGAACCGTGCCGTCACCGCCTTGGTACGCGTAACGGAAATTCTGGGCGTCTCCCTGCATTTGCTGGAATTGGAGCATGGTGTAATTGGGAGACAGGCGCGGGGCTTCGCCGCCGATGATGCTGTGGGCCATTTCGTTGGCATGGGTCCAGGCGAAGGCGGCGCAGCGCGAGGTTTGCTTTTGGTCGGAGACGGGGGTTGCGTATTTGCGAAGATCGACGGCGTCAGCGGGCTGAATGCTCTCGAAGGCGGCGGGTAGAGGCTGTGGCTGGGTGCGTTCGCCGATGCCAGGGACGGACACGTCGAGGTTGCTAAAATCGACACCGGTATAGCGGGATTGCAGGATGCTGAGTAGCGCCATGGGCAGGTAGCCATAGGCGAAGAGTTTCCCTCCCCTCTCGAAGAGTGTGACGGTTTGGGTGCTGCCCGGGGCGAGGTCTTCAAAGGTGCGTTCGAAAGTGGGGTCGGTGAACGGCTGGTAGCCTTGCTGCTCCATCTTCGTGTCTAAGGTGTCGCCGAAGAAGGGATGGTCGCCAAAGATGTTTTGCGCGGATTGGGTGTAGTCGGCGGTGCTCCACCCGCCTTCATCGTCCTCGAAGTCGACATCGGCGGCGTTAGGAAAATCTTCGGCGGAGGCGTAGACGTCGTTATCCACTTCGGGGAGGTCTTCGTCGGCGAAATCGTCGCCGTTTGGATCACCGGCGGCCTGTTGATTTGGTTCGTCGTCGTCCTGTTCCTGATCTTCCTCGTCGTCTTGATCGTCTTCTTGCTGGTCGTCGCCCTCGTCGCCGGGGTCACCGTCATCGAAGCCGAAGTCGTCATCATCTGGTGTGCAGAGGTAGCGCATACTCTATCAAGATACTCGACGAAGGTGGCGCGGCGAAAGTTCCCTGGGATGTGGATTGTTGAAAATCCGAGTTGAAATAATGCTGAGCCGTTTTCCATTAGAGGCTTTGAGCAGTTACAATGCGAATATGGTTCGTCTTGAGACAGTTTTGGACTCATGGAAGTCTATTCGCGCCGATACGGTGCAGGCGCTGGAGGATTTTCCTTCGGGCGAGTTGGATTTCCGCCCAACGGCCGATTTAATGACGTTCCGTGAACTGGCGGTGCACATTCTGCAATCTGGGGAAGCGCTGGCTGGTATGGTGGCCGCTGGAGACGAATCGCTGCAGGGTCCGGAGGCTCGGAAAAGGATGGGAACTTTCGCCAGAATTTTGGGTGAAAATGTAGGCGCGGAAGAGCTTGCGAGGAATCTGCGGGAAAGCGTTGCGGCGCGGACAGCGGAGTTGGCGGAAAAGAATTCTGAGTTTTTTGCTCAGACGATAACCCGTTTTGACGGGGCAAAAGTAACGCGCTTGGAGATGTTGCAATTCGTGAAAGAACACGAATTAACGCATCGGGCGCAGATGTTTCTGTGTTTGAGGTTGAAGGGGATCATTCCTCCGACCACGCGGCGCAAACTTGCCGCGCAAAAATAACTGCTGACTGGGCCTTGCAATTGGTATGGGGTTTTGTAGAATAACCCGTAGGCCGGGGAGAAAAACTATATGGTGAAATGTCCTCTTTGTGACGCGAATATTGATGTTGAAGAAGATGAGTTGGATGAAGGCGATGAGCTTAATTGCGACGAATGCGCCGCGCTTTTGCGCGTCAGCGACAAGGCGCCCTTAGAGCTTGAGTCGGCCGATGATGACGACGAAGACGATGAGGATGAAGATGACTTCGACGAGGATGACGATGAGGAAGAAGTCGAAGAAGAGGAAGAAGACTATCGCTAGGACGCTTGTCTGGCAACTTTTTATTTTGCTTGTTGGGTTCTGCATCCCGGGTTTAGCGGCGGGGAATGCCGCCGAAAAAGATAAAGAGAAGGCAAAGAAGGTTGAATCTTACAGCGTGGTGGCGGGAACTGTGTTTCGGCCGCCTGGGTTTGCACTTCCAGGCGCGGAAGTGACGCTGAAGCCGGAGAAAGGCAAAGGGCAACAGCACATGACGGCGAATACAAGGGGGGAGTTTGCCTTTCGGGTTCCTCCGGTTTTCGCACGCTATACTATAAGCGTTAAGGCTAGTGGCTTTCAGTCCGAAGAAAAGAGCACGGAAGTTGGGATTGAACAGCGCATAGATGTGGCATTTGAGCTGAAACCAAAGACCAAGCCCTGACATCCTAACTAGTGAGGCACTATGCGTTTCCAGTTGATCAGTATGTTCCTGCTTGGGGCGCTATTGGCCCCAGCCCAGATTGAGTTTCCTCCAAAGAAGAAAGAGAAGGACGACCCGACAATTCGGATCGTGCAGGGTACCGTGCGCGATGCAAGCGACCAGTTCGCGCCAGCCGCCGTAGTGCAGATCAAGAACATGAAAACGCTGCAGATCCGTTCGTTTATCACGAAGGAAGACGGCAAGTTCATGTTCAACAATCTTGCGCGGGATGTGGACTATGAAGTGAAGGCCGAGGGAAAGGGTTTTGTGTCCGCGGCAAAGACGGTTTCCACGTTTGACGACCGGAAAGTAGCGGTAGTCAACTTAAAACTGGATACAGCCAAACCAGACAGCAAGAGCGAGAAAAAATGACGCGGGGGTTGGCGGCATTCATGATACTGGCAGTTGCCTCTGAGGCAGCTACTCCAATATTGCGGCTGCACGACACGGCCAACCAGCCGGTTCAGATTTTGACGGCGAAAGCCGAGGCCACTGTGGTGATTTTCATTTCCGCGGTATGCCCGATATCGAATGCGTACCATGACCGGTACCAGCTGATGACCTCCGACTATAGGGGCCGGGGCGTGCAGTTTGTGTTCGTCAATTCCAACGACAACGAAACGATGACGGAAGTGAAAGAGCACGTTCGCGCGGCGGAGTTTTCCTTTCCTGTTTATAAAGATTGGAAGAATGTGGTGGCGGATCAACTGCATGCCAGCATGACACCGGAATCATTTGTGCTGAACCACAAGGGCGAGGTTGTTTATCACGGCGCCGTGGATGATTCGAAGAATGAGGCGCGGGTGAAGGTGACGGCATTGCGGGATGCGATTGACGCCGCGTTGGCTGGCAAGGCTGCGCCACGCGCGGCGTTGAGGGCTTTTGGTTGTACGATTCATCGCTTTCGGAAGAGTTCCTAAATGAAAATACTTTTCGGCTCATTAGTTCTTGCTTTGGTGGCTGGGGCGCAAACGCTGAGCCCTGTGAATGAGGGAAACTATGCCTCCACCGTGGCGGCGAGCAAAGGCAAAGTGGTGCTGGTGAATTTCTGGGCCACTTGGTGCGTGCCTTGCCGCAAGGAGATTCCGGCGCTGGCGAAGATGGCCGCGAGGCTGGAAGGCAAAGGGTTTTCGTTTGTCACAATTTCGGGGGACGATGGCGAGGCTGAGGGTCAGGCGAAGACGTTTTTGCAGACGAGTGGAGTGAAAGGCGCGACGTATATTCGGAAAGCTAAGGACGAGGATAAGTTTATCGGCCTGGTGGATCCGAAGTGGAATGGGGCGCTGCCGGCTCTGTTTCTTTATGACCGCAAGGGCGTGAAGATTAAGGCTTGGTACGGCGAGACGGCACTTACTGAGGTTGAGGCTGAGGTCAACAAGCGGCTGTAGTCGCGTTTGCCTACCTTGGGTATGGGTGGCCGCGCAAGGTGGCTAAGGCCCGGTAGATCTGTTCGGCTAGCATAGCTCTAGCCAATTCATGTGGCCAAGTCATGGCCGATAAACTTAAAAGTAAGTTGCCTTTGTCGCGCCAGGCTGGTGGCAGACCGTCGTGTCCGCCGATGATAAAGACCAGGTCGCGCGATTCGAGCTCCGTCTTCTCAAACCAGCGGGCGAATTGGGGTGAATCCATGGTCTTGCCAAGTGGATCGAGCAGGATCTTTGAGGCGCTGGGGTGCTGTTTCCAGGGGTCGAAGCGAGTGGGGACAATCTCGCGCGACTGGCAGGGGATGTAGCGCGAAGCCATCTTCAAGTATTCGGCGGCCATGGCGTTGGCTGCGGGGTTTTTGGGTTTGCCGATGAAATACAGATAGATGTTCAAGGCCGCCTACATCCAGTATTCCCACTTACCCGTGGCGATGACGTAGAGCGACAGGCAGAGGTTGGTGACGCCGTGGGTGACGTAAAGATCGGGCAGCGATTTCGTGCGAATCATCCACCAGTTATAAATTGCGCCGGTGATCAAGCCGACTTCCCAATAGGGGCCATGTTCGGAGGCGAACAGGGCGGCGGTAATCCAGAACGCGCTAACCGCGTAGGTTCCTAGCGGCACTTTCTCAAAATCGTTGTCGATCAGCCAACGCATAAGCCAGCCACGCCAGAATAGCTCTTCGAGAATTGGCACGAGCAATGCGGCGCGGGCCATGCGGAGGATGAGTTGGAAATGGTCTTGTAGCAGACCCGGAGGCATGGAGACTTGGATTGTGCCGGTGATGGAATTCTGAAAGAGCCAATGGTTACGGTAACCGGGGATAAGGGCGTTTGGGCCAATCCAGAGCAGAAAGACAGCGATACCAAGCCCTATGGAGGCAATGGGAGCCTTCATCTTTAGGCTGACCAGGTGGCGGCTAAAATACCAAATGGCGGCGGCGACCACCACGAAGCGGAGAATCTGTTCAGCTCCAGCTGGTATGGGTAGGTATTTTCCGCCTGCGAGAAATGCGACAAAGACGATAAATGGCCCTATGTAGGCAGCGGCGGGGTGATTGATCAAGGCTTCGTTCCTCTAATCCAATTGAGTATGGTGTTGTATTCGGGCGAACCCGCCTCAAAGCGGATGCCGCCACCGTGGGAGAGTTTGTTGGCATTCACGACACCTTCGCTTTCGGCGTCGGTAATGGGTTTGCGCAGTATGAGACTCTCTTCGGGGTTTTCGAGATTGATCACTTTTTGAGCTGAACCCAGAGTGCCATCGAAGATCGCGTGCGAGGCATGGCAGTGAACGCAGGCGTAGCCGTCTTTGCCTCGGGTAGTGAGGATGGGTTCGACGTAACCGCGGAAGTAGGCGTCGTCGGGACGCGCGGCGCTGCTACCTGCGGCGCGACGGCCTGGACCGGCTGTTCCGGGGCGGCGCGGCTCAGCCGGCGCCAGGCCAACTGCACGGAGGGCGGCAAGAGTTTCGGGCATCCGTTCTTTCATCTTCGTGAAGATTTGTTCGCGTTCGCCGCCCGGCTTGCCGGCTTGTTTCACGACCGCGGCAAAGGGGGCGTCGCGCAGCAGGATGGCGGCGTTGTGGGCTAGACGCTTTGTATCGGAGTCAGCTGAATCGAGATAGGGCCTGAGGGCTTTGGCGAAGCGGTCATTTGAGGGGCCGAATAAGACGATTTGTTCAACGTCGTTACCGATTCGGTTGTAGGTGGGTTGAAAGGTTGAGTTGATATCGGCCTTCAAATCGTAAACGTCGGCGCGGCGGAGTTCGAACTCGGTTAGAGCCGCCAGCAGGACCCTGGCTTGGGCGGGGGAGCCCTTTTCAAGCACGGTTGAGAATTTTTCGGTTAGGCGCGATTCGTGGGCGAGTCTTCCGGCAATGGCTCTTGTGCGGCTTTCTTCGGTGGCGAGCAGCGGGATCCAATTGTTATAGAGGTAGCGAATATTCTCGTCGGCAATGTTGTAGATCGCTTCCTTTACATTACGTAGCACCCAGGGATGGCTGGCGTCATCCAGTTTGGTTAGCAGCGTGTCTTCGATGGCGGATTTGGCAGCTTCGCTGGGTGTCCAGAACCAGAATTGCCAAAGACCTTTCAGCGCCTGGGATTGGGTAGCGGGAGAGGCATCGGAGGCAAGGGCGCGCAAAGGGGCGGAGAGTTCGGGACGCTTGGCAAGGGCAGAAAAGTGCGTTGCGAAAACGCGGGATGCTCCCCAACGGGCGCGTTCGCGCGGGTCGTTCATGGCTGAAGTGAGTTGTGCCGAGTCAAGCGCCGGATAGCGGCTTAAAAGCTGCCTTACGGCCCATGCGGCGGTGCGGGAGACAAGCTTGCTGGGGTCGGCGAGGCGGGCGGCGACGACGGTAAGATCGGCCTGCGTCGAACCTGTGCGACCGAGAGCTTCAACTGCCTGTTGGCGCAAGAGCGTGTCTTCGTTTTCCACTTCTTTGACGAGCGTTGCCGGACGGGTGTCCCACGTTTCGTCCAGAGCTAC
Source organism: Acidobacteriota bacterium (assembly GCA_025350695.1). Taxonomy (GTDB): domain Bacteria; phylum Acidobacteriota; class Terriglobia; order Bryobacterales; family Bryobacteraceae; genus JANXSF01. The sequence goes on from JANXXI010000005.1 coordinate 32,078, forward strand.
GAGCTTCAATGCCGGGTTGGCGGGATAGGTTTTGGGGTTGGCTGCTCCCCAGCCAGGTTGACGCGGCGGCTTGGGGTAGTAGGAACTCAACCCAAGGATTGCCATCTGCGTTTCACGGAACGGGGTGCGAAAGTTTTCGAATGACTGAAGCGGGTCGAGCCAACCACCGAACTGTTGTTGACGGCCGAGCAGGTATTCGATGGACTTCTTCACTTGTTGATTATCGCGAGGAACGCCAGCGGCGGAGAGAGCCCATAGAGCGTGGCCAGTTTGAAATTCCACTTCGTGTTCCTTCGCGGAAAAATGCATGGACCATTGTCCGGAGGGGCGTTGGAGCTCAAGGATGCGGGCGGCGTTTTTCTTGATCTTGTCCGCGTGCTTAGCGGGATCGATGGCGGCGAGGGCTAAGGTTTGGTAGCAGAGGTCGATCATGTTCTTGATCTCATCCTGCTCGATTAAGGCGGCAATTTTGGGGTCGTGCGTGTCTTCCCAGGCGTACCAAGCCACTTCGTAGGCGCTGACTAGCGGCGTATTGCCATTGGTCTCGTCGTTGGGCAACTTGGTGCGGCCATCGTAGTAAAGCTTCAGGTAGTTGGCGACGCCTTCGTGATAGGCGGGGCGTGGAGTTTTGGACACCTGCGATTCAAACACACTTAGCAGGTGGGACATGCGGCCCAGCACGTTGGCCGGGGCGGAAATGACGCGAGCCCAAACCGCGCCTTGTTCCTCGAATCCGTAAAAGGGCCGGGGATTGTTGTAAAAACGTTCGGCCAGGAACTGGAGTTGTGGACGGTAGTTGAGGTCGTATCCGTTTCTCAATCCATAAAGCTGGGCGCGTTGTGTGAAGTGGGTGGCGTGGCAGGCGACGCACAGGGACGTTTCCTGATGGACGCTGGCTACCCGGTCGAATACTCCGCCACGACGGGGCGTATTGGCGTGCCAGGAGTCGCCGGACGCGATGATGTAGTCGATGGCGGATTGGACGGCTTCTTGCGGTTTGGCGTAAGGCGGCGGATCGTAAGTACGGGTGCGCAGTCTGTATTCGGGGTGATTGGCGACGACCCGTATGAAATAAGTTCCCGGTTTGGAGAGGACACGAACTGTGAACTTATTTCCGTTTAAGGCTTGAACTTCATGAGGGAGCGCAACGGGGTCTTCGCCGTCATGAAAGGGTTCGATTTTACCGGAAGAAGCGGCCCGCCAGATGCTGATATCGACGGGCAGGTTGTCGCGCTCCGTGAGGTCCAGAGCGAAGTGGACCAGCTTGGGTTTGGGATCGTTGAACTCGAAGCGGAACCAATCCTTATTGGGGTCGGCGGCGGATTGGCGGGAGGTAGCGCCTGCGGGGTCGGGAAAATAGAGCGCCTCATCGCCGGAGGCAAAAATGGTTTGGTTCAACTGAATGGGGTTCGCGTCTTCAGGGCGATTGTTGGGTTCGTAGGCGATATTTGAGGGCTGGCCCAAATCGGTGACCTTCAATCGGTAGACGATGGCGGTAGAAGCGCCTGCAAGAGGTTCGATAACGAGAGACTCGCCGCCCTGGCCGCGAATAATGCTGTAGAGATCGCCATCACCGGCGTGGAGCGCCTTCGAGACGAGGACGGAGGATGCGGACTTCAGTGTCACTTGAAGGCGACCGGCTCCTAGTTGGCTAGGAGAATCGATCGAGACCAGAATTCCATACAAAGCGCCGGGGACGAGTTTGGGCAACTGGGGCGGATTGTACCGCAGAGGGCCAGAGATTGAAAGGACCGCCGCCGCGGATAAGGCCGAAATACAAAAGGGCAGGAGCAATCCTACCCTTTTCAGCATGCTTACCATATAAAGGAAGTTTAACCGAGCTTTTGGATTAACGCTTGGATTTCCTTCGCATCTTTCTCGCTGGGCTTGGACTTCATAGCATCGGCGAGAACCTTTTTAGCGGCATCCTTGTCGCCCTTTTCCACGTAAGCCAATCCAAGGTGATACTTGAAAGTAGCTGAATTGGGGTGCGTTGGAAACTTTTCCATAATTTCCTTCAACACATTAATAGCGCTGTCCGGGAGCTTTTTCTTGATGTAGACCCAGCCCAGCGTGTCGGCGATATTGGGGTCGTTGGGGTTCTTTTGCTTGGCCCGTTGCGCGAGAGTCAACGCCTGATCAAGATCGGCGCCTTCTTCCGCCATCATATAAGCGAGATTATTGAGAGCTATCTCGTTATTAGGCTGCATCTTGAGGATCTTTTCGTATAGAGGCCGGGCTTGGTTAGCGTTGCCCCCGGTGTGGAGTAGCAGCGCAAGTTCGGCGTAAGGGTTAGGATCGTTGGGAAGCAGTTCTACCGCGCGGCGAAGGTATTCGATGGCGTTCTTCGAGTCGCCAAGCTGGCGGTAGGCAATCCCCATGCGAACAAACATTGTTCCGTCTTTGGGATTAGCGTCGATGACCTGCTTATAAAGCTGCAGAGCTTCGGGAATCTGTTTGTTGCGGATGGCAATATTGCCCGCGGCGATCTTCAATGACGTACGTTCCGGGTGGAGGGCAATCTCCTTCTTGACGGCCGCCAGGGCAAGATCATACTTACCCTGAGTCATGTAGGTTTCCGTAATGCCCATCAATCCGCGGACATCGGGCGGATTGGAATGATACATTTCGGAGAAGATTTTTTCAGCTTCAGCATACTTTTTTTCCTGGAAGAAAATGAAAGCTAACTGATACTTAGCGTCGTTCGAACCGGGGTAAAGCGCAAGGGTTTGTTCGAGTTCCTTACGGGCTTGTTTGAGTTCTTGGGTACCCATCAGCGCGCTGGAAATGATCAAACGTCCGCCAACGTTGTTGGGGCTAACGGCAAGAATGTCCTTACCGGAATTCATGGCATTGGCCCACTCGCTGCGAGAGAGCTGGATTTGGGCCAGAGCCATGCGAGGTGGAATATAATCGGGCCTGAGCTTGATTGCGTCCTGAAACTGAGCCTTAGCGCCTTCCACGTCATCCTTTTGCATCAGTGCGCGCCCAAGGTTGAAACGGAGCACGAAATTATCAGGCATCTTCTGGACAACCGACTGCAGGTCGGCGATGGCGGTAGCCTGCTGTTCCGGCTTGCCGCCGTAAAGCTGCAGTGTGGCGCGCATGGCGATTGAGTCAGGATCCTTAGGATCATCCTTCAACAGTTGATCTACCAGGGCGATGGCTTCGGGTAGTTTGTTCTGGGCAACCTTTACTTCAATTAAGCGCTTCTGGAAATCGCGGCTCTTATCTTTCTGAGAAGCCATGCCTGTTTCGTAGGCTTTCAGGGCATTGTCAAAGTCGCGAATACGGTAGTGAAAATCGCCCACCATCTGGTATGCGGTGGGGAATGTTTTCGGATCGGACGTGAGACGGTTCAGCGTGGCCTTCATTTCCGGTTCTTTTCTTGAAAGGAAGTAGTGCGTGGCGAGGTTGATTAAGAGGGTGCCATCTTCGGGATTGTTGTTGGTCTTTTGATTGATGATCTGGTCGGCTGCGGCGAAGTTGTTGTCCCTGGCATACACCGAATACAAGAAGTCGTAGGCCGGATAGTAGGTTTTGTCTTTTTCAATCAAACCTTTGAGCTTGGTCAAACCCTCTTCCTGCCTTCCGGAATTATAGAGGGTATTCGAAAGGATGAGAACGAGTCCTGGTTGATCGGGTTTCGTGGCGTCGGCTTTCGTAAAGTAGTCAAGCGCCAGCGGAAGATCCTTGTCGGACAGCGCCAAATATCCGTTTAACCTTAAGGAGTCATAGGATTTCGGATTTCGCTTAGCTAGGCGATTCGCAAGATCTTTCAGTTCGGGAAGGAGGAACTTAAACCGATTGGTATCGGCAAGATACGCCGTTAAGTAAAGGTCGGCCAGTTTACTGAATGCGTCATTGTTCTCCGGCTGTAATTCAACAGCGCGACGCAATGCGGTCGAAGCCTCGCTAGGACGGCCCCGTTTCAATTCCGACAAGCCAAGCCGATACCATGCTTCGCCAAATCGAGGATCAAGCTTGGTGGCATTGCGGTACATGATCGAGGCTTCGTTAAACTTGCCGTTGTCATAGAACGCGTTGCCTTTAGTGAGGGCCTTTTTCTTACGCGATTCAGGATCGGTGCTACAACCAACGAAACTCGAGATGAGGGCTAAGGTGAGGAGAAGACGTAGTACTTTCATGGTTTTTGTTTTAAATGCAATGTTTTCTAATAACTACTTCACCACAAAAAGCGCCCTGTTGCAATGCAGCATCGGATGCATGACGTAAGAGATAGAGTACGGACTATGATTCAACCCGTCGCGATAACAACAGGGTCCAATCGCGACTGTTAGTCGATAAAGGCCTGTGAAGCTACGGCCAAACCTCGCGAAGAACCTAGTCGACAGCGATCGTTGGAACTACCGGTCCTTTTAGCGGGCTATCTACTGAACCGAGGCGGATCATGATCGGCAGGCTGTTGCCGCGAAGATGGGCGCCTGGAATTCTGAAATTGATTTGATAAACGCCTACAAGTCCAGGAGAGAAGGTGCTGGAATCAACGATAATTTCAGCCTCCTTATAGCGGTAATCGCCAAAGTAGAGCTTTATGGCGTCAGTTTTAATGACCTTGTCTGACGGAGCCGCGGCGCCAAGTGCGAGGGTAACTCCTTTAGGAATTCCTAGGCCGGTTGCGAACAGGGTGAGGCGTTCATCGCGTTTTGCGGGATTACTCTTCGAGATTTTTTCGCCGTTAGCCCGCATCACGATTGCCTCTGAGTTACCCTGATTCGTGATTACGCCTGGCGCCGTTTTTGCGATCGTGATGGGAATATTGGCCGAAGCCACTTTCTTATTCACGTTACGGATTACAAGAGTGTTGCGACCGACTGTGGCATCCGCGGGGATGAGCGCGTTGATCTGGGTGGCGGAGGTCAAGATCAAAGGCACGGGAGTTTGACCCAACGTGACGCACAATCCGCCAAGAAACGTTGGTAGCGGATTGGCGGTTGAACTGGCGGAATCCCCCAGGTTCGTTCCGAAGATTGAAATCAACCCATTTTGAGAAATGGCGGGTTGAATTGTAGTCAAGTTGACCAAGCCATCGCGAGCCGGAAGAGGAGTGTCGGCCCGGTTCGGTAGATCAATGGGAACGACGCTGATACCACTGCTAGTGACCGCGTAGGCGGTATTGTCGGCAAGATCGACAACCAAGGTGCGTCCATCGATGTTGACGCGTTGGGCGCCATTCACGGTGGACAGAGGACCTTCAAGCGCCTGAACACTGCGGAGTGTTTGACCGGTCACCGGGTCCAGCAGTTCAAGAGCCGCCACGTCCAACTGAGCGCCGGTGGTTGCCACCGGTATGGTGAGGCGAGCATAAGTTGTGCCGTTTCCGGCGGCCACGGCGGCAATGGGACGAGTGGTGGAAACCGTGGTCACGACGCCAGGAAAGCCAGGGAAGCCAGGGAAGCCACCGCCGCCTTGCACGGGGGTTGTGGGAGTCAAACCGGTTCCGCTAATTGGCGAAAGGCTCTGATTCAGTACCAAGCCGTTGGCCACAAAGTATTGGCCACGAGGGCCGGCGGCGACTGGGCCGTAAAAGCCCTGAATGGGGTTAATAGCTACTTGCCGCGACTGGACGAAGTCATCGACGCTAGCGTCGTAGAGGTAGACATTACCGTTACCGGCCATCAGCAAGGCGAATTCCCCGTTTGGTGTTGCAGCAAGCGAGCGAGGGCCGGGGATTGTAGCTGTGCCAATAATCTGGCTGGTCGTGCGCGGAACCATTTCATTGCCCACAACGCGCCAGAGTGTTCCATTGCTCATCACCACCAACAATCCCCGCTGGGTGGCGGCTATAATGCTGGGCTGAATGGGGTTGTAGAAGCCATTGAAGGGGATGGGCGGCATGACGATCTTACTGATGACGGTCTGCTTGTCGAGATCGATGACGCTGATGTATTCCGAACCGGAATTGGCGACGAAGAGGATCCCGCCATCGGGGCTCATGGCGAGTGAACGCGGCAGTTGGCCAACCTTGATGGTGCGGGAGATTTTTTTGGTTTTCTTGTCGAGCACTTCGACGCGGTTCATGCCGGAATTAGAAATATAGATGCGTTGGCGAACGGTATCGTCGACCATGTCGGTAAGCGCCTCATTAGGCGAGAGGCCGACATCGATGGGAACAATTGAGCCACGGGCTTCGCTGTTGCGGCTGTTTTGGTAAACCCGGATCCGCGGAGGCACGTTTACAGCCTGCGGTGACGTGAGCAAGAAGTCATGGGAAGGAACAGTGCCGAGGCTGCGGCCGGCTATGGCATTAAATGTGAACTCGAGGGCTGTGTCGGTTCCGACGCGTGTCACGCGGGCGGTGGGAGCGGTTTGAGAGGTTGTCGCCTGGGCGGTCGTCCGGCCCGCCTGGGCGGTCACTCCAACTGTGGGCAAGTTGATGACAATGCCTCCACCTCCAGGATTGCCTCCCCCTGGTGCGCCGCCGATACCGGGGAGTGTGATCCCACCTGGAAGGGCGCCCAATCCGGGAATCGCGGCTGCTCCGCCAAGAGATTGCAGCAAAGTCAAACTGGCTTGGATGGGAGTGGTGCTCCGCCCGTCATTCAACATGGCCGTCGTCGCTCTAGTTCCCTCGGGCGAGGTTTTGCATTGGTCGCTGGCGAGCAGCAACGTCTGCACGGAGGGACGGAGTAGCGTACTCTGGTTGACCGTATTTAGCGGAATGATGGTGAAACCAGATTCCGACAACGCATACAGAGTGCCGCCATCATTGGTGATGACCATTTTGCCGGCGAGATTTTCCGGTAATTGCAAGGCGGTATTAATGAAGAGATTATCGGGATCGTTGACCAGCAAATGGGTAACGTTGGCGCGTGCTGCCGGACTCTGAATCGGGGCAATGTTGAAAGCGGCGTAGATCTGTTTTCCGTCAGGAGAGAAGATACTGCCGCCTTGGTTTTGCTGCAAATTAAACTGCTGTCCGACTTGAACGAACCCTTGTGCGTTAACGGTGGTGGAGAAAGGGAACATGGCGTTAGCGGCGTTTTCGGCGGCTTGAACGGCAAGTGTCTTCGTGTCAAACAGGCGCAGACCCAGCATGAACTTCGAGCCGTCGGCGGAAACAGAGATATTGGTGGAGACGTCGCCGATTTCGCGGCTACGTGGAACGGTTGCCGAAAACGCATCGTACACAAAAACTACGCGGTTGTTGGCTTGATAGGAGTTCACACCAATGATCTTTGCGCCATCGGGCGTAGCCAGCAGTTGACTACGATTGGCTAAGTAGATGCGGCCGGCCGTGGCAGGCAAAGTAGGTGGTAGCGGTGGAGGAGGAGCCACCGCTACCGGCGTCAAGGCTGTTCCCACATCAGCCACGGACGGATCGTAAATTAATAACGTGTTTAGGAGGTTGTTGGCGCCAGAGCCGATAGTGGTGATCAACACACGCCCATCGACACCGACTGCGATACCTTCAGGGCGGGCCGGCAAACTGATTTTGAGAACGATGACGAGGCGGTCCAAATCGATCACATTGATGGAGGTGCTGTTGTGGCAGGTGACGTATAACCGCTTGCCGTCGCGCGAAAGGGCGGCGGCCAGAGGCAGGGAATCGGTTCTAATGGAGTTGGTTACGCGGCGCTGCGTCAGGGAATAGACGTCGATCTGATCGTAGGGTGAGGGACGGACCAAATACAGGCGCTGGCGGGGTTCGTCAAGGATGACGTCCGAGGCGCCGCCGGTGACGTTTACGACCGTCCCGATGGTTGCTGCCTGAATCGGCGGAACGAGAGCAATCGAACCGAGAAATACGAAAGATAGGAGCGCGCGCGTGGTGAGACTCATTTTGTCACTAACTTATAACCCACTTTACCTCTTAAAGTCTCGTCGGTCCATGGGGGTGTAAACTGTCTTCGTGATAACGCGAAGAAGGGGTGTTGGAAGTTTGGCCGGCGGCGGATGGGCGGCGGCGCAATCTATGTGAATTTGCTACGGATATCCGTGATCAGCGGCAGGACCTTTGGACTCCGCCGCTGCTAGGGATTCTTCCTGCTGCTGGGAGGCGAGTGAGATGGCAAGCCAATGGTTGGAGGCTGACCGACGTTCACCATAGCCTTTATTTGCCTCCGGAATGGAAGTCTAGCGCCAATTTTCCGGTGATAGTGGAATATGCAGGCAACGGCGGATACGCGAGCCGGTTTGGGGATATCTGCACGGGGAAAGCGCTGGGCTGCTCCCTAAGGTTTGGGTTGTCGGAAGGGAGAGGCTACATTTGGGCGTGCTTGCCGTTTGTGAATCCTGCCGAGGGGCGAACCAACTTAATTGGTGGGGGGACGCTGAAGCGACGGCGGCCCATGCGGTTGAGGCCGTGGAGCAAATTTGCACTCAGTTTGGCGGGGACAGGGAACGGGTGGTGCTGACCGGATTTTCGCGAGGGGCAATTGCACGCGGCTATGTAGGATTGCGTAATGACCGTGTGGCGCGATTGTGACGCGGGATGCTGGCCGCGACGCACTTTGATGGAGTGCGCACGAATTGGCCGTATGCGGATTGCGACCGGGTATCGGCGGGGACGAGGTTGCTAAGGTTGAATGGACGGCCCGTATTCGTGGCGCATGAGGGGTCGGTGGCGGAGACGAAGGATTATGTGATGGCGAGCGGAGCTGGGGCATCGTTCACGTTTGAGACTCTGCCATACCGGAACCATACGGACAGTTGGGTATTGAGAGATGTGCCGGCACGCGAGCAAGCCAGGGACTGGTTACGGCGCGTCGTGTCCATTTGACTTTAACGAATGAGCGCCAAGTGAAAGTTCTTTTTGCCGGACCGCAGCAGGATCGCGCCAGGCCATTTCACATCTTCCGCCGACACAATTTTTTGCGGCTGATTATGGCGTTCGTTATTGACGTAAACGCCGCCGCTTTCGATTAGCTTGCGGGCTGCGCCTTTGCTATCGGCTAACTTGCTCCGCACCAGTAAATCGACTAACGTAATGCCGGCAGTCAAGTCGGCGGAGGGAATTTCAGTAACTGGGACTTCGCCGGCGAGCATCGCAACGGTTTCGGCAGTGGGAATTTCGCTTGAGCCAGAAAACAGAATGCGGCTGGCGGCTTCCACCGCGGCGACCGATTCAGCGCCATGAACCACACCGGCGCATTCAGCGGCTAACGTGCGCTGGGCCTCCCGTTTTTCAGGATGCGCCGCCGCTTCGGCAGCTATTTCCTCAATGCGGGCCTGACTGAGAAACGTGAAGAGTTTCAGGTAACGAACAACGTCGGCGTCGGCCGTCTGCAGCCAATACTGGTACATCTGATAGGGACTGGTGCGCTTAGCGTCGAGCCACACTGCGCCCTCTTCGGTCTTCCCGAATTTCTTGCCAGTTGAGGTGGTCAGCAGCGGGAACGTAATCCCTTCGCCGCGCTTGCCAAGCACGCGCCGGATCAGTTCCTTACCGGAAAGAATATTACCCCATTGATCGCTGCCGCCCATCTGAATGGCGCAGTCATGATGCTGGCAGAGGTAGTAGAAGTCGTAGGCCTGCAGCAGCATGTAGCTGAACTCGGTGAAGGAGATGCCGTGATCCCGCTCTTCAAGGCGAGTGCGCACCGAATCACGCTTGATCATTTCATTCACGGAAAAATGCTTGCCGATGTCACGCAGGAATTCGAGCAGGTTCAAAGGAACCAGCCATTCGGCATTGTTCAACATTAGGGCTTTGTCGTCGGAGGAGATGTCGAAGAAGCGGCTCAGTTGCAGTCGAACGGCAGCGGCGTTTTCGGCCGTCTTTTCGGCGGTGAGCAATGTACGTTCGTCGGACTTGCCGCTGGGATCGCCAATTAACCCGGTGCCTCCGCCGACCAACACAAGGGGACGATGACCGTGGCGCTGTGCATGGGCGAGGGCCATGACGGGGATTAGACTGCCGAGGTGGAGACTATCGGCTGTGGGGTCGAAGCCAACATACATGGTTCGCTTTTCTTCGGACAGATAGGTGTCCAAATCATCGCTGGTGACGGCTTCAAGAAATCCACGCCAGCGGAGTTCTTCTAAAAAAGTGCTCTTTGTATCGGTTGCCATTTATGAGTCCGGACGCGATGGCGCGACCGGACCTTTATTTTCCCACAGTGGTTATTGAAGGACGTTGCCATCGGCATCGACCTTTTGCACCTCGCCCAGTTTCAGCGCGCGAATCTGTGCTTCCACTTTCGACATGTCTCCGACGATCACCCAACTCATTTGTTCCGGACGGAGCAGCGTTTCGCCGGCCGCGTTTATGTCCTTTAACGTCAAACTTTGGATGCGGGGACCGTAGGTATCGTAATAATTGTCGGGAAACTGAAAGCGAACGATATCTTCCATCGCCTGCAGCACTCCGTTCGATGTTTCACGGCTGCCTGCTTGGCTCCGCACTTCGCTCTGCTGAATTTTAGAAAGCTCTTCGGCCGTTGCCGGATTCGCCTTTGCGATGCCGCGGAGTTCCTTTTGGATCTCCTCAATGGCTTCCTTGGTCTTATCGGTCTGCACTGGGGCAAGCACCATGAAGGGGCGCTGGCCACGGGTGCTGGGGTAGACGGTCTGCGATCCATAGGACCAGTGCTTGTCTTCGCGCAAGTTCATGTTGATGCGCGAGGTGAAGGATCCGCCCAGAATCTGATCGAACGTGTAAAGGCTCAAATCGGCCGGATGGCTTTTGGGTGGAGCGATGTGGCCGGCGAGAATATTCGACTGTTGCGCGCCGGGCTGATCGATCAAATAGACCATCGCCTTTTCCTTTTGCTTCACTTCGCCGAGGTTCTTTTTGGGGACTGCCCCGCCCTTCCATCCGGCAAACAACTTCTCCAACTTCGGGGTGATTTCGGCGAGCGTTGTGTCACCGACAATCAAGATCGTGGCGTTACCCGGCTTGAACCAGGTAGCGTGAAACTTCGCCAGAATTTCGCGGTTGAGCTTGCCGATGCTGGCTTCCGTGCCGGAGCCGCGAAAGGGCTGGCTATAGGCGTGGCCCGCATCGTATATTTTCTGTGGTAGAACGCGAAGGGCAGCTTCGGTGGGCGACATTTTCTCGCGCTGAACAGCGGCGATTTGCTGCTTCTTTTGGCGTTCCACATCGGCTGAAGGATAGGCGGGATTCAGAATGACGTCGGCCCACAGTTCAAGGGTGGGATCGAGATTCGATTTCAGCGCGGAGACATTGACCCTTGTGATGTCAAGGTTGGAATTTGCGCTGAGAGCGGCGCCGAGGCGCGCGGTTTCTTCACTGATTTGCAGAGCAGTCCGTTTGGCTGTGCCGTCGAGCAGCATTTTTGTGGCGAGGTTGGTAGTGCCCGGCAGCCCGGACTGATCGGCCGCGTATCCGGCATCGATCACCATGTTCAAGGCGACGAGTGGCAGCGAATGGCGCTCGGCCAGAATCACTTGGACTCCGTTTGAGAGTTTGCTGCGTTCCAGCTTCGGCATCTTGTAGGCGGGCGTGGGTCCGGGTTCAGGGAGCTTAGAGCGGTCAGTATCCTTGGGAGCGGCCGTGTATTGTGGGAAGGGGTGAATTTCCAGATTGTAGACGCCGTCGGAGAGCCACTTATTGGCGGCGGATTTCACTTGGTCGGGTGTGGCGGCTTGAGTCAATGCCAGTTGCTTCTGGAAGAAGCTCGCATCGCCGGTATAGACTTGGCTGATCGCCAAAATGTCACTCTTCCCGCCGAAGCCGCCGATACGCTCAGCGCCACGCAGGAAACCTGCAAATGACCGGGTCTTGGCAATTTGTAACTCGTCGGCAGTGGGGCCTTCCTTAAGGAAGCGCGCCAACTCTTCCTCGATGGCCTTTTCCACTTTATCCAGAGCGATTCCATTCCGGGCTGTGGCGTGGATGGAAAACATGCCGGCAATTTCCAGCGTCTCGTTTTGGACCTGAACTTCGGTGGCGATTTGGTCCTGGAAGACGAGCCTCTTATAGAGTCGTGACGTACGGCCTTGGCCTAAGATAGTGGCCGCAAGATCCAGATACTCATTTTCTTCGGCGCCGAATTGGGGCGCATTCCACACCTTGTATATACGCGGAGCAGGCACACGATCCTGCGCGATCTGCCGTTGCGAACCGGTGCGCTTGGCAATCCAGGCGCGTTGATGGGCCACGGGCGGGCCAGAAGGGATGGCTCCGAAATATTTCTCAACCTTCTCCTTGGCGATTTTGGCATCGATGTCGCCGGCGATAACCAGAGTGGCGTTGGCGGCGCCGTAGTAGGTTCTGAACCATTCCTTTACATCTTCGAGCGAAGCAGCGCTGAGATCGTCCATGGAGCCGATGACGGTCCACGAATAAGGATGAGAGGAAGGCCAGATGCTCTTGGTGATCAGCTCTTCGCTGATAGCGTAGGGTTGATTTTCGCTTTGGCGCTTTTCGTTCTGCACCACGCCGCGCTGTTCATCGAGCCTGGCTTTGTCGATGGCGCCGAGCATGAAGCCCATGCGATCCGATTCAAGCCACAAGACTTGGTCGAGTCCGGATGTGGGCACATTCTCGAAATAGTTGGTCCGATCGTTGCTGGTGGTGCCGTTCAAGTCGGTGGCGCCCAATCGATCAAAAGCTTTGAAGATGTCGGTATTGTAGTGCTCGCTGCCATTAAACATCAGATGCTCATAAAGATGGGCGAAGCCGGTTTTGCCAAGTTTTTCGTTCTTTGAACCCACGTGATACCAGACGTTGACGGCAACAATAGGAGCTTTGTGATCTTCGTGAACGATGAGCGTCAGGCCGTTGGGCAGAACGAACTTTTGGTAAGGGATCTCGATGTTAATCTTCGGGGCTGTTTGGGCTTGAGCAAGCGCGGCCGCAGCCACGCACAAGGGTAGGAAGAGGGAAAGGTGGCGAAACTTCATATTCCCATTTGTAACACGACATAATTGGTGGATGAAGGCAATTCCTTCTAGACTGGAATTGGGCCGGGGCCGAGCATGTTACGCAAGCTACTTTACATTACGGGTGTGTTACTGGTTGGTTGGTGCGTGTGGCTGGCGCGCCTGGTCGGAGATATTCGCGACCAATCCATGCTGGATGAAGCGAAGCCCAGCGACTTGATAGTGGTGCTGGGAGCGGCGGAGTATCGGGGACGGCCGTCGCCTGTATTGAAAGCCCGACTGGACCACGCTTTGACGCTCTACGGCAAAGGCTATGCGGGCCTGGTGATGACCACGGGCGGCGCTGGTGGCGATCCTGATTTTACCGAGGGCGGCGTGGCTCGCAATTACCTGGTGAAGAAAGGTGTGCCGAGCGAGCAGATCATTCTTGAGGCGGAGGGATTGAGCACGATTCACTCAGTGGTGGCGGCGGCGGAGATCATGAAGCGGATGAATTTGAAGACATGCATAGCGGTGAGCGACGGGTACCATCTGTTTCGGGCGAAGAAAATGCTGGAGGCGCATGGTGTGGTGGCGTTTGGGTCTCCCAGGCCGGGAACGGAGAAGGGTTCGTGGCGCGATTGGTGGCTGTATTTGAGGCAGGCGGTGGGGTATACGTTTTGGCTGGCTGGGTTGACGATTTAGGTCACAGGGGTAAGTATCGCCAGTCCGTGATATGGGTTTCGTTCAAAATGCTTGGCATTCCAGGTTACCAAAGCGTGCATGCCTCCAACATGCGCCGTTCTCGCGATCCATACGTCGTAGCTTCGGCCCCCTCCAACTGAAGCTCCTGCCATACCCGACAGATAATCCCAACAATCAGAGGCAGGCGGGTGTTCAAGAATTGGATATTTACGTAAACTGTCGGACATCAACTCGAAGGCGAGCGATGGCGCCACGCGGTAGGGTTCAGGCATCCGGGTCATCACGGAATAGGTTTCAGTCAACGTATGAGGAATCAGGTGAAACTGTTCTGCTCGCGCGAGCCTTTGTCCGAAGTCTTTGACAGTCGCTTCGTGGTCACTGTGCCAGGTTTGCAGATACGCAATAAGGTAATTAGAATCGACAGTAAATTTGAATCCTATCGACTGCTTCCTCACCGAGTGCGGCCCTCGCGCAAGTCGTTCAACGTTTTCTCAACCAGATCAGCCGGCATTGGCGGTGTGCCTTCGGGGAGCACCGCTACCAGGCGACCACCTCTGCGCTCCAGCCGCACTTTAGATATAGGTTCCAATTCCAGTCGTCCGTCTTTGAGATGGATTTCCAGTTCACTACCTGCGGTTAGTCCGATTTGGTCCCGCATGGTCTTGGGAATGACAACGCGCCCGGCAGAATCAATGGTAAGTGTCATACCATTTAATATACCATCTCTCTACAGCTTCAACAGCGTCTTCTCGTCTGCACCCTGTTCAATGACTTATTTAATCGCCAGGGTAACTGTGCTGCTATAAGACCCGTCGAGATTCGAGATGACCGGGACCGAAGATCCTTTGGGTGCAGTCGTAGGAATCTCGATGTTGAGTTGGTACAGTCCAACGAATCCAGGCGCAAGACCGGGAAATAAAACCTTCGCTTGTGCCAATCCTACTAGTACGGTGGGTCGATGAGACGCTTGAGGATATCCGCAGTAAAGCTAAAGCTTCAACAGCGTCCGCAACCGCTTCGTCTGTACCCTGCTCACAGGCACTTCCGTCTGCTTCTTGTCGTCCATCTTCAATTGAAACGTGCTCTTAAACCAGGGAATTACTTCCCGGATCTTGTTAATGTTCACCAGCCACGAACGATGCACGCGCCAGAACTGGTCTGGGTCAAGCGTCGATTGCAGTTCCTCCATGGTGTCGTAATTCGTCTCGCCCTCAACGCTCGAAGCAATCACGGAAATCACGCCGTCGTCAATCGTCGCGAAAATAATTTCCTGCGAATCCACTATGTAGTGCCGGCCTGCCTTGCGAACTAGAATTTTCGCGTTCACAGGGGCCGAGGTTCTGGGTGAGGCGGGAGTCAGACTAATCGCTTCTGCAATTCGGGTCCGCTCAGCAACGATGCGCCGCGCCCGCTCAATGGTTTCGGCCAACCGCGCCTTTTCCACTGGCTTCAGAATGTAATCGGTAGCTTCCAGACGAAAAGCCTCCAACGCATAATTTTCATACGCGGTGGCCATCACAAAATAGGGAAGGGGTATTTTTTTCTCGCGAAGATTGCGAATGACGCCTATGCCGTCAAGGCCGGGCATTTCCACGTCAAGAAAAACCAGATCGGGCTCTATGTTCTCGATAAGCTTCGCCGCTTCGATGCCGTTGCTCGCGGTGGCAATGATCTCTATGTCCGGAAAGTCCTTCAAAAGGAACGACAGTTCGTCACGCGCCAGTTGTTCGTCATCTACAACGATCGTGGAAATCGTCGAAATTGTCGCGCGACCTTGCATGACAGTGATAGTATAACATTGAGCCTGTTTTTTAACCGAATTGTCGCGATGCGAGAATTTTTTCGACTTTGCCCAAAGTGTCAACCGTGCAAATTGCGTCAACCAAAGGAAAAATCGGGATCTTGATGCCAGAAATCGGCACTGCAAGCACAACAGTCTTGACCGATGCTGGGACCGGAGCCGAGGCTGCGGGAGATGATGATTTCACCTCGGTACTCGATTGCTTGAATAGGACACTTTTTTCGTAAATGAAAGTATTGGTAATTGGCGGCACGCTCTTCATAGGACGAAATCTGGTTCAGGAATTACTGAAAGCCGGACATGACGTGACCGTGCTTCATCGCAAACCCGAGCATGAGTTTGGCAAGAAGGTTCACAATCTGCAGGCGGATCGTAATGATCCCAACCAGATGAAGACCGCTCTAACGGGCAAGGGCTTTGAGGTTGTGTTTGACAACGTTTATGATTGGGAGCGCGGGACCACAGCCGCCCAAGTGGAAGGCTCAGCCCGCGCGGCGATGGGCGAATCTCTAAAACGCTATATCTTCATTTCGAGCGTGGCTGCCTATTCAGACGGCTTGAACCATTACGAGGGCGATGCACTCGCCGACGACAATCATCCCGAAGCTTACATGCGTAACAAGGCGATGAGCGAGCGCATGCTGTTCAGGTTGCACCAACGCCACAATTTTCCAGCCGTCACCCTCCGCCCCCCTTACATTTATGGCCCAGGGAATCCTTTCTATCGCGAAGCATTTTTTTGGGATCGAATTCGGGACGGGCGTCAAGTGATTGTGCCCAGCGATGGCCGCCGGTTGATGCAATTTGTGTTTGTGAAGGATTTGGTACAGGCCTGTTTGCGCGCCATGGAAGAACCGGCGGCAATCGGGCATGCGTTCAACATCGCCAGCCCCAAACCGCAAACGCAGAACGACATGGTGCAAGCCTTAGCGGATGCGGCGGGCAAGAAAGTGGAAATCATCCGCATTCCGCGAGAGAGGATTCTTCGCGCCGGCGGTCATCCAATGGGTCCGCAACTTTACTTCGGCATGTATTTCGATATGCCACCGATCACGATGCTTGTGACCAAGGCGCAGCGTGTGCTGAAGTTCAAGCCAACCGACTTTGCCACTGGAATGAAAGAAACCTATAAGTGGTACAAAACCAATAGCCCGTTCCCCGCTCCGAATTACGCGTTCGAGGATGCATTGTTAGCCCGTCTGGCGTCGCCTCCGGTTACCCGGCCTGCCCACGCGTAACTAGGAAACACGGACGAGACGCCTTTTGCGTTCGTCCGGGCAGCCATCTTCCCGGCATTGCCTACTGGATTCCCTCCGTGTTGCGGGTGGTAATGCTCTGGTCTGGGTCGAATGTTACCAGTGGGGCAGAGCCGTGCTCGGCCCCACTACCGTTCGCCAGCAAGAAGCTATCATTGAAAAATGATCCCATTCCGGCATACCCTCGCAGCCTGTATATTCGCCTGCGCGGCGCTCGCCCAAGACAGCAAAACGTACAAGCAAGGCCACTCGCACATCGGTACGGCCTTCGATGAAGGCCCGCGCCAGAAGCCTTGGGTTATCGAAGGCATCGGCCAATCGCACTTTCCGATCACGACCAAAAATCCCGAAGTACAAAAATGGTTTGACCAGGGCGTAGCACTCCTACATTCGTTCTGGTATTACGAAGCGGAACGCTCGTTCCGCTGGTGCCTCAAACTGGAACCGGAAAACGCCATGGCGTACTGGGGGCTCGCTCTCTCCGCAATGAATCCAGACCGCGCGACAGACTTCGTTACCGAAGCTGTGAAACGCAAGGCTACCGTCACCGGCCGCGAGCGCCTCTACATTGAATGGCTGGCCGCGGGACGGTTACCGGATCCGTTTCAAGACAAGCCTGAAGACAACGAAAGGGGCGACGACAATGCTCGTAAGGTGCTTGAGACGCTGTGCATCAAGTATCCGGACGACATGGAAGCCAAAGCCTTTCTCGCGCTTGCCAGCATGGGTTCTAATCGCTATGGCGCCGAGTTGATGATTCGCGAAGTACTGGCGAAACAACCCGACCATCCCGGCGCGCATCACTATCGCATCCACAACTGGGACTATCACGAACCAGAGCAAGCACTGTTCAGCGCCGGGCGTTATGGAAAGATTGTCCCGGGCATTGGCCATGCATTGCATATGCCAGGCCATATCTACAGTATTGTTGGCATGTGGCGCGAAGCCGCCATTTCGATGGACGCCGCTACACGCGCGGAAAAGCAATACATGCGCGATAGCCTGACCTTCCCTTTCAACAACTGGAATTACGCGCATAACCGCTACTATCTTTCCTATATTCAGGAGCAGTTAGGAATGCCGGCGGCCGCCATCGCCGGAGCCCGTCAATTGATCGATGCGCCGAAAGATCCGAAAGACAACACAGACCACTGGCGGAGCACTCGCTCCTTTGGGTTGGCAGCCTTAGCCCGAGCCCTGTTGCGGTTCGGTCGGTTTGAAGAGCTCGCCGATGGCAAGACTGTGCCTTGGCGCGAGAAGGTGTTCTACGACAAAATGAGCAAAGCCTACTTCGAGGCACGGGCGCATTTCGCGATGGGCAAGACGGACAAGGCCGTCAAATCCATTTCCGCGCATACCGCGTTGAAGCCCGAGCTGGAAAAGAATAAAGAGGTGGAGCAGGTCTGGCAGATTCAATCGCAGGAACTAAAGGCGCGGCTGGCGTTCGCGCGTGGCGACACATTGAGGGGCCTCGCATTAATGGGGGAAGCCGCAGAACGGGAGTTTAAGCTGCAATTGAAGTACGCGGATCCGCCGACTTATCCCGAGGCGTTGTACAACAGCCTGGGGGAAATGTATCTGGAAGCAAAAAGCCCCGCGCTTGCCGCGAAGGCCTTCGAGAAGGGGCTGGAGCTTACCAAGATGGACCTGTTCGCGTTGTCCGGATTGGTTCGCGCGCATCACGCCTTGGGGCATAGCGAAGAAGCAAAAAAGTATGCCGATATGCTGGCCTTCGCCACCTCAGGCAGCGAACCGGACCTACGCGCAGTTCGATTGGCGGCGGAAACCGGAATCAAGGGCGAGCCGCGCGATGGCGCTCCAGCCCAGCAACGTGACTACAGTAAGATGTCTCTAGACCAATATGGGCCTTCCGTTTGGGAACCATACACGGCCCCTGCGTTTGATGTTCGCGACGCCTCAGCTAAGGCAGTGAATCTTGCAGACTTTAGCGGCAAGAACGTTGTGTTGGTGTTTTATCTTGGCCAAGAATGCCCGCACTGCATGTTGCAATTGCATAAGCTAGGCAAGATGGCGGACGATTGGAAGAAGCTGGACACAGTGCTGTTGGCCGTCAGCAGCCAGACGCCGGAGAAGAACAAGGAAACACTGAAAGCCCTAGGCGCGCTGCCCTGGCAACTGCTTTCTGATCGCGATCATGCGGTGGCGCGGCGCTGGCATTCTTATGATGATTTCGAAGAGATGGAGTTGCACTCAACCGTACTGATCGACAAAAAAGGGCGTGTCTATTGGGGCCGCTTCGGTGGCGATCCATTCAACGACACGGAATTTTTAACGGCGCAAATCGAGCAGATGAACACTCTAAGGGAGAAGTAATCCAACACCTGGGCGAACCCGTTATACTGCTTAGTGAATGATTTCATCCCGACGCGCTTTCTTGAAGTCCGCATGTACCGCAGCCTTCGCTTCCGCGCTTCCCGCACAGCAGCCTAAGCGTCCCAACATTGTTTTGATCCTGGCGGATGACATGGGCCAGGAATGCCTTGGCTGCTATGGCGGCATGGACTACGCCACGCCGAATCTCGACGCGCTGGCCAAAGGCGGCATCCGTTTCACACATGCCTACGCACAGCCCCTCTGCACGCCTACGCGCATGCAGCTGATGACCGGCCAATACAACTTCCGCAATTGGAAAGCGTTTGGCGTGATGGATCCCGACGAGAGAACCTTCGGCCACATTATGAAAACGGAAGGCTACAAAACCTGCATCGCCGGCAAGTGGCAACTCTACAGTTACAACCCACCCGATTTCAAAGCCGAATGGCGAGGCAAGGGGAAACAGGCCAAGGACGCCGGCTTCGATGAATACTGCCTGTGGCACGCTTGGCAAACCGAGGACAAAGGTTCCCGCTACGCCGACCCTACGTTCGACGAAAACGGAATCCTCAAAACCTTTAAGGGCAAGTATGGCGAGGACGTCTTCAGCTACTACATCAACAACTTCATGGAACGGCATCGCAATCAGCCCTTCTTCGTTTACTATCCAATGGTGCTGACCCATCCACCGTACATGCCAACCCCACGCAGCGACGAATGGGCCTCCGGCGATCGCCTAAAGGCCGATCCAAAACACTATGGAGCCATGGTGGAATACATGGACGAAGTAGTTGGGCGCGTGCTCGCAACGCTTGACCGGTTGGGCCTTCGCGAACAGACACTAGTGCTTTTCTACAGTGACAACGGCACGCCGCAAGGCATCAAGACCCGAACCAAAATCGGCGTGGTGGAAGGAGGCAAGGGACTAACCACCGATGCCGGAATGCATGTGCCCTTGATCGCCGATTGGCAAGGCGTGACTCCGCGCGGCGCTGTATTGGACGATTTAGTGGATTCAACCGATTTCCTCCCGACCATGCTCGAAGCAGTCAAGGCCAGGTATGCCTCGCGTTTGAAACTTGACGGGCATAGCTTTCTGCCGCAATTGCGCGGCGAGGAAGGCAAGCCCCGCGAATGGATCTATAGTCACTATGATCCGCAGCCCGGCCACGACAAAGAGCACTTCAAGCTGACAAAATTCGCCCGCGATCAGCGATACAAACTCTATAGCGACGGCCGCTTTTTTGACGTCGAGAAGGATGTGCTGGAGCAGCACCCGCTAAAGAAGAATGAAGGTGGCAAGGAGGCGGCGCGGGTGAGGAAGAAGCTGCAGCGCGTGATTGCCGAGATGACGGGTAAGCTTTAGCGAAAGATCACTCGACCAGCAGGAACCGCTTTCCTAAACCGCGCCCTGCCGCGTTCACCGATCACACACAAAGCAGTATCCCAGCCATCCGCCAGCAAGCCGGTAGACGCGATCGCGCTTACGGTGAGCCCGTTGGTCAACCCGACCCCCGTGCTGGGGTCCAGTATGTGCGAATAGCGAATGCCGTTCACCTCAATGAATTGCTCCGCCGCGCCCGCGGTGGAAACCGCCTGATTCACAAGCTGCAACTTCTCGCCCCCATCCAGTTCAATCGTCCAACCCTTCCGGCCCGGTGGCGCGTCACCCACTCGAATGTCGCCCGAGGCGGCCACTAAAGATTGGCGAAATCCTGCCGCCGACAATATTGCCAACATCTGATCCGCGGCGTACCCCTTTGCAATGCCACCCAGATCCAGTTGCATGCCCGGCTGCTTCAGCGTGATCGTTTTCCTGCCTGCCTCAATGCTGACTTTCTTATAGGATGTTTTGGCGCGCGCCTCCGCTATTTGATCCACCGACGGTAGCCGCCCAGCTTTGCGCGCCTCGCGCCATTGATGCGTCAACGGTCCCAGTGTGATATCGAACGCGCCTTTTGTGCTGCGTGCGATTTCAAGAGAAGCCGCGACCACTTGGAACAAGTCATTGGACACGCGAACCGGTTTCCCCGCTGGCGCGTGGCACAGCCGGTTCAACTCACTATCAGGTTTGTAGTCGGAAAGTTTTTGGTCAAGGTCCGCAGCCCGTGCAAAAGCCCGTTTAATGGCGGCTCGCGCTGCCGCTTCGTCCGCTGAGTAAACAACCAAGCGAAACAAAGTACCCATGTGGGGCTCAGTTGCCTCCACGCGATGCAACTCCTGCGCCGGCGCAAGCGCCAACACAAGCGCGCTAGTTGCTATCCACTTGAACGCCATTGTTCCAATATTGGAACATATCCTTCGCCGCCGGAACCTTTAGCGGCCGCACCAACCGGAATCCAAGGAATTGCGCGTCGGTCAAGTACCAAATGCTCTTGGGCAGTTGCGGATCCTGCATCTTCCAAGAGGAATCGCTTCCGACCCGGGCGCTGCAACTAAGCTTCAAGGCCGGATCGTTCCATGAACCACCGCGCGCGGCGTGCGGATAAGATTCCTTCGACTTCACCCAGGGATTGGTCTGGGCTTCCGCTCTGTATGGCTCATACTGATCCAGCGTCCACTCCATCACATTCCCTTGCATATCGAACAGACCCCAAGGGTTCGGTTTCTTCGTGCCCACCTTCTCATACTTGCCGTTCGCGTTCTTTGAAAACCAGGCGTACTCGTTCAGCTTCGCGATATCTTCTCCGAACGAATAAACGGTGTCCGTTCCAGCGCGGCAAGCATACTCCCACTCTGCTTCAGTCGGCAGACGATAGAAATGTCCAGTTTTCGCGCTCAACCACTCTGCGTACTTGTTCGCGGCATGTTGCGTCATGCTAATCGCCGGATAACCATTCAACCCCATGCCGAAGCTCATCTCAACATAAGGCCGCGTTGGCCGGCTAACAGCATCCACGTTCGGATCAGCGCCACGCGTTTCCCGGGCCTGATCTGGAAACATGAACAATCGGTATTCGTCCCAAGTGACTTCAAACTTGCCCATCCAAAATGGATCTATCTTAACTTTGTGGCGGGGCCCTTCATCCTTACTTCTAACCGACCCCATGGTGAACTCCCCGCCGGGAATCGGAACCATCTCAAAGGAGACATCCGCTCCAGGAACGGTCGTCCTGTACGGCTTCATATCGGCGCCTCTTGTCTCTTTCGACGCAGCCATGATCTGTTGATGCAGACGCTCCACCAACGCTGCATCATCCGGCATTCGACTCGCCCTCGATCCCACAACCACCGATTCCGGCCATGGAGCACCCATCGCCACCCAACTTCGTAACGCGGCGCGATCGTCGGAGGACAGATGTGCTCCGGCCGGAGGCATCGCGCCCGGTTGGCCCGGGTCACGATCAATCGTTAAGAGCAATACACTCTGGTCCGGTTTACCAGGGTTCAACACCTTTAACGCGTTCGCACGCTTGTCCAAACGGAGTCCGCCAGCCGCTTTCTCGTTAGAATGGCAGGGCATGCAACTCCTTTCTAGAATCGGCCGCACCGCCGTAAAATCAGCGGAGAACACTGGCAACGTCAATAGGAAAAAGGCCGTGCGCATTAAACGAATTTGGTGATGCCAGGACGTGGAGTGGCTGGAACTTCCCACTTCATGTTCCAATCCATTTTTTCCGGAATCAGCCTTTCCTGCGAATTCATCGCTTGCTCCCATGTGATTTGCTGTCCAGTATACGCAGCCATACGCCCCATAATGGCCAGCATAGTGGACGTTGCTAAACGTTCGCCGTTATTGATCACAGTGCCCTTGCGGATGGAAGCAAACAGCACGTCGTGCTCGCGCTGATACATGTCGTACTTCTGGCCTTCGTAGCTCCAACTGGTTTCGCCTTCGATGCGCGGATTCGGACCGCGCCCGATGATGGCTGTGCCCTTCGTGCCTTGAATATAATCAGCATTTTCGTTGTAGCAGCCAACGATTTGCCGGTTAGCGACAGTGGCCCGCGCATTGTTCGGGTAAAGGTAATTCACCTCGAAGTGATCGTAAATGTTGCCGCCTTCCGCTGGAATCTGGCGTCCACCAACGGCCACGCAACTGATGGGCGGTTGGTCATTGAATGCCCATGCCACTTTATCCACCGTGTGCACCGCCTGTTCCACTAAACTATCGCCGCACAGCCAGGAGAAGTTGTACCAATTACGAACCTGCCACTCCATATCGCTCATCCCCGCCGGCCGTTCGGAGGCGGGAGGCATCGGCTTTACAGGCGTTGTATAGTAAGTGCCATAGTAATTGACGATGTTGCCGATCGCGCCATTCTGGATCTTGTCGAACGTTTCGACAATGTGGTTCGCATAACGCCAACAGAAGCCAGCCACCAGGTTCAGGTTTTTCTCCTTCGCCATCTTCACGCTTTCCAAAACGTGGCGGACTCCAGGTGCATCTGTAGAAACGGGCTTTTCAACGAATAGGTGCTTCTTGGCCTCAACGGCGGCTCGAAGATGCAGTGGACGGAAGCCGGGCGGCGTTGCAAGCAGAACCACGTCTACTCCACTATTCACCAGTTTTTCGTAGCCATCAAGCCCGGTGAACTTCTTGGCTTTTTCCACCTTCAGGCGCGTGCGCACTTCCGGCTTCAAGAATTTTTCCAGCGAACCGAGGCTTTCATCAATGCGCTCGATCGTAATGTCAGCCATGGAGACCAATTCGGCCCCGTCATCAGCTTTAATCGCTTGGGCCGTCGCGCCAGTGCCTCGCCCACCACAGCCGACTATGCCGACCTTAATAGCGTTGGTCACGGATGCGCCCTTCAGCAGGGCAGGCACTCCGAAAGCGGAGGCGGTTTTAATAAAAGTGCGGCGTGTGTTCTCGCTCATATTATTTTCAGCATATCACTGGCTGACAATACGAAGTGGGATCTTTCAGTCTTTTCAGAATGAGCACGCTGACTATGCTGATTTCCCTCTGCGTCACCCAAACGGATTTTTTGCAAACAAATCAACAACTGAGCGACGAAATTCCCCGACGTAGTGGCGCGAAAGAAAGAAGCGCCCTGAGTCTGCAGTTCTTAACGAACGTTCGGCTACTTCTTCGGCGGGCTCATCATGATGTGCGCCCCAGCTTTTCCTGGATACATCAACCATGGCTCAGTCCCGGATTTCGTGGTCAATCCAGTCGATTCCGGCGTGGCGTAAGGCGTGTAGATCACCCAACGCAAATAGGAATCCACCACCTTGTCCGACGCCATATCGTAGCTCTTGCCCGTCAGCACATACAGCATGCGAGGCAGCTTTGGCAGCGCCAATTTACCCTCATCCACTTCCTTCCAGCGCATTTCGTGACGGGCATTGCCCTTGACTCCTTGCGTCGCAAGCTCACGCCCACGGGCCATGAAAGGCTCCAATTCCTTGTGATAGCAATCCACCTCGAAGCCTTCGGTGGCGGGGTTGTCCGCAAGGCAAATTAAATCATTTGTGCCCTTGCGCAGCGTGATCTGTTTGCCTTCGGGTGAATAGCCCAGAACTTCGGCTCCTTCGCGCCGGTCCTTCGGGGCCGCCTGCACAGCACCGGCGATTTGTTCAGCGACAGGGGGAACAGGTTGCGCGGCGATGGCGCTAAGCGCGCACAGGGCAGCGGAAGCTAGTAACGTTATTGATCTCATGGCACTATCTTATAACTGCCGGCGCAAGTTTGCTACGGCAGAAAGACAAACTCATTCGACGACATCAGCACATGACAAAAGCTTTGCCACGCTTTCGCCCGCGCATCGTTCCCACCAAGTTTCTGCGCCATGCTCGCAATATAGCTCAATGCCCTATCCACTTCCTGCGGCTCGGCCTTGCGCGTCAACGCCAACAGATACGCCCGATCAATGCGCGAGGAATCCGTAAGCGATTCGTCCGTCAGCAACCGGTCCGCAAACCCCTTGGCATGCTCCACCACATACTTGCTGTTCATCATGAACAACGCCTGCGGAGCCACATTCGTTCGCGGCCGCCCGTCGCTTGAAGTTGTCGCATCGCCATAATCAAACGTCGCCAGCACGGTAGGAATGCTGCCACGCCGCACTGGAATATACAATGTCCGACGCGTCATATCATCGGGCTCAACCTTCGGACGCTTCATTTTGCCGCTAGGAAGCATGGGGCCTCCTAAAGCGCCGTCCAGGCTTCCATCCAACACCAGAAAACTGTCGCGAATCTGTTCCACGCTCATGCGGGCCCTCGGGAAGCGACTCAACAATCGGTTGGAAGGGTCAGCCTGCTTGGCCTCCGGCGCGACCGTCGTCGACATCCGATAGGCGTTCGACAAAAGGATCGTCCGATGCAGCGCCTTCACCGACCAACCTTGCTCAACAAACTGCGTCGCCAAATAATCCAGTAATTCGGGATGCGATGGCTTCTCACCAGTCGTGCCCCAGTTGTTAGCCGTGCGCACCAACGCCTCCCCGAAATGGCCCTGCCAAACCCGGTTCACAAAAACGCGGGCCGTCAACGGGTTCGATCGATCCGTCAGCCAGGCAGCCAACTCCATCCGGCCGCTACCTTTAATATCGTGCGGTTGCTTGGGTGTCATCACCGTAAGGAACTGTTTGCCCACCGGTTCCCCCGGATTCAAATGGTCGCCCCGCGTGAAAATCCGCTGCTGTATCGAAGGCCCGTCGGTAACAGCGCTGGCCATCGCCGGTTCGGCCGGCATGGTGCGTTCCAGTTCAGCATATTCCGCCCGAAGCTGAGCCACACGGGGGCTATCGGTCAGTTCCATCGGCCCACCAAACGTCGTCGCCGCGAAAAACGAATTGTCCTTACCATCAAACTTGGGCCGCTCCGGCAAGTCACGATCCGCCGCCACTTCCTGCGCGTACCGCCGGCGCCAGTTACTAAGTTGCGTGTCCCACTTGGTCGCTGTTGCGTCGTAAGTTATCTGATAGTTTTTCGCGACAGCGGCGATCGTTTCCTCCGTCGCTTCCCGCCATGTCCTCCAGTAGTCGGCGTCTTTCTTAGCTAGGTCCACCCATCGATCAAGCAGTCTCCGCTCCAAGCCCAACTCCTCAGCCAAAGCCGCCGTGGGCTTCTTCAAATGCTGCGCTTTCCAGGCAGCCACCAAGTATTCGGCGATCTTCGGACGCAGCAGCAGGTTCTCGCGAGTGGCATCCTCGGCAGCGGCATCTTCCAGCTCAATGCGCTTTGAATAAGTCCGCCAACGATGGGCTTGATACATGCCATATTCACCAGCATCGAGCGGCGCGTTGTACAAGTAGGAAACCGAGCCAGGACGGCCAAGATTGCGGAAGCTTTGCGTGCTGGCGAAGATCGAAGCCAATCCGTAATAGTCCTTGGTGAGGATCGGATCGAACTTGTGATCGTGACATCGAGCGCAGGAAACAGTCAGTCCTAACAGCGCCTTCGACACGGTGTCGATCTGCTCGTCCACCACGTCATAGATCATCTTGATTCGATCCTGTTGCGCCAGCGGCTTGGGCCCAAGCGCTAGAAATCCAGTGGCTACGGTGCGCTCCTGTTTACGTTCCGGGCCTGTCATCAGGTCGCCCGCAATCTGCTCCTGAACAAACTGGTTGAACGGAAGATCAGCATTAAAAGCATTCACCACGTAATCGCGGTAACGCCAAGCGTAAGGATAGATGTGGTCTTCATCCATGCCCGTGGAATCCGCATACCGGGCGACGTCAAGCCAATGGCGTCCCCAACGTTCCCCATAACGCGGCGAGGCCAGCAGCTTATCCACCACCTTCGCATACGCTTGCTTCGATTCATCTTTGAGAAACGCATCGATCTCTTCAAGCGAAGGCGGCAGACCCGTAAGGTCATACGTCACCCGCCGCAACAACGCTAGCTTCGATACGGCTCCAGCAGGCTTCAGCCCTTGCGCTTCCAACTTAGCCAGCACAAACCGGTCCACATTCGTTTGCACCCATGCTTCGTTTTTCACTTTTGGAGGAACTACGTTCCGCACCGGTTGAAACGCCCAATGATTGGTGGTCAATTTCTTTTCAGCGGTAACCGGAGCGTTTGGCCAATCAGCGCCAAGCCCGATCCATTCACGAATAGAAGCGATTGCCTCAGCCCCGAGTTTCCCCGAAGGCGGCATCTTCACTTTTTCGCCGTAAGTGACAGCGGAATACAGGCGGCTCTGCTGCGGATCACCTCTTACCACAAAGGAACTTACGTTCACCCCTGTCTGTAGATCGAGCCCGCCCATCTTCACGTTGCCGCTATGGCAGGCGTAGCAATGCTGCGCCAACACGGGCCTAACCTTCTTTTCAAAGTGTTCCAAACCCGCGTCCTGCGCGAGCAACGGAAGCGTCAACAGAAAGAGACAACTACGCAATGATGCCATGGGCCACCGATCCTGCTATATCCGTCAACCGGAAATTCCGTCCCGCGAAGGGATAAGTCAATTTTTCGTGATTGAGCCCCATAAGGTGCAGCACTGTGGCATGCAGGTCGTGAAGGTGCATGCGATTTTCCACGGCGTGATAACCGAACTCGTCAGTCGCCCCATAAACGAATCCCGGCTTCACGCCCGCCCCGGCCATCCACATCGTGTAGCCGTAAGGATTATGGTCGCGGCCATCGTTGCCTTGCGCCCACGGAGTACGCCCAAACTCGCCGCCCCAAATCACCAGCGTATCCTGTAACAAACCCCTCGCCTTCAAATCCTTCAACAATCCAGCAATTGGCTTATCCACTTCCGCCGCATTTTTCGTGTGCAGCTTCTGCAGTTCGCTGTGCTGATCCCATTTGTAACTGTGGGAGCACTGCACAAACCGCACGCCCCGTTCACTCAGCCGCCTAGCCAGCAAACACTGCCAACCAAAATCACGAGTAACCTCGTCATCCATGCCATACAACTTCTTGGTGGCTTCCGATTCCCGATCCACTTCAAACGCCTCCGGGGCCTTCACCTGCATCCGGAACGCCAGCTCAAAAGCCCCGATCCGCGCTTCCAGTTCCGGATCATGATCGTTCGCTGATGCATGCTTGCGATTCATGTTTTGCAACATGTCCAGCTCGTAGCGCTGATGCTCCGCAGGCAGTCCCTTCGAGATTAAATAGGGTACGGGCTCTTTCGCAATCTCCTCCACCTTCATGCCCGAGTTGCCGATAGCGGTGCCTTGATAATCGCTCGGAAGGAAGCTGGAGCTCCAATTGTTCTGCCCGCCGTGACCCAGCGATGGCTTAATAGTAATGAAGCCCGGCAGATTCTGGTTTTCAGTACCCAGGCCGTAAAGCATCCACGAACCCATGCTGGGCCGCTTAAACGAAAACACGCCGGTATGCAGTTGCAGCAGCGCCGCCCCGTGATCGACGCCATCGCCGACCATGGATCGCAGAACGCACAGGTCGTCGGCGCAAGTAGCCACGTTCGGAAAAAGGCTGCTGACCGGAATACCGCTCTGGCCATGTTGTTTGAAATCCCATAACGGTTTCATCAGCCCACGCACAGCATCCTCGCCAAACGTCAATCCACGTTTGAATGGCACAGGCTTGCCATTGTCCGTCACTAGCCGTGGCTTCGGATCGAACGTGTCGATGCTCGAAGGCCCGCCATGCATGAAAAGAAAAATAACGCGTTTGGCCTTCGGTGCAAAATGCGGATTCTTCAGCCCCAGGGGATTAGTGGCTTCCGCCCCAAACAATCCTCGAAGTCCCAAGAGGCCAAAGCCAGCCCCCGATTGACGCAATAGGGCGCGGCGAGGAATTTTGCGTGGTAACGGCATGACCACATTCTATCTAAATCCTTCTATCTGTTCGTTTGGCGCCCGAGGTGCCCCTATGCAACTCGGAAAATACGCCGTTCCCTACGTCAATTTCACGAGCCTCATTGGACGGTAGTGATGCTTCCATAGCCTCGACCTTTCAAGTTGGCCGCCCCATTCACGCCAACATATCTAATGTCCGACAGCATGGATGGATTCAACTCTCCCTCGCAGATTCGCTCTCTCGTTACAAACTACGACGGAGGCCCGCGTAGTTGTCCTTTTACAAAACACCAAGTGCTGAACTCAAGAAGGATGATTTTATTCCACGCGTGATGTGTCGCCGACCCCGTGCAGGTTCAGTAAGTCGGGGTCTAGCTGTGATAAAGTTAATGCAAATTGGTCCTGTTTGGAGGTCGAAATGCGTCTCTCGTTCTTGCTCACAATAGCCTTCGTGCTCACCCTGGAAGCACAACAGTCCACGGCCAGACTCCTGGGAACCGTGCTCGATCCCGGCTCCGCCTCCATCAGCGGCGCAACCATAACAGTCGTAAACATCGCTACGTCGCAACGGCGTTCCGTCCAGACAAACGCCGAAGGCGAATATTCCATTTCGCTGCTCCCTATCGGCGAGTACACAATGCTGGTCGAGGCTGCCGGCTTTCCTTCTAAATCCATCCGCGGCATCGTGCTGCAAGTCGATCAGGAAGCCCGCATCGACGTTAGTATGAAGCTCGGCTCCACTAACGAGACCATTACCGTTCAGGCCGAGGCGCCTTTGCTCGTCACCGACACATCGTCCGTTGGTCAAGTGATCGAAAATAAAGCCATCGTGAACATGCCCTTGAACGGCCGTGCATTCTGGCAGCTGGCGCAACTCACCCCCGGCGTGGTCTTTACCCCCGGCGGTTCCGATATTACTTCAGGCGGCCAAGGCATTCGGGCCACGCGAGTGGGCCTGCGAATCAGCGGAAGCAGCCGCCTCGCTGGTGGCTGGTTCCTGGACGGCTTCGATATCACGGAGTACGAATTGGGCGCCACCTCGATCACTCCTTCCACCGACGCCATTCAGGAGTTCAAAGTTCTTGCCGGTGGCATGAGCGCCGAGTACGCCCTTCCATCGGTGATAAACGCGGCGCTCAAAAGCGGATCGAATGCATTCCACGGTGGGCTCTACGAATACCTGCGCAATGAAAAGCTACAAGCCCGCAACTTTTTTGCCGCCACAATTCCGCCTCTTAAACGAAACCAGTTCGGCGCTACTTTTGGCGGCCCTATCCTGAAGGACAAGATCTTTTTCTTCACCGACTATGAGGGCGGAAGGACTCGCCAGGGAACCACCTTCAATACCGTAGTTCCCACACAAGCCCAACTCAACGGCGATTTCTTCGGGGCCAGGCCCATCTACGATCCGCTTTCCACCAGGTCCAATCCCGCCAATCCGAGCCAGTTCATCCGCGACGTGTTCCCGGGCAATATTCTCCCCCCGGGGAGAATCGCCAGCCAGGCAGCCTACTTCAAACCGTTTTTCCCCGTCCCAAACAGCGGCTTGAACCGTTTTACATCTTCACCGGCATTAGCCATCGATACCGACAAGTTCGACATCAAAGTGTCGCCGCGGCTATCCGCCAAGGACAGTATCGTCAGCCGTTACTCCTTCGTCAATAACAATGAGACTGATCCCGCCGCCTATCCCGCTCTTGGCGCGTATCCCCTGCGCAGCCGGTCGCAGAACGTTGGGCTCAGCTTCCTGCATGTCTTCACACCCAACGTCACCTGGGAGCTTGCGGGCAATTACTACCGAACCTTCTTTTACTTCCTGAACGCCAGCGCGTTCAATGGCAAAGACGTGGTTTCGCAAGCGGGCATCACCGGCTTTGAAGGGATCTCCAGCCTGCAACCGGCCGCTCCTCTTCTCAATCTATCCGGCTACCAGGCATGGGCCGGCAGCACCGACAACCGCCCGAAAGCCAATCGCATCCGAACCTATCAATATCGCAGCGCCATCACTTGGTCGCACGGCAATCACGATATGAAGTTCGGCATTCAGCTCTCGCACCAGGCCCACGCGTTCTTAAACGGCAACGCCTCTCAAGGCACATTCAATTTCGATGGCCGCTACACGCAGAATCCGCAGAGCACCGGAAACACGGGCGACTCGTTTGCCGACTTCCTCCTCGGCTATCCGTTCAGCGTGCAGCGCGCCACTCCCATCCAGATTTTCGGCGATAGCGGAAACTTCCTCCACATGTACGGGCAGGACAACTATCGCTTGACTAAAAACCTGACCGTGAACGTTGGCGTTCGATGGGAAGTGAACTCGATGTTGGTGGGCATACGCGGGCAATCGAACGCGTTTGATTTCGCTACCGGCAAGATCATCATACCCACTCGAAACGGTTCCCCGGACCTCACCGCCCAGCCAGGATCGGCCAAGGCTTGGGAGGTTTTCCGTCCGCTCCTTGAGACATCGGAGGAGAAGAATCTGCCGTGGTCGTTGCGGCATCCGAATCCGCACGATATTGCGCCAAGAATTGGCTTTGCATGGCGTCCTAACGGCAGCAATCGCTGGGTGGTTCGCTCCGCTTACGGCATCTTCTATGTCTATCCGGATTCGAACATTTTGTTAGGTCAAGTCCGCACGCCTCCGTTCGTAATCCTGCAGGTGATAAATAATGATGTGCCCACCGCGGCCACTCCGGTCCCCAGGCGCAATCTCGCTAATTATTTTCTTGGCCAATCGTTGGTGGACATAAACGCCACCCCCTCACCCACCACGGGCGGCACGGACTACGCGACCACTTACACACAGACCTGGAACTTCAATGTGCAGCGGGAATTCGCCAACAGTATCGCGATGGAGGTGGGCTACGTGGCCAATAAGGGCACGCATCTTCAAACCTCATCTCAGTACAACGTTCCTTTTCCCGGCCCCGGCAATGTGCAGGCGCGCCGTCCCTATCCGCAGTGGGGCGTTCTGGATTACAAAATCTGGGGCGGATCGAGCACCTACCATAGCCTTCAAGCGAAGATAGAAAAACGCTTCTCTTCCGGATTCTCTTTCCTTGGCGCTTATACCTGGTCAAAATGCATTGATGGGCCAGGCAGCGAGGAGGGCGGGGCTCCCGCATACTACCTCGACAATCTCTACAAGGGCCGCTGCGATTATGACGTGCCCCACAACTTCGTGACCAGTTACATCTGGGAATTGCCGTTCGGAAAAGGCAGACGATTTTTATCCGGCGCACCCAAGGCGCTTGATTTCGTCGTGGGCGGCTGGCAGTGGCAAGGGATTAACACTCTGCAATCGGGCGTGCCCTATAACGTCAGCATTAACGTTGATCGCGCAAACACCGGCGTCGGCCAGCGTCCTGACGCGATTGCCCCTCCAGTTGAGCCTCGAATGCTGTCTTGTTGGTACTTCACCTCATCCAATCCGGCCTGTAAAGCGGCGTTTCCCAACCAAGCGGATACCTTCGTTCTGCCTGCCATCTACACCTATGGGAATGCTGGCCGGACGCTGTTACGGGGCGACCGTTTGATTCAACTCGACATGTCTCTGATCAAGAATTTTCGCGTAAGTGAATCGAAAGCTTTCGAGTTTCGGGCACAGGTGTTCAACCTTACCAACACACCCAGCTTCTCCTCACCCAGTGGCACGGTAAATCTGGCGACCGGCGGGCAAGTTACGGCGACGCGAAATCAACCCAGGCTGTATGAGTTCGGCCTGAAATTCAATTTCTAACACCCGGTTTCAGGATTCATGTCATTTTCGATCGGGTAGTTCTTCATGCCGCATGGCTTGTGATTCAAGGGCTAAGTCTTGAGCGGCCGTTTGAGCCTCCCACAACGGGGGAGGATCTATTTCAAATCCCGCCGTATGTGACTATTCGAGTTCCTCTCATCAACGCTACATCACTGTTCACGTGGGAATCCTCAACCAGCCCGCTAGCCTACGAATAGCCCCCTATGAAAATAGGGGGATTCTTCCGAACAAGGTCAATTGCCAAGACTTCGAATAATCCCTCGCTTTTCCAGCGGGGGCTAGTCGAAATGCCCGTTTGGACAGCAGCGCTAGTCAAGCTAGGACCTAAATGAACAGTGTTACAAGGTACTAATCCGCGAGTGGGTCCCAAACAGAACTCAAACTAAGAACGAAGCCCGCCACGGGACCTTCTCCCTCCAACTGCTCGATGCCGGTCCGGCTTTCCACTTCACCATTGGGGCGGTAGATCTCAATCGACCGCGTTTCTGGATCAATCAACCAGCCCAATTGCGCGCCCTGCGCCATGTATTCCCGCATCTTTTCCTGAAGCGGATTTCGTCCATCGCTATGGGATCTAACTTCGATGACGAAATCGGGGCAAAGGCGCCAAAACGAATTTCGTTTGCCGCTTCCAAGTTCGGCAATTCGGGACTTCAGCGTCCAGGATGCGTCGGGCGAGCGTCGCGCGCCGTTGGGCAGAACAAAGCCCGTGGAAGAGTCGCAACCAATCCCCCGGCGATCTTTCTTGGCCCACTCTCTGAGTTGGCCTGCGACTTCAAAGTTGCAAGCGCCTGTGTCGGAATGGGTTGGGGCCATAACAATGAGTTCCCCCTCAGCGGTCATTTCAAAATTAACTTCAGGATGCGCCGCGCAAAAGGCCGTGAATTCTTCATCGGTCATTGGAGGAGCCGTTAAGGTAGCTGGAAGCATGGCATCGTCGATGGCGAACGTCATGGCTTTAGTTTATCTTGTTTCCGCGCTCCCGGCCCGCAATCTAGCATCGGCGCGTTCCAGCGCCAGGTCCGATGAAACCACACCCACCGTGCCTGTGATATGATCACCCCCAAAAGGATTTCTCATGTCTCGATTCCCTACCAGAGTTCTTGTCACTTGCCTGCTTGCTGCTATTCTTCCCGCGTGCTGGCCGCAAAGCTTCACCGCCAACATCACCGGCATTATCAATGATCCAACCGGCGGCGCTATACCCGGCGCCAAAGTAAGATTGGAAAACGCCGCCACCGGCGAAGCCCGCGAAACCATGGCAGGCGCCGAAGGCCGCTACACCTTCTCGCAATTGCAACCGGGCGCCTATAGCCTGCGCGCCGAAACAGCCGGGTTCAAAGCTTTTACTCAAAAAGGGATCACGCTAATCTCCGGCCAATCCGCCGCGGTCAACGTTGAGATGCAAATCGGCGAACTCTCACAGCGCGTCGAAATCGGAGCCTCAGCCGGTCAGGTCGATACGCAAACTGCTAACCAAGCCGTTTCCCTCGATCGTCAAATGGTTCTCGCTCTTCCTACTAATCTCAGAAATCCCTTCACGCTGGTCCACGCCACCGCTGGAGTCACCGCGCCCGCCACGGGAATTTCCCAATCCGCTGCCGATCAAAATCAGGATCGCTTCGGTCTCAATGGCGGTCGTAGCACCACCACCGGCGTTCTCATTGACGGCGTCAACGCATCCGCTGGCAATAGTTGGAATGGCCTCCTGATTTCCCCCGCCATCGATTCTGTCGCCGAAGTGCAAGTCATTCGCAACGCCTATGATTCGCAATACGGCCGATCAGGTGGCGGTATGGTCAGCATTGTTACAAAAGGCGGCGGTTCCGAATTTCACGGTACCGCATTCGACTTCCTCCGCAATTCCGTGCTCGACGCCAACTCCTGGTCCAATAACCGCGCGGGATTGCCCAAGACTATATTTCAGCGCAATCAGTTTGGAGGTAACTTCTCCGGTCCCGCTTGGAAATCGAAAAAACTCTATTTCTTTGGCGGATACGAAGGATTGCGCCAAGCCTCACCCTCAACCGCTGTAAGCACGTTGCCCACTGCCGCCGAACGCACTGGCGATTTTTCGCAAACCCTCAATGCCAACGGTACACTCTCGGCCATTTTTAACCCCTTCTCCACTCGCCCGAACGCCACCAACACCGGATACATTCGCGATGCGTTCCCCGGTAATCGCATCCCCGCCAGTCTGCTCGATCCAGTGGGCCTCAAAACCGTAGCCCTTTACCCCGATTCCACTGGCCCCGGCGATCCCAACTCGCATACGCGAAACTACTCGGCGGCTGGCAAGGGCTCCACTATTAGTGACCGCTCCGATATCCGGATCGATTGGGCGCGCACCGAAAAACATCAGATATTCTGGCGTTTGTCAAAGGCCTGGCGACAAGATGGTCTGCCCGCCCCCAACGTTTTTCCCAATCTCACCGGAACCGGCAACATCAGCGGCAACCCGCGCTATCAGGTCTCTTTAGGGAACACTTTTGTTCCCAATCCAAGTTGGGTCATCAACGTGATGGCCGCGTTCGGCAGTTGGACCGAGCGGCAAAGTTCGCCCTACGCCGGCCGCGACGGTACCGAACTAGGGCTCCCCGCTTCCTTTGTTAAGTCGCTGGATGTCAAAACCCTTCCGCAGATAACCATGGAGACTTACTCCAACATCGGCTATTCTCGCGACCTCAACAACATCAGCAGAGTTGCCAACATTCAGGTCAATGCCACTAAGGAGCATGGACCACACAGCTTCAAATTCGGATTCACCCGCGACGCGGCCATGCTTACAGGAGGCGGCCTCTTTTCCGCCGACTTCAGCTTCTCCCGCGGCATGACCTCCGGACCAGCCGCGCAGGTGTCGAGCACCACTTCGGGCAACGCGGTGGCGTCCATGCTTTTGGGTACCGGTTCCGGCGGAAACGTTCAGAAACCGGCGTTAGGCGCGATCACTCGGCTTTATTATGGCTTGTATTTTCAGGATACATGGCGCGTCAGCAAACGCATCACCATCAATCCGGGCATCCGCTATGAGATGCACCGCCCCGCCACCGAACGTTTTAATCGCTTCAGCAACTTCAACTACAACGTGGATAATCCCCTCAGCAAGCAAACTGGTCTGGCACTGAAAGGCGGCTTGACTTTCGTCGATGCCGACAACCGTTTCTCTTGGGATCCGGTACACAACAACTTCGCACCCAGACTCGGCGTTTCGTTCAAGTTGACCGAGAAGCTGGTGCTGCGAACCGGCTACGGAATATTCTTCCCCACGCAAACCGGCACCGGAGACCTGACCGGATATTCGTCCACAACCTCGTGGACCTTCAGCCAGGGCGGCGATGGCATCAACCCGCAGGATCTGTACCGGAATCCCTATCCGTCCGGCCTTATCCCAGCAGTAGGAAGTTCCGGTGGACTGCTAACCAATATCGGACGAGGCGCGGGCGGTTACGACCGTAACCATCCCAACGGTTACATGCAAAATTTCAGCGCCGACTTTCAATACGATTTAGGACGCGGCACGGTCATGGAACTTGGCTACGCCGGCCACCAGGGCCGCAAGCTTGTCAACGGTGTAAGCATCAATGATAACCAGTTGCCGACCGATTTGCTTTCACTCGGCACGGCGCTCGATACCCGCGTCAATAATCCCTTCTTCGGGCTCATCACCAGCGGTAACTTGGCGGCGGCGCAGTTGCCGCGCCACCGTTTTCTGCGCCCTTATCCCGAATTCGATACCGTCACCCGCAACGGTCAAACTTCCGGTGGCAGTTCCAGTTACAACGCCATGTTGATGAAGATTTCGAAACAATTTTCGGGCGGCCTAATGCTGCTCACCAGCTACCAGTGGTCGAAAGCGATTGACAACATCGGCGAGACCGAGCCCAGCCCGGGCGGGGCCGCCGACGGATTCCGCGATAACCGCAATTTCCGCATCGAGCGCTCCCTGGCGGCTCACGATCTGCCGCACAGCATGGTCACCGCAGTCGTGTACGGCTTGCCGTTCGGCCGTGGCAAGCGCTTCGGAAAGGGCATGAACCGTCCCGCTGATTTCGTGTTGGGTGGATGGCAGCTGTCCAGCATTATCCGGCTTTCAAGCGGCTTACCCGTGCGCCTTACTGCCCCCAGCCTCATCAGCCAATATGGGTTCGGCACGCAATACCCCAACGTCACCCGCGGCGAGGACGTGGCGGTTGTTAGCCGTACGCCCGAAAAATGGTTCAACACGGCGGCATTCTCGGCGCCGGCTCCTTACACAATCGGCAATTCGCCCCGGCGCTTGGATCAGTTGCGCGCGGCGCATCAGAAAAATGCCGATCTGTCCGTCGCCAAGAATTTCGCATATCGCGAGCGCCTTCGCGTCCAATTCCGGGCCGAAGCGTTCAATCTCACCAACACGCCGCAGTTCTCCTGGCCCGATACGCAGTTCGGCAGCCCAACTTTCGGCGTTGTATCCGGCACCATGAATGTTGGTCCCCGCAATGTTCAGTTCGGCCTAAAGGTTGACTTCTAGCTCAATGAAGTTCGGCTGGCCCGTGGCCGGCTCGCGACTCGAAGTCGCGTTGTCCAGGAACCGGAAAAGCGACTGGCATCAAAGTGGTTACGGGTCTTTAAAAGCCCGTCGCGCAGTCGCGTCTCCCGATGGCCGACCGACTTGAATCGTAACAGTTCAGGTACCGGCTACCTGGGTAAGAGGGAAGCGGGGGTTTGACGCCGCCGATAGCCGCTTTTGTCGCGATGCTTGATGCGGGTGAGTCATCGTCTCTGAAACATTTAGAGTCGCGAATGTTTTGGCTCTTGTCCACTCACCCCTTCACTTCGGCTCCAACACACCACCTGAACTGTTACCTTGAATCACGGCTGGCAAAATAAATATATCTCCCCCAGTCTCAGTCACTTACTGCTTCACAAAAAAGCACCGCCACCCGCCCCGCGTAGTAGCTTATAACCAGAGAGCGAATCCGGGCCCGGAATACTCTTCAAACCAAAACCGTTCGTCTTTCAAGATGGACGGTCTCGAATCGGTTCGAGTTGTTGTTTTCTATCGTGTCCAGCGGGTTGTCAAAGTGGAATCATTGGATAGGCGGCGTAGGTTGGGGAACCCGCGCCGTCAGCCTGACAAATCGGGCGGACCGCTTGGCGGCGGTCTTCCAATTGAAGCAAAGGCAGCCTGCTGGCTCGAACATTTTCAAAGCTTCAGCTTCGGCTCCCAGGCATAACTGCGCCTATTCATTAGACTTCATCGCCTTATCCACCCCATAAAAATTATCGACTCATTTAGACTTTACTCTTTACTCGAAATCTCGCATACTGGTTTCAGACGCAGCACAGGCGACACGTCTCGCCCAAAGCAGCGGCCCAATACGGAGCCCGTTCTCCTCCGCTAAGTCCTTCTCATCGTTGAGATTCCAACACCGTTAGTACTAGCCCGTTCGCGCACCGTTCGCGCCAAACTCATCAGTACCAATATATTGATCCGCCCGGACTGCGGCCTCTCAGCTGAAATCCGGTGCGTAAAAAAGGAATCTACTACGCTCATGAACCGGAGAAATGCACTCAAAACAATTGCCGCCTCACCGCTTGCTCACCTCGCCGCTGGACTTCCCACCGGTTGGGTTGGAGCCGCTTACGCCAGTGACGCCCCCGAATCTCCCAACGTCCGCTTTGGCATGATCGCCCTTACCGATTGCGCGTCCATCGTGATGGCGCACGAATTGGGTTTGTTCAAGAAATTCGGAATCAACTCCGTTGTCTCCAAAGAAGCATCCTGGGCTGTCATCCGCGACAAACTGACCCTCGGCGAGAATCATGCCACTCATATGTTGTTCGGCATGCCCTTCGCTTCCTCCATGGGGTTGCTCGGCTCGCCGGTAAAGCCGATGATCATTCCCTGGCTGCTCAATCGCAACGGCCAGGCCATCACCCTCGCCAACAAGTTGAAGGGCGTCAAAACCGCCAAAGACTTAAAACCAATCGTCGATAAAGCAAAAGCCGGCAATGCAACCATGTCCTTCGCCATGACCTTCCCTCCCGGCACCCACGCCATGTGGCTCCGCTACTGGCTCGGTTCCGGCGGAATCAACCCCGATAAAGACATCAGCCTCATCACTATTCCGCCGCCGCAAATGGTGGCCAACATGAAGATTGGCAAGATGGATGGCTTCTGCGTTGGCGAACCCTGGAACCTGCGGTCGATTCAAGATGGCATCGGTTTCACCGTCACCACTACCCAAAAAATGTGGCCCGATCATCCGGAAAAGGTGTGCGCCTTTACCGAAGAGTTCGCAACCAAGAATCCCAAGACAGTTAAAGCTGCTTTGAAGGCTTTGCACTTGGCCGGCGAACACATCGACAAAATGGAAAATCGCCCCTCAGTGGCGGAGATAATTTCCAAGCCCACCTATATCAATTGCCCAAAGGAAACCATCCTCGACCGTTTGAAGGGCACTTACGATTACGGCAACGGTGCGAAGGAACAGGATCCGAACTACATGATCTTCTCCAACCGCAACTGCAACGCGCCAATGAAATCGTATGGTCACTGGTGGATGAGCCAGTTCCGCCGCTGGGGCATGGTCAAGGGTCCGCAAGACTACAAACAGACCGTGGATAAAGTGATCCGCCCTGATATCTATATGGAAGCGATGAAGGAATTGGGCGTGAAGAAAACCCTCACCGACATGCAACCTGTAAAGCTATTCGACGGTGTCTTCGATCCGAAGGAACCGGAAAAATACGCAAAGTCGTTCGCCGTTAACAATGTTGTCGGGTAAGTAGAGGAGCACCAAAGTCATGAAACAATTTCTGAACAATCTCGCACTTTCGCTAGTCGGGCTTTTTATAGTCGGCGGATTGTGGGCGCTACTTAGCGCCACCGTTTCGCCGGATTTGCCGTCACCCTGGAGGACATGGCAGGAAAGCAAGGTCTACATCCTCAGCCCCTGGGAAAAGCGCGGCGAAATGGATCAGGGCATTGGTTTGATGACTGCGTATAGCCTATTCAGGGTGGCCAAAGGATTTTTTCTGGCCATCCTGATCGGAACCCCGCTTGGCTTCATGCTGGGTTCATCGAACACGTTTTTCAAAATGTTCGATCCTACGATTCAGTTGCTGCGGCCCATCTCTCCGCTAGCCTGGCTGCCGCTCGGCCTCGTGCTATTCCGCCAATCCGAACCGGCTGCTCTATTCACAATCGCGCTGTGCTCCATGTGGCCAACAGTGATCAACACCATGACCGGAGTTCGAGCCATCCCGCAGGATTACCTAAATGTCGCGCGCGTTCTACGCCTCTCCAAATGGAGGCAGTTCACCAAGGTTTGGTTACCAGCTACCTTGCCCTACATGTTCACCGGCTACCGTCTTAGCCTCGGTATCGCCTGGCTTGTGATCGTCGCAGCCGAAATGCTCACCGGCACTCCTGGCGTCGGCGGCTTCCTGTGGCAGGAATATAACAGTCTAATTTATTCGCACATTCTGTTGAGCATTCTAACCATCGGCATTGTCGGCTTTGCGCTTGACCGCATGATGGGTTTTGCTGAAACCAAGCTTCGCGCCATCTAGGAAGACCCCCAATGTCCTTTATCGAACTAAAAGACGTCAGCAAAAGTTACGGTCCCCGCAACGTGTTGAGCGGCGTGAATCTTACACTCGATGAGGGTGAGTTTGTCTCCATTGTCGGAGCTTCGGCGTCCGGCAAGACCACGCTCCTCAAGGCCGCCGCCGGCCTGATCCCCTATGACAAAGGCTCCATCACCATGGCCGGAGAAGCCGTCACCGATTTCTCTACCAAGGCTTCTTATATCTTCCAAAACTACTCGCTGCTCCCATGGCTCTCCGCCTTTGAAAACGTGAACCTGGCGGTGGAAGCCGCGTTCCCGGATTGGCCGAAACCTATGCAAAAAGAACAATCCGAAAAGTATCTGCAAATGGTCGGGCTCGGAGCAGCATTGCTTAAGAAGCCCAGCCAACTCTCCGGCGGCATGCGGCAGCGCGTTTCAATCGCCCGCGCCTTTGCAACAGAACCTCGCGTAATGTTTCTCGACGAACCCTTCGGCGCCCTCGATGCCTTAACCCGCGCCACCTTGCAGCAAGAGTTGACCACCTTGTGCCGGTCCGTCGGCCGCCCGGTTACCGCGCTGATGATTACTAACAATGTGGACGAAGCTATCCTTTTG
Source organism: Acidobacteriota bacterium (assembly GCA_025350695.1). Lineage (GTDB taxonomy): Bacteria > Acidobacteriota > Terriglobia > Bryobacterales > Bryobacteraceae > JANXSF01. Next base: position 72,565 of record JANXXI010000005.1, read on the forward strand.
TCCGACCGGATTCTAGCCCTCAGCCGCGGCCCCGGCGCCACGCTTAGCCCCGCCGTGTCAGTGAACCTTCCACGCCCGCGCGGAGCCGACCTGCTCATGCATGATGATCAAGCCATTCGCGTTCGCAATCACCTGGCGGAGTTTTTGCTGGCTGGTTCCGATCGTGAGCGCCCAGCCCAGCGGCCTGAAGCGCCCGCGGCTTCTAAAGACGTCCCGGTGGAGGCTTCCATATAATGATTCGTCCACTGGTCATCACTTCACTCACAAAGGCGTTCGAGACCCCATCGGGAACGCACGTCGCCGTCAAGGACTTCAATGCAACCATTGAGGCCTGCGAGTTCGTCGCACTCCTCGGACACTCCGGATGCGGCAAATCCACCGTGCTCTCCATCGTTGCCGGTCTCTCACAGGCTACAACGGGCGGCGTCATAGTTGACGGCAAGGAAATCGATTCCCCTGGTCTCGAACGCGCTCTTGTGTTCCAGTCGCCATGCCTGCTGCCTTGGTTAACCACGCTAGATAACGTTGTTCTCGCCGCCCGTGAAGCGCATCCAAAGTTAAACGCTCGCGAACAAAAAGAACTCGCGCGCAAATATTTGAACCTCGTCGGTGTCGGAGAATTCGAGAATACCGCCCCTACCGAACTATCGCAAGGTACGCAGCAACGCGTCTCCATCGCCCGCGCTCTGTCGCTCGAACCGCGCTTCCTGCTGCTCGACGAACCTTTCGGCATGCTCGATTCGATGACCCGTTTTGAGCTCCAGGATCTTGTGCTCGATCTGTGGGAAAAGGATCGCAAAACTTGTATCCTGGTCACCCACGATATCGACGAAGCCCTCTACCTGTCGGACCGTATCCTCCTGATGACCGACGGCCCCGAATCGAAAGTTGGTCTGGAGTTGCCCATCACTCTGCCCCGTCCCCGCGACCGCCACGAACTGGCCGGTAATACGGACTATTACCGTTTACGCAAAGAAGTGATTGCGTTTCTGGAACACCATTCCAAGCAGTTCCAACAGGAGAAGGCGGCATGAAGAAACGACTCGTAGTCATTGGCAACGGCATGGCCGGCGTGGCTTGTGTGGAGCAAATCCTCAAGCACACCCAAAATTTCGACATCACTATCTTCGGCGACGAAACCCACGTCAATTACAACCGCATCATGCTCTCTTCAGTGTTGGCCGGGGAAAAAGAATTTGACGACATCGTTTTGAACGGCATCGATTGGTATCGCCAGAATGATATTACACCGCGCCTGGGCTTACGCATCGAAAGCATCGACAGTGTGGCAAAGACAGTTACTGACGTGGACGGCGGAGTCACCCCGTACGACAAACTGATTTTCGCCACCGGCTCCAGCGCCTTCATTCCCCCAATGGAGGGCGTCAAGAAATCGGGCGTCTTCGTGTTCCGCACCTATGACGACACGCGCCAATTGCTCGAGCTTTCCGGCCCTGGCATCAAAGCGGTCGTAATCGGCGGAGGCCTGCTGGGACTTGAAGCCGCTCGTGGCCTGCAGGTACAAGGTTGCGATGTCACTGTGGTGCACCTGGGCGACACGTTGATGGACCGTCAGCTCGATCCGGCCGGCGGCGGCTATCTGCGGGCGAAGATGGAAGCCATGGGCATGCAAGTGCTCTGTGGCCGCTCCACCGAAGCCCTGCTAGGCGGCTCCCACGTGGAAGGAATCCGCTTCAAAGATGGCGAAGTCATCGAAGCCAATTTGGTGGTTATCGCCGCCGGCATCAAGCCGAATAGCGCACTAGCGAAGACGGCCGGCGTGTCGGTTAACCGCGGAATCATCGTCAACGATCTGATGGAAACGTCCGATCCTGACATCTACGCTGTGGGCGAATGCACCGAACACAACGGCCAACTTTTCGGTTTGGTCGCTCCCTTATGGGAACAAGGCAAAGTGCTCGCCGCCGCCATCACCGGTGTTGGCGGACTCAGCTTTAACGGCTCGTCACCCGCCGCTAAATTGAAAATTATGGGCGTGGAAGTTTTCTCCGCTGGAAATTTCGACTGCAGCCGGCCGGGCGTCGAGGCCGTGAAGTACGAAGACTCCTCGCTAGGCATCTACAAAAAACTGGTGCTGAAGGACGGCCACCTAGAAGGCGTCATTCTTGTCGGCGATGCTTCCGATGATCATCGCTATATGGATTGGCTGCGCACCAACAAGGATCTCACCTCGCAGCGCCGCCACCTGCTAACGCCGCCGCCGGCCGAAGATGCGGGCGGAGACGTAGCCGCAATTCCTGAAAGCGAGACGATTTGCGGATGCATGGGCGTCACCAAGGGCGACATCATTCACGCCATCCACACGCACGGTGTATGCAATATCGCACAACTGAAAGACAAGACGCGCGCCTCAACCGGTTGCGGCAGTTGCACCAACATGTGCAAGTCACTATTGCGCGCCGTTGCTCCGGAGTTTGAAGAAGACAAGGTAAAGGTTCTGTGCGATTGCGTGCCTTTCCCTCAGGATAAAATCCGCGAGATGATCCAGTCCCAACGCCTCAAGTCCGTTCAAGAGGTGCTGGACATCTACGGCAATGGCCGCGGCTGCGAAGTTTGCAAACCAGCCATTAGTTACCTGGTTGACGTTGTGTGGTGCGGCGATCACGAAGAGGATCGCTCCGCCCGCTTCATCAACGATCGTGTCCATGCCAACATTCAAAAGGACGGCACGTTCTCCGTTGTTCCGCGTATGCGGGGCGGCGTCACCACCCCGGCCGAACTTCGCAAGATCGCCGACGTCGCCGACAAGTACAATGTGCCGCTAGTGAAAGTGACAGGCAGCCAGCGCATCGACTTATTGGGCGTGAAAAAAGAAGACCTCCCCAAGATGTGGGAAGACCTCGGCATGCCTTCAGGGCAAGCTTATGCCAAAGGCCTGCGCATGGTGAAGACTTGCGTTGGCGATGAATATTGCCGCTTCGGCACGCAGAGCGCTCTTTCCACCGGCATCGAGCTCGAACGGCGTCTGGAAAACCTGTACACTCCGCACAAGACTAAACTGGCGGTTGTTGGTTGCCCTCGCAATTGCGCCGAAGCCACGGTGAAGGATATCGGACTAATCGGTCAAGAAGGCAGTTGGCAAGTTGTAGTCGGCGGGGCCGCTGGCAAGGGCGTCCGCAAGGCAGACTTGCTGATCACGGTTGAAACAACGGAACTCGCTCTTGAAGCGGCCGAGGTGTTCTTCCAGTATTACCGCGAAAACGGCCACTACCTTGAGCGTTCCTACGACTTTGTGGAACGTATCGGAATTGAAAAGATTCGACGCGAAACAGTATATTCGACCGACGATGTGCGCGCTGGCTTACTTGACCGGCTGCGGAAATCGAAGGATCGATCGAGCGATGCTTGGCTCGAACGAAACAATCCACGGGCAACGCAGTTTGTGCAAATTGAGCCGATGCAGATGCAGTACCAAGGAGAGGAGTTAGCCGCAAAATGAACACTCTTACGGAACAATGGATCCAAATCACCCCGACCAGCGAAGTTCCCTTGCGCGAAGGCCGCGAGGTGAAACTAGGGAGCATCAACATCGCCCTATTCAATTTGGGCGACCGTTGGATGGCTCTTGAAAACCGCTGCCCGCATGGCCACGGCCCGCTTGCCGACGGAATCGTTGGGGGATATGGCACAGCCACAACCGTCACCTGCCCCATGCACAGCCGGCGAATTTGCCTGGATTCAGGTGCGGTAGTAAAGCCGCTGGGTCAAGGTGGCCCCTGTGTCCGCACCTTCCCCGTGAAGGTGGAAGACGGCATCGTAATGCTAGATATCCAAGATTCTAAAGCGCGCGAAGTTGCCGCTTAGTAGTTAATTTTTTTCAAAATCTGACTGGCCCCGCCCCGCCAACTCACCCTCAGTAGTGACATCCCACGGTCCACGTGTGTCCGGCCCTTGAATTGCACCCAAATCAATAAGGAAGACCTTGTGTCCCGTAACTTTTTGTTATTTCTATTCTCCGCGCTAGCCTTTGGTCAAACCGCGCCAGCGCCAGCGCCAGCACCCGCAGCTCCTCTGAAAATTGGATCGGTCACCGTCACAGGCAGCATCCGATCGCGTCTCGAAGCCTGGGACTGGTTCACCGCCGATACCGGAGATAACTCCTACGCTTACAACGGAAACATCCTCCGCGTCGCGTTTGCACAGTCTAAAGAAAATTGGGACTGGCAACTGGAAATGGCCGCGCCGATTCTGCTCGGCTTGCCGGCAAATTCCGTTGCCCCCGGAGCGCAAGGCCAATTGGGTCTAGGCGCCACTTACTATCTAAGTAACGGTAGGTCGCAAAACTCCGCGATGATCTTTCCTAAGCAGGGGTACATCCGATTTAAGAACCTTTTTGGCGATTCCAAACAATCTTTGCGTGTTGGCCGAATCGAGTTTGTGGATGGCGCCGAAATCGCCCCCAAGAACGCTACCCTTGCGACGATCAAGAAAGATCGCATCAGCATGCGTTTGATCGGCCACTTCGGATGGGGACACGTCGGTCGCAGCTTCGATGGCGCTAACTACGTTTACAATTCGCCGAAGAACGGCAACTTCACTTTCATCGGGGGCATTCCCACTCGCGGAGTATTTCAGACCGATGGCTGGGGATGGATGAACACCGGTCTTGGCTATGCTGCTTACTCGAAGGGATGGGGCAAGGGAGTTCATGCCGCTGATACGCGTGTGTTCGCCATGTACTATCAGGATTGGCGAGCCACCACCGTCAAGACTGATAACCGCGCTCTTGCGTTGCGACGGGCCGATACCGCGAACCTGCGCATCTACAGCTTCGGCGGTCATTCAATCCACGCCATCGACACAAAGAATGGAACGGTCGACCTGCTCGCTTGGGGTACCGGTCAAACCGGGCAATGGGGCGTCCAAGATCACAACGCTTACGCCGTGGCATTCGAGGGTGGCTTCCAACCCAAGAGTGCAAAGAAGCTGAAGCCCTGGTTCCGTGGCGGCTTTTACAACGGCTCGGGTGACGACAATCCGAACGACAAAACCCACGGCACGTTCTTCCAGGTGATGCCTACACCCAGACCGTACGCCCGCTTCCCTTTCTTCGACATGATGAACAATCAAGATATCAATGCCGCGATGATTCTTCGCCCCCACAAACAGGTGACGATTTCAAGCGAGTTCCACGCACTGCGGCTTAGCAACAAGAACGACCTGTGGTACTCCGGCGGCGGAGCCTATCAGCCCTGGACATTCGGCTATCAAGGACGCGCTACGAACGGCAACCGGTCTCTAGCCAACCTGTATGACACCAGCGTGGAATACCGCGTCAACCCGCATCTTTCCCTGACCGGATACTATGGCTACGCCGATGGGCGCGCGGTAACAACGGCAATCTACCCCAAGGGTAAGAATGGCGCCATGGGCTATGCCGAGGTGCTGTACAAATTCTAGAAAGCCGGTGGGGAGAGGAATCCGTTCTTGCGAGAACTCCGTACTGGAAACCATGATCGATCCTCTTTCCATCGTAAAAAGATTTGTAGATGAGTATCAGACCACTGGCAACGAAGCCGTCGCTGAAGAATTATTGGCTTCAGATTTTGTAGACCACACCCCATTCCCCGGTTTTGGCTCTTCCCGCGAAGATGTGAAGCAACTCTTTCGTGTATTACGGGAGGCATTTCCCGACCTAAAAGCGGAGATCGTGGAGCAGTTTTCAAATGGGGAGATGGTGGCAACGCGCAAGACCTTTCATGGAACTCATAATGGGCGGTTTATGGGAATGGAGCCGACCGGCCGCGAGATCGGCTTACGGGTGGTTGATCTCGTGCGAGTCCGGGACGGAAAAATGCGCGAGCACTGGAATGTGGTGGATGTCCCCGCACTAATGGCCCAACTTCGCGGCTAACCGGTATCTATTCGAACTGAATCCAAGCAGATCGGCTATCATCAGTAAGGTAGGCATCTACGATGGAGGGCATTTCTAGTGAACGGCTATCAACAAGAAACTTCGGCCTGGGATAAACTCACAGGCACCATGACGCTGAGCCCCACCCGGGCTGCTGTAATCAAACAGACGTACATCCTATTTAGTGTTAGCGTTTTAAGCGCAATGGCGGGCGGCTATATTGGAGCCACTTCGCCGATGATGGTGAGCTTCTTTTCGGGCTGGATGGGCTGGATCGCCGCGATGGCAATCCTGAACATCGTCCCCAGAATCGCAATCGCAGCCCGGCACAACCCTGTGCTGGGAGTAAGCGCCCTGGTGTTTGACGGATTCTTTTCGGGCATCGCTTTATCGCCCTTACTTTTCTACGCAACCATGGTAGCCCCGACGATGATTGTCGCGGCCCTCGGAATTACCGGCTTCGTGTTCCTCGGCGTAACGACGTACATAATGACCTCCGGACGCACGTTCTCCGCTCCAAAGGGCCTGATGATGGGCATGTTCTTCACCTTGATGGGAGCCATGATCCTTAACAGCTTTATGAACATCGGGGTTCTGGGCATCCTAATCAGCTTGGGAATCGGCGCGATGGGCGTCTGCTCACTGGTTTATTCCACCAGTTCGGTACTCGGCACGCCTGACGCCGACAGCCCAATCCCTGGAGCTCTCATGCTGTTCGCAGGGGTGTTCAACATTTTTGTAGCAGCTCTGAACCTACTGCTCCGTTTGTTGGGCGGAAGCAGAGACTAAGGTAAAAGATCCTGAAATGTCTGAACTTGAAATCCATCACGATGGCGGCCACGACGAAGACCCGTTAGGGAAGAAAATCGGAGTCCTGGCCGCTGTCATTGCTATTTTCCTTTCTGGAGTAACTATTCTTTCTCACCGCTCGCATACAGCGGCCGTGGTAGAAAAGACCGAGGCTAACAACCAATGGTCCTACTATCAATCGAAAAAGGTTCGTCTCCACAATTACGAACTGGGCAAGGACATGATGGAGTTAACCGCCCCCAAGAACGAAGCCGCCGAAGCCAAGATTGCCACTTACGAAAAACAGATCAAACACTACGAAAAAGAAGGGGAAGACATTCAGGAGAAGGCCAGGGAACACGATAAAGAATCGAAGTTACAAGAAGAACGAGCCCTGCGTTTTGACTTAGGGGAAGGGTTTCTTGAACTGGGCTTGGTACTTACGTCCCTCTATTTTCTGTCGAAAAAGAAAATATTTCCGGCGGTGGGAATCGCCGGCGCAATCCTTGGAATCCTGCTGGGAATAGCGGGCCTAATGACTCATTAAGCAATGTCCCGGTTCTCGCCACAACCCATACGAAACCTCCCGCATCTGGCGACGAAACTCTAATCAACCGGCCCCAACTCGCCATTCTCGCCCAACCGTCGAATCGCTTCGATGAATACGTGCATCCAATGCGCGAAGAGTATGATTGGTAGATCAGGTTTTCTCCCCTTGGAAGGTCAGCTGTAGTCGCGAGAATCTAGCCCGATCCCTTCGGACACTTTGCAATGCATCCAAGCCTTGAGCATCAACAACACCGGCCTTGGCCCATCCTCCAAAGGCCTTGGGTCATGCGCATGCGCTGGGAACAATTGTTGTTTGCCCACTGGCCCATATCGCCCAGTCAACTGCGGCCACTAATTCCCAAAGAACTTGACTTGGATCTACACGACAACACCGCCTGGCTCGGAGTCGTTCCCTTCACAATGGCCGACGTCTCCCCGCGCTTCATTCCCCACATTCCCGCCATTGCCGATTTTCATGAACTCAACGTCCGCACCTACGTCAGCTATCGTGGCAAACCTGGTGTATGGTTCTTCAGTCTTGACGCGGCCAGCCGCTTGGCTGTTCGAATCGCTCGCACGGCTTTTCATTTGCCCTATTTTGATGCCCGCATGAAGCTCGAACGTCATGGAAGCGATGTCAACTATGAGAGCAGCCGCGTAGGCGGGCCAAACCAATTCCGCGCCCGCTATGCTCCGGTTGGCCCTGTGTGGCAAGCCCAACCCGGCAGCCTCGACGAGTGGCTGACCGAGCGCTATTGCTTCTACTGCTCCGCTCCCTCCGGACAACTGTTGCGCAGCGAGGTCCACCACATGCAATGGCCGCTACAGCATGCCGAAGCGGAGATAGAAATCAATACAATGACCGAACTGAAACTCCCTGACACGGCTCCCATTCTGCATTATGCCGACCGCATCGACGTAGTGGGTTGGTTGCCGAAAAATGGGGACTGACGAAACTGACATCTTTTTTCGCAACCGCCAGGGATTGATTTTGCTGAAGGGTAATTTGCGAAAAAAGGCTGTCTGTTCCGTCAGTTCCCATTTTTCAACGTAGAGTTTGAAGGTGGCCAATTCAAACCATCGGAATGCTCCCCCAACTGTTTGAACCACAGCTTCCGAAACTGCACCCTACTCACGGTCATCGTGCGAAATGTCCGCCATCGTTTCAGTCCTACTTCGGCAGCAACCAACGCCCGGCGATTTTCGTAGACTCCGTACATCGTCGAACCGCTACCCGTCATCCCCGCGGGCGACGCCCCTGTCGACCACAACTTGCGCTGAATCGTCGCTAGTTCAGGAAACTCCGCAAATGCCGGACCCTCGAAGTCATTTTCAAGTGATGCCCTTTTGTCCCGATAGAACCTACGGCCGTCACTCCGCCAAACTTCATCTTCAAACCCGGCTGTCGAAAAAGCACCGCCACCAAGTCGCGCCGATAACGTCTGATAGGCCTCAGGCGTGGATATGGGAAATCCTGGCGTCACAAGCAGCACTGGCTCCGACGGGCCGTCAGGCAAAGGATACAGCTCGGTTCCCCGCCCCAAACCCAAAGCCCTTCCACCATGCAAGAAGAAGGGAACGTCGCTCCCAAGCGAAGCACCAATTCGGGATAGCACATCCATCGGAACCCGAACGCCCATTAAAGCCGGGAGCCCCAGCAACACTGCCGCCGCATCGGTTGACCCGCCGCCAAGCCCGCCGCCCATCGGAATGCGCTTGGTCAACTTGAAGCTCACGCGTGCGCCCCTTCCGGTTTCATCCAAGAGAGCATTGGCCGCACGTACAATCAGGTTGTCTGCAATGTTCAATTCCGATTCGAGCGTCACTTCGCGCGAGCGCGACGCCGCATACTGGACGTCAATCCAATCGGCCAGCCCAATGCTCTGGAACAGCGTACGCAACTCATGAAACCCGTCCGACCGCTTATAAAGAACCCGTAATCCAAGGTTCAATTTCGCGGTGGCAACCAGCCGCGCACTCCTGTAATTTATTAAGCCCAATTCTTAATAGTGCAACAGCGAAGCGATCTTATGCGACCCCAACCGCTCCCGGCCCTTTAAGAAATCCAGTTCCAGCACGAACCCAAACCCAGCCACCTTGCCGCCGAGCTGTTCCACCAATTGTCCCACTGCCTGAGCCGTGCCACCGGTTGCCAACACATCGTCAATAATCAGAACACGTTGCCCGGGCTCGACGGCATCATCGTGAATTTCTAGAGTGTCTGTGCCGTACTCAAGGGCATACTCAATCGACCTGGTTGACGAAGGAAGCTTCTTCGGCTTGCGAATGGGCACAAAACCCTTGCCTAACAAGTAGGCGACGGTGGGGGCAAAGAAAAATCCCCGGGCTTCAATACCGGCCACAACATCGACGCTCCCGGCGGGGTAGGCTTTTGCCAACCCATCGATTACGGCTTTCAGCCCTGGGCCGTCTTTCATTAAGGTGGTGATGTCAAAAAAATTGATGCCAGGCTTGGGGAAGTCGGGCACTTCGCGGATCAACGATTTCAAATGGTCCATTGGAATTTTTGATTGTAGCGCAAAGCCCTCTGCCGCTACCTGTGCTAAAAATTCACACTCAGTGCCACGCAACCACACACACCTCTCGCGCCGTCTAATCAATTCAACACTTTTCGGTTGGCAGGTGGCGTGCATTGTCTATAGTCATGAGAAGTCGAGATTGGATGGCCTCCGTGGCCCTAGCCTATTCCCTTGGATTGTTCGTGGCTCTAGCCGGAATTCGCATTGCTAACGCCAAGGCCCAGGATTCCACCAACGTCAACGCACGCTATACGGTCGAGAGTATCGACTTTGATGGCATCGACGAAACACGCCTTTCCAGTTCGCTCCGCTCGGAACTTAAGCGCCGTGTCGGCGAGAAATTTCACCCGGAAGTCTTCGCCGAACTGGCGGTTAAGATTAAGCAGGAACTTCGCGCCCGCGCCGTTTCGCCTAAATTGCAGCGGGGCACCAACGCGGAAAACATCAAGGTGCTGCTGCATGTAGACACGCGCCGCAATCCGTTCGACCCTTCCCGTTCCCGCCTCGCGTTCCACGACAAACAAGGATGGTCCGGAGCCGGTTCCGTCGGCGTTGAGAATTCCCGTAATGTGGCCCGTGCTGGTTACTTCAGCGTCGGCGACGATTTCCTCGACCGGCAACAAGGCATCACCGCCGCATACCAACGCAAATTTTTTCGGGATCAAGTCCGCCTGGGCTTCCAATTCGATACGGTCGGCTCCAACTGGAATCGAACCCTGCTACCCCAAACGGAAGGGCAATATAAAAGCCGCCTGAGCTACACTCCCACCATCTCCTTCATGCCGGTCGAGGGCCTGACTCTCACCGCCGGCATGCAATTCACAAATTACGACTTTGCACAATCTTCTCAGGCTTTCGGCCTAGGAAGGGGCTCCTCCCAATCGTTGATCTCTACTCTGCGATTTCGACGCGATTGGGGGGAGCCTGACTCTATCCGCCAAGCACTAACCACCGAATACGGAACACGAATCGGCACGCAAGTGACGGGCGGCGACTACAGTTTTAGACGTCATCTGGCAGAAGCCCGTTACGCAGTTACCTACAACCGCCAGCGCATCGAAACCAATTTTGCGATGGGCCGGCTCGACGGAACGGCTCCCCTCGGCGAACGCTTCGTTGCCGGAAATGCCCGCCTGCTGCGTGGTTGGAACAAGTACGACATCACGCCTTTAGGAGCCACACGCGTCACGGCTGGCTCGGTTGAGTATCTGTCGCGCGTCGGCCAAAAATGGATGCCCGCCGTTTTCGTGGATAGCGGCGCCGTGTGGAGTAACGCGATCGCCAAAGTAGCCCGGAACTCAGTTGGAGCAGGTATCCGAAGTAAAGATGGCTTCTATCTTTACGTTGCCGTACCCTTAAAGGAAGGACGCATTGAACCGCAGGTGATGACCGGAGTTAATTTCTAATGGACGGGAACTGCTGATGAAGCTACTCTTGAAATCTCGCCGCGCTTGGTTTGTCGCCGCCGCCCTTGGAGCGGCTGTTCTACTGCACGGCGTAGCGGCGATCAACCTTCGTCTGCACCACGAGGAAAATTCCCTCCGGGTCACCGCGCCGCACCTACACTTCCTTAGTGGCCATCCCCTCGAACGGCTTAAGAACGGAGCCAGCGTTCTCTACTCTGTGCAGCTAGCTCTTTCCACCGACCAGTTCACCACCATCGAACGACGCGCAGTGGAACGCTTTGTCGTCAGTTACGACATATGGGAAGAGAAATTCTCAATTGTCCGTATTGGCCAAACGAAAGCCACCGTTTCCCACCTGGATGCGGCAGCTGCCGAAAATTGGGTGACGGCCAAGGTGGCGCTGCCCACCCGCGGACTGTCAAACGAGGCAAAATATTGGGTGAGGCTGGATATGCGCGCCGAAGAACCCAAGGACCCCACTGCCCTACTGACTCAGCCACCAATCGCCGTTGCTAGATTGGTGGAGCTATTCTCTCAGACCCGCAAGCATGATCCGGACCGCTGGACCACCGAGCAAGGACCCTTCCGCTTCGCGGACCTGAAGCCGTGAGCCTTCGCAAGAAACTAATCGGCATATTCTTACTGGCCACCATCGCCCCTTTGGCCATCACACTCTGGATTTCCGTTTCGCTGCTGGATGAAAGCTTCCGCCACTCCTCAACCGGACAATTAGACGAACTCTCCAAGGCCCTTCTCGCAACTGGCCAGGAGTTCTACCAACAGGCTCGAAAAACGCTCGAAGAAGACGCCGCTGCTGGACGAGTGAAACCGACGCAGTATGCCGGCAAAGACAAAGCCAAGTGGCCGCAAGGCGTGATAGACTTTGCCGCCAGTGGGGAACCTTCGCGCTTTGTACTTTCGGAGCCTGATGGCAACAGCCTCGATTACCTGGTCGCCGGCAAAACGGATGTGAATGTTTACTCCCGTCCCCTCGGACGCATTGGGTTGAAAGACCTGGAACGCAAATATAAAGATGCCCGCGACATCGTGGTGGAACGTTCCCAAATTTTCGATCTTCGTCAGGCTAGCACAAGGGCGCTAATTTTCCTGGCAGCCGGGGTTTATCTGGTAAGCTTCGCGCTTATGTTCTGGCTCTCCATGCGCATCACCCGACCGCTGAAGGATCTGACGACAGGCCTTGGCCAGCTAGCAGCTGGGGATCTTAGCGTGCAACTGCCTGTTAAGCAATACGACGAGGTGGGCCGCGCACTCGATGCCTTCAATCAAACCGCCAACGAATTGAAGAGGAATCGCGAAAAGATCGTCTATCTCGCTCAGTTGGCAAGTTGGCAGGCTCTGGCCCGCAAGATGGCGCATGAGGTGAAAAACTCCCTTACGCCGATCCGCTTGACGATGGAAGAGATCAAGGCGCGCGCGGAAAAAGGCGGCGTCCAGGCTGATCCGGAATTTCTGCGGCAAGCTTCCGACATCGTGGTTGAAGAAGTGGTTTCCCTCGAAAAGCGCGTCCGGGCCTTCAGCCAATTCGCCGCCGAACCGCCACTGGAACTGCGTGACCTTGACCTAAATGCCGTCTTCGAGGAACGCGTCAGTTTCCTCAAGTCGGCTCATCCAGGCTTGGAATACGACCTTGAACTTTCACCCGTTCCTCCGAAAATTCGCGCCGACGCCGACCTGCTGAAAGGTATGTTGACGAATTTGCTTGAGAACGCCGCCCAAGCGGCGCCGGAAGGCGGCCGCATCAAGGGCCGCACGTTCATCGGCGAAAATGGCGCCGGTTTTGAGATTCATGATTCCGGTCCGGGCTTGGACGAACTCATCAAGCAGACTTTGTTCGAGCCTTCCATTTCCTTCAAGCCCGGTGGAATGGGCCTTGGTCTTTCGATCGTGAAGAAGAGCGCCCTGGCCTTGGGCGGCGACATCCACACCATTCAAGGAGAGTTGGGCGGCGCGGCATTTCGCGTGCTTCTTCCCACCGCGTAAATGGCCTCCAAACGCATTCTTATTCTGGACGACGAGGAGAACATCGGCCGCTCCCTGCGCATGATTCTTGAACGTGAGGGTTACACAGTAACCATCTGCCGCACTGGTCAAGAATTCCGGGCATCCGCGGAACGCGAGCGCGCCGGAGCCTTCCTCCTGGACGTGCGGCTGCCCGACGCAAGCGGCATCGACCTGTTGCGCGAACTGCGTCAAGCCGACATTCAAGCTCCGGTAATCATGATTTCCGGGCATGGCACCATCGCCGACGCTGTGGAAGCCACCCGCGCCGGAGCGTTCGATTTTCTGGAAAAGCCACTAAGCCGCGATCGCGTGCTGCTGTCCTTAGAACGCGCTTTTGAACAGGCAAATCTGAAGGAAGAGAACGCCCGGCTGAAGGAACTGGCGCCGCAACCGCATCGCATGATCGGGTCGAGCAGCGCCTTTAAGCACATTGTGGAACAAGCTACGCTTGCCGCCCGTTCCGATGCCCGCGTGCTCTTTATCGGCGAGTCCGGCACGGGCAAGGAGTTGCTGGCGGCGCACATCCACGAAGCCAGCCCTTTTTCCGGCGGTCCTTTCGTCAAGGTGAACTGCGCGGCAATTCCGCAAGAGTTAATTGAAAGCGAACTGTTCGGCCATGAAAAAGGGGCCTTCACCGGGGCCGCTTCCGTTCGGCGTGGAAAGTTTGAACTGGCCGACGGCGGCACTTTGTTTCTGGACGAAGTTGGCGACCTGGCAGCGGCGTCGCAAGCCAAGCTGCTGCGGGTGCTTGAAGAAGGCGAGTTTCATCGGCTGGGCGGAGAGCGCACGGTAAGGGTCAGCGTCCGAGTGGTGGCGGCGACCAATCGCGACCTGAACCAGATGGCGACCGAAGGCAAATTCCGGGGCGATCTTTATTGGCGCCTGGCGGGTGTTCCGTTGCGAGTCCCCAGTTTGCGGGAACGGGTGGAAGATATTCAACAATTGGCCGAATATTTTCTGGACGAATTCTGCCGGCGCAATAACTTCCGCAAACGTGTTTTCGAAAAAGAGGCCGTCGACTTATTGAGAGGCTACCACTGGCCTGGTAACGTTCGCGAACTAAAGAACACGGTGGAACGGATGGCCATCCTAGCCCCCGGCGACGAATTGGGCGAGGCCGACGTGCCGCTCGAAATCCGTTTCAGGGCCTCGGAAGCCGGTCCGAATGTGCTGGAAGAAGCCCGGCGGTCCGCCGAACGGGACCAGATCATGCGGGCGCTTACCGATTCGCGGTGGAACGTTTCGAGGGCGGCACGCAGCTTGGGGCTGGAACGGACAAATCTGCACAAGCGAATCCGCGCTCTGGGATTGCGTCGGGCTTAAGAGCCTATAGCAACGCTATGGGTAAATTGTGAGCGTCCATTGGGCGATTGTAGTCTAATCGAGGCATATTGGTACGAGCGTCGTAGCCTGAAGTCTCATATAGCATCCCAAGGGTTAAGAATGCCTAGGCCAAGACCGTGGAAATCCTTCACGTTCCGTGTGCCGAGGGTGAGGGTATGCTCAACCGCTGTTGCGGCGATCAGGCCGTCCGCCGTGTTGAGAGCTTTTCCCCGTAGCTGGCATTCGGCGTCCAAGACGCCCCAACGGTCGCCTATGCTTTGGGTCACCGGCAGGATTCTATCCTCAAACAGGGGCAGCAGATACAGTTCGAACCACTGCTCCAGCCGTGTCCGCTGTTTGCCTTTGGAAAGCAGCGTAAACCCACGGCGAAGTTCTCCAACGGAAACGAGAGGGTCAGGCATGGGATTAGTCAGTTCCGAAGGAACGTTGGTGTCGAGCAGAAAACCGTTCACGACAAATCTACCGGGCGGCCGGTAGAAGTATTTCGGCTGAAGTCCACACCGTCTGTGAGGCCCCTCAGCATCGCGCAGACTTCGACGAGGCTTTTTCTTTCAGGCTTCTCGTGCTGGGCCGCGGTGCTGGATGGAAGTTGAACCGCTTCTTCGAGCATGGTGGCGGCGACAGCCTCGATCGCCCGTCCCTGAACGGCGGCTTGGCGGGCGAGCTCGGCCTCAACCTCGGGTCTGATGTCAACGGTGATTGTCATGTCGGAACCCTCCTAAAGCCATTCCCCTACCCTATCCTGTGTGGCCTTTTGACGTCAAGCACAGGGAACGGCGTCACGTCCTACATGCCTACTCGACTGCCAGGTCTCGCTCCGCATAAGGCGGCGGCCAGCACGGGGTCGCACGCAGCTCCCCTTCGTTAAGGCATCGCGAATACTCAGTGCCCATCGCCGCTTTAACCTGCGACCATCCAAACGGTTGGGTGCGATCTATAATTAAACGCGGTTTCACAAAAGCAGAATCTGCTCCTGCAACTGCATGTATTTCTTAAATGACCCGTCGGAGAGACCGCTTTGGATCGCCGCGTCATTCGTGAATCGTTCAAGAAACGGAACGACGATTGCTGTGAGGTCCGAGTTCACTTTGGCGACGAAGGCGTCCTCGCAGTCTCCGGCACAGAAAATATAACCTTGTTCGCCCGCCGTCACCGGATCAGGGGACAGCCTTGGCAACATCATTACGAAGGGCAACGGTTGCGCGTGTAACGTCAGTTTGAGAAAGAAGCGAGCTTGCACACGGTTACCGATTCCGGGCTCTAGCGCCAGCGTCTGCCGAACCTCCGCGTCGCGCGACCACAGATTTCCGTCTCGCGCAAAACCAAGCGGAGCAAGTGTCTCTGCCAGACTCCGTTGAATAAACTCGGCGAGCCGCACGGGATCCACCTCCGATGGTTCATCCGCCGGTTTGGGCCGCCAACGCAGGTGCGCATCCACTTCGCCGAATCCAACGCCATCAACAAATCGCGAAAATCCAAGTTGCCAAGCTTAACTGCGTTGTCCAGGTAATCCAACCGCCCATCGCTGTACTTCAAAGCCGCGAACTGAAGGCGCTCCGGCTCCTTATAAGCTTATAAGTGAGTTGAGCCAACAATTCTTTGGCCCGTTCGCGGTTTACCTCCGGAAATAGAATGTTGACCCGGCGGATGATTTCCGCGTTCAATCCGAAACCCATTGGATGTTTAGAGGAGGTCATTCACTTGGCTATCGGCGTCCGGGGCAAAGAACTTCAACGATTCCTTTCCATTTGAATAAAGCACAAGGCGGATAACTGAAGCACTTCCGGTCGTCGAATGACGAACAGCTCCGACCGTTTCGAAATCACTGACGCGGCTCGATTTATTAAGTGTTTTTCGGAATAGTATTCTGCTGCTGGAGCGCTGGGAAAAGCGATATCCGGCGTCGCGAAACCATATTGCGTTTCAGTCTGGAATTGCAGAACAATCCCTCGCCGATAACATCTCGATTGGGAGCGGGGCTCCGCGCGAGGCGGCGTCTGGCGCCAGGTCGTACGCAGTTCCGCTGGTTAGGATATCGCGAGTAATCGGGTGCAAATGGCTGGGGCCTCGCCTGGTAGACCCTTTTTGAAGCGGGTGCGCTATTCTTTGGTTAGAGAGTAGCGTTTCCAAGATGACCGGCATTCAATTTATTACAGACGCGAAAGGCCGCAAGACTGCGGCCGTAATTGACCTCAAGAAGCACGGCGTTCTGTGGGAGGATATCCAGGATGTATTGGTATCACGGTCGCGAAAGCTGGAAAAACGCAGCCCTCTAGAAAAAGTAAAATCGCGGTTGGTTGCAGCCGGAAAGCTGCGTGACTGAGTACTCCGTCACCTTGGCGTCGAGCGCCGAACGCGAGCTTGGGAAGTTGCCCCGTTTGGCTATCGCGCGGATCGTGTCCCGGCTGGAAGGGCTTGAGCGAGATCCTCGGCCACGAGGGTGCAAGAAACTTCAAGGCGGAACCGACGATTGGCGAATCAGAGTTGGGGACTACCGCATAATTTACAAAATCGACGATAAGGCCTTTAAGGTTGACGTTACCCGGCTGCGACACCGAAGCGAGGTTTACGAGCGATGAATCTCCGCGTAAGACATCTTCGTGAGCGATCCGACAACTGCCGGATTTTTTTTGGAGCGAAGGGCGTGGCGGGACCTTTACTTACAGTTCAGGCCGGACGAAGAGACTCTCTCTGGCTCAGATCAGTAAGGCGCGCAAACTAAGCGAGGCGGGTTAGCGCTTCGAAGATGTGGCCGCACGCTGGAACGCACCACGCTCTACCCGGCGCTCAGTTCATAACTTAGTGGTCCCGGCGCTTTTGCTGTACCCTGTTCCGCGTCAGTGGATACCTACTGGCTCCCTGAATTTAGGTGATCCGCCCAACGGTCAAACTGATCGATATTAGTAGAGTCGAATGTGCCATGCGGGATCATGTCGCCGCAACGGCGAGTGAGACCCATTGTGTGTCCGGTTCTTAGGACCTGCACGACGGTCACAAGTTGGGGGGTTGCACTCCCGCCAACAACGTTGAGGTGACATCGGGTGTTGGTTGGATCTGGCTCAAACGATTAGTATAAAGCCCACCCTTAACCGGTGGGCTTTGTTATTTTTTGTTCGAGTATGGACAACCTGGCCGGGCTCCCGCAAGACGTCCGAAAGCTTGCATTCGATTCGGTTCCGGCTGTTTCAACCTCACCTCGAAGGAAACCATCCCTTGGCGGCCCGGCGCGTCCCTGCTGGTTTGGCTCGTAGGGGTATTCCTAGTCTCCGGAGCTAACTGAATCCTCAACGAAGCGCTGGGCTGCGGGTGTAATTCGTCTTTCAAATTCCTGGTAGGAGCGGATCAGTTCGCGCAGGCCAGTCCGGTTGTTCCACAATACGGGCGGCAAGCGGGGATCGTGCACTATCAAGCGGGCGACCCGACCGCCAGCATCAAGCAGTTCGGCAAATGCGAGGGCGTTCGAGCCTGGAGTCTTCCGCCGACCAACCCACCGAGATAGTGCCTTCGCCTCCCGGTCTAGCTCATCAAGGCAATACATGGCGTCAACCTTCGACTCACCCAAGGGCGTTAGCAAACCGCCATAGGTGCATGTTCCTGGATAGAGTCTGGCACGGCTAATCGCCCACTGCTTCGGCCACGCTGGACGCAAATAAGTATCACTCGAATCTGCCACGGCGCGGAAGCCGTCGAACCAGAGCGATGCGTGCATTTGCTCGCGCTTCGTACGGTTTTGCGGCGGGCTTAAGACCAGCATGAGCCAGCCGCCGTCCCATATTTCGAGGTCTTGCTCAAGTGTTTCCGCGCGCAGCCGCGCGTTGATGCCATCCACCATATCTATCTGGCTGGGTGACGGGACATACTTTGCAAGACGCACAGGACCCGAACGCTCTAGTGCTCCTTCCGCAACCAAACGGGTTAGAAGACTCTTCGCGTTGCTAGATGAAATTCCGAGCGGCGATGCGAGCTTGCTTACCTGTCCTGCGGTCAGCGGCCGCCCTGCTGTAACGAAGATTCCAAACAAGAGCGTGCGCGTCGGATGCCGTTTCATGATTGCATATTTTGGCACGTATGCTATGATTGTGCAATCATGAAAGGAGATCTCGGCATGGCAAAGGCAAATAAGGAGTGTCAATCTTGCGGGATGCCGCTGAAGCGCGACGAGTTCGGCGGAGGCACCGAGGCCGATGGATCGAAGAGTGCAACCTACTGTTCACACTGCTACGAAGTCGGCAAGTTCAGGTTACCCGATATCACCGTGGAGGAGATGCAGGAACGGGTGAACGGTAAGATCAAAGAGGCTGGATTCCCCGGCTTCCTCGCCGGGTTCTTCACGAAGAAGATCCCGAAGCTAAAGCGCTGGACGAAGAGCTAGCGTCTCTATTTGCTTGAAGTCGCCGTAACGGATATTCCGTTGCCTGGCTTGAGAAATCCGCAAGGGAGTCGAGGGGGTCCACAAATGGAAGCTCGCCTTCGCGACATTCGCGAAGTCCTTCGCAAGTCTGCGTCTGAAGAAGCGAGGGCTTCGTTCCGTAAGTTCGTGCCAACGTCGGTAATGGTCTACGGCGTGCGGCTCCCGATAATAAATGAGCTTGCCCGGCAGCATAGGGCGGGTGGTTTTGACTTGGCTGTGGCGCTTTGGCGCTCGGGGGCTTTCGAAGAACAGCTTCTTGCTGCCAAAATTCTCGGCTTTGCAGCCCGTTATGATCCAGAGCGGGCCATCGCGCTTGTGTGCGAGTTGTCCCGTGACGTCACGGATTGGGCCGTCTGTGACACGTTAGGAATGCAATCGGTGAAGAGTATCGCCGCTAAGAGCGAAGACAAAATTGTCGAAACCGCTCGCCAATTAGCAAAGTCATCGCTGATGTGGCAGCGCCGCCTGAGCATAGTGCTCCTGACTCACCTCGCGAAAGAGCCTTCCCAAATAGCAGAGATTCTCAGTATTCTAAAACCTCTTCGCCTAGAAAAAGAGCACTACATCAAAAAGGCGATAGCGTGGATCGACAAAGATCTTGGCTGACTGGGATTTGTGAATCAGGTTTTTGCGCAAACGAACGATTTTGCAAGCACTCACGATCTGCTTGATTTACTCGGGTTTGAGCGTTGCGAAATGGTATTGCGTAACGTGAGGACAGGGCAGCAGGTTTACGCAATCGCCCTGGTTGACCCACGCTCCGGCCTGCGCTCTACGCCAAATAATGTTGACGGAACCACGCCAAGCTGATCCTAGCAACTTTTACCATCCCCGCCTATCTTCCGCCTATCTTCCATTATTTTTTCAATAGCTTACGTTTAACCCATGGCCCTGCCTCCTTGTGTTCCCATGCCACTATAGGATTCGAGAATTAAGGTGAGGAAACAGATCGCCATTCCATCACCAAACAGGAGAAAAATCAATGGCCACAGCAGCACGAACAGCAACCAGCACTTCGCAATTGCCAACCGGCCCAATCACCCCGGAAACCACCCCCCCGCTCCGCTGCTGCCAGCGCCACCAAACTCAGCTTCCACGCCAAAGAAGCCGTCATCCTCAATCTAGAGGACCACTCAGGCTTCGAAG
>JANXXI010000037.1 GCA_025350695.1 Acidobacteriota bacterium
GATCGGGCCGCCCGAGAGACTGTCTGTGGAAGCCGGCGGGATGGTCGGATCGGCCGGCGGCGTTGGCGGAAATGGCGCCTGGAACGTGGCATTCGCATTCGAGACGCCGGAGAGGTTATACGCCAGGACCTGGGGTGGTCCGCAACAAGCGGAGGCTTGCGGTTCCTGGAAGGTGACCCGAGTGAAGAACCACCCATAGCCAGCTCGCACGACCAAGCGGCCATTGCCCAACGGTTGCCAGGCGAGTCCGAATCTGGGAGCAAAATCGTGGTACGGGCTGTTGCCGTTCTTGAGCTGCGTGTTCCCAGGACGACGATAGACCCCATCCGGGAGCTGTCCTGGGTAATTCTGGCCCATGGTCAAGCCTGCGTAGGTCCCGCCAGCCGGAGGTATCGGTACTGTCTTAAAGAGATCCCAGTCCGTGTTGAACGTGTTTCCTTTGGGCGAATCATAAACCAGCCCCATATATTCCCACCGTAGACCCAGGTTTAAGGTGAGCCTCGAATTCACTTTGAAATCATCCTGAGCGAAAGCGGTGGAGGAATTAGCCTTGAGGTTAAGGGAGGGCGTCCCGATAAACGCGCTGGCAGTTCCAACGTTACTGAAAGAGCTGCCATTCTGGGCCGCACTCATTCCTAGCAGAAAGTCCGGAAAGCTCTGGAAGGACAAGGATCCCCGAGCTAAGGCGTACACGCGCGCGTCCCAGTAAAATTGCTCCCCCTGATAACCCACACGTACGCTGTGGCGACCCTTAATCCAGGAAAGCTGATCTGCCCATTGAACCGTGCGGTTGGCTTGCTTTTCGCCGTTGTTTTGAGCGCCGCCAAACCCGAACAGGCCGGAAACGGTAATCACAGGAATGAGCGGAAAAGTCGCAACCGCCGGCGTAATGCCAACTTGTGGCGAAGTAAAGGGATCAAGCGACTTATTTGACGCCCGAAGGTATACCGAGGAGACTCGAGCCTCATTTACAAGACTATTCGAAAGGATGGACGTCACCCTCCCAAGAATATTGTTGTTCCCGTTCAACCAAACACCGGAACTGCCGCCCGGCACGCAAGGTTGGCACCTAAAGGGGGAAAACTGCGGAGAAATCGCGTAGAAATATTTTCCTGACACGGTATGCTTCGCAGAGATTGCGTAGTCCAGGTTGCCTAGGTACTGGTTTTCAACATAGGTCGCTGGGACGCTGTAAACGGAGCTGCCAAATTCGCCCGCCGTCCCTGCGTTGACGATTCTTTGCGGTGCGGGAATCATAAGACTGCCGTCAGGTAGCTTGAGGTTCAAGAGTGTTAGAGCGACAGGATTGATGTTAGAACCATCGCAAGCCACCTGGGTTCCCCCAAATCGGGTATTCACATAGGGGCTTCCGGGGCTTCCCGCGGGATGGCTGCCGGGACAGAACGCCGCCCCCAAAGCCGCGGCAGTTCTCGTATTGGTGAGTTGAGACGGCATAATAACCGAGGAAAGCGCCGTGGGGTCAAGGCCATTCTTTTGGTCCGTCCTCTGCCAGGAACTAAAGAAAAACAGCTTGTCTTTGATGATAGGACCGCCGAAAGTGAAGCCATACTGATTCTGCTTTAGGATGGGCCTGTCTTGACCATTGCGATTGCTAAAGAATGTATTGGCGTTGAATGCATTGTTGCGGAGGAATTCAAACAGCGCCCCGTGAAATTGATTCGTGCCGGATTTCGTGACCACATTGACGCTGCCTCCAGCGTTTCGGCCGTAACTCGCGTCATACATCGAAGTCTGGACTTTGAACTCCTGAAGCGTGTCGGGGTTGGGGATCGCAATCGTTCCAAAATTAAGATCGTTGGTCGTTCCGGATGAAAGACTGGTGATGTCAGCCCCGTCCATCTGGTAGGAGTTGCCGTTGCCCGCCATGCCGTTGACGTAAATGGCCGGGGAGCCGTGACCGATCGTGCCGGCATTCACCACATCGGAAATCGCCCCGGGGGACAAGGACAGAATCTGGGTGTAATTGCGGGTCACCAACGGAAGCGCGCTTATAGTAGTGCCTGTCACCACCGCCCCCAGCGTGGCATTTTCGGTTTGAAGCGCCTGCGTTTCGGCCTGCACGGTTATCTCTTGTTGCTCGGTTCCCACTTCCAGGGCTTGGTTCAATGTGCGGGTCTCGGTGACGTTTACCGTGACCGAGGGTATTTGGACCGGCTTGAAACCTGGCACCGAAATTGTCACCGAATAGGCGCCCACCGGCAGCAGAGGGAACGTGTAACGGCCTTGGGCTCCCGTCGTTTCGGTACGCTTTTGGCCCGTCGCCACACTCTCCAGCAGCAAGGTCGCCCCCACCACAACGGCGGCGCTGGGATCGGTAACCGTGACCGTCAAGGCTCCGGTGGTGGAGGTTTGCGCCACCAGCGAGGGAACGCACAAAAAAGAAACTAACGGACACATTCCAGTCGCGAGCCGCAATAGCATTTTCATTTTTATCTCCGCCTTTCGTCCCGAGTTTTCAAGACGCATTGAATTCATCCCAACGTGGGGTGGCTGCCAAGGGCCGCTGAAGGCGGCGCCATCACTTCCCATCTAAGGAATGAGCCGCGATAAGACGCCGTCCCATTTCTTGGCTCCCTATGTTGCCATTGCTAATGGGAGCAACGCTATCGATAAAACTCCTAAGTGGGTGTAGAGTTCCCGATGATATTCGCGTCATGGTTTTAACTATACCACAACTTCACCGGACCAAAGTCGTAAACGGGAAGCCGTTTCGTGGGAAGGAGAAAAGGGACGAAAGAATGGTCTCGACGGAGGTGACTGGGGGTATATCCGGTGACCAGAAGACAAAATGGGAA
Source organism: Acidobacteriota bacterium (assembly GCA_025350695.1). Lineage (GTDB taxonomy): Bacteria > Acidobacteriota > Terriglobia > Bryobacterales > Bryobacteraceae > JANXSF01. Next base: position 2,817 of record JANXXI010000037.1, read on the forward strand.
TACTGGCAGTATCGGCTTGTTCTACGCAATGCCGCTTCTGCTCGTGTCTCTTTCTCTCGATCAACCAAACTTGTAGCGCAACAAAAGGGCTTGCGGCAGCCTCCCCCGCAAGAGGATGAGGGTCCCCAGCCCGGGTTGATATTCGATTACGCAGAAACGTATTATGTGGATGATCCGCTTGGAATCTGGGTTCCCCCCGTTTTTGGCA
>JANXXI010000043.1 GCA_025350695.1 Acidobacteriota bacterium
TGCTGCGTGCCCGTTCTGCAACACGATGTTCCGGGACGCGCTGGATAAGGTGAGCGCGCGGCCTCCGCAGTTGTTGGATATTGCACAGATTGCGGCGGCGGCGATTCGGAAAGAATAAGGCCGGACGGTGAGCGCCCGGCCTACGCACGTCGACGATTTTTCTAGAACCGGAAATGCAACTCCAGTTGGATCACGCGACGCCCGAAGAAAGTCGATGTGATCTTACCAAAGTTGGTTGAAGTAATAGTTTGATCCCCTACAAACCACGTTGGATGATTCAAAGCGTTGGCCGATGTGAGGCGGAGATCTAAAACCTTGCCTTCCGAAATGACGGTCCGCTTGCTGGCAAGCATATCCAGATTAAACACCCACGGTCCGGAGAAATAGCTTCGCTGCAACCCGCCTATATTTCCGGCCGTGGGCTGGAAGAAAATCTGTCCACTGAAAGGAGCGTTGCCGTCGGGGGCGACGGCCCGGCCATCGGCGCCTTTAATGGTCAGCGGAACGAAAAATGGCCCGTTCCCGGTATTATTCAATTGAAAAATCTGATCCAACTGCTCCTTGTTTAACGACGTGTTGGCGGTTTCGTTCGTTGAGCGTCCCGCGCGGTTGAGAGTGCCTCTTGCGGAAAGTACCGAGAACGGACTGCCGGACTGCTTAGTCATGATGGAGGCGATAGCCCAACCTTCCGTCAATCGGGAGAGAACGGGGTTGGCGAAACTGAAACGGCGTCCCTTGCCGAAAGGCAATTCGTAGGATCCATTTGCTTTAAGCACATGCGTTAGATCGAAATCCGCAGCCCGGGACTTTTCAATTTTTGGGTTGTTAATGTCAAGGAACGGTTCGAAGTTGGTTTGACCGTTTCCTAACGCGTCACTCATGACCTTCGAGTAAACGTAGTTGGCCTGAAACTGAAGGCCATTGCTGAACGAATGATTCATGTCGAACTGCAACCCATTGTAGGTGCTGTTGGAATAGTTGGTTAGAACGTTAGCGCCAAGCAGGTTGGGATTTCTGAAGAAGTTCACATTTCCGTTGAAACCGTTGGTCTGGTAGAAAGAGCCCAATTCCCCCACTTGGCCAGTCTGAATATTGCTAATGACGGTAGCGTTGGTAAGACGCCCGCCTTGATCCAGTTGGGCGAAGAAAGGCAGTGGCTGGCTCCCCGCAATGTTTGCGTTGTATGCCGGATTGAAGCTTCCGGTGGCTCGCTGGGCGAGTAGCCCATTGTTTTGCGCCTTAAGAAAATCGGGGAGAATGTCTTTAATGATCACCTGATTGTAATCGAATCCGCGGATGGACTTGGTGCTATGGTTTCCAACATAACGCAATTCGATTTTTGTTCCCTTTATAGCGCGTTGCAGGCTGATATTCCAAGTTTGAACATATGGGGTGACCAAATTGGGATCGGGCATGCCTTGCGCATTGGTTGAGCTTAAAGCGTAATTGTCGGCAAAGGAACGGGGCACTTTATAAATGGGGGTTGCGATGTTAGGGACGCCATTCGCGGTCACACGGCCGGAGATCCCCGATCTGGTAGCGGTGGAGGAAAGGCCCGCATTCGTGGCCTGGCTGTTATCGACGGCCCGAATCGCGTTATCGTTCACAAAGAATAACGAGTAACCGGCGCGGATCGACCATTTCCCTTGGCCCGTCGGATCGAAAGCCATGCCGAGGTTGGGGGCGAAGTTATTCCTATCGGACTTATAGAATGGCCGGCCGAAGGACCCGCCGGCGAAATCAAGTGTGGAATTCGGATTGAGCATGGTTTGAATGACGTTGCCATTTTGCAAAACCGGCAGAAGAGCAAGGCCGTCCGGCTCATCAACCGGCGTGTAATAGTCATACCGAACTCCCGCGGTAATGGTTAACCGGCGGTTTGTCTTCCAGGAGTCCTGAACGTACAACGCGTGGTTATCGTACTTGAAGTGCCGCACGTTTCCGTAGCCATTTACAAAACCGGAAGTGCGGTTTTGAACGTTGAACGTTTGTGTGTAGGTGCTCATGTAACCGGCCAAGGTTGCCAACATCGAATTCGCCGCCGCCAAATCAGAGGCGCTGATTCCAGGCAACTGCGCCGCGGCCAATCCTTGATTCCCTCCACCGATAGCCAAGCCGTAGCTGGGAGTAATTCCAGCCTCGTCGTAACTTTCAATCCGGGTGCGTTGCTGTTGATATCCGAACGACAGCGTGTGCCGGCCCTTTACCCAATTGGCATTGTCAGCGAAATTATAGGTATCGGTATAGCGGCCTTGGGAGCGAAACGTATTAATGGGATTCGTGAAGTTCATGCCGGTTAGGAAGAACTTTGGAATGTCCTGGGCCGCGATAAAGCGTCCGGGGGCTAAGTTGAATCCAAATCGAACTTCGTTGGTAAGAGTGGGAGTTGGGCTATAGCGCCAGTTCGTGGAAATCAACCGCGTCGGGTTGTCGTTGGTAACGGACGGGATTGCATTGAAAGTTGTATCTTGCGCCGGCCTGTCCAGAAGGTCGCGATTCCAGGAATGATTGAAGCTAATGCTGTTCCGGGTCGAAAGATTGAAGTCGACCTTCGCCAGGATGTTGTCCCTTGTTCTATTATTGCGTTTCAGGAACTGGTACCCCCCTGTGTTGCGAAGCAGGTTGGCATTTGAATCCCCCAGATTGAAATTGTTGATATTGGCGGGAACCTTCTGCAACAATGCAGCCACCGCCGGATCCGCCTGAACATTCATCAGTTGAAGAACATTTGCTTTGCGCACTTCGGTTCCGGCCAAATAAGTAAAAATGCCGTTGCGGGCGTCGGGAGTCAGCACCGTGGCATTCTGCGAAGTCTGTTGACGAAGGCGGAACGCTTCATAATTGGTAAAGAAGAAGAGCTTGTTGCGCACGATTGGCCCTCCTATAGTCCCACCGGCTTGATTTTGATTCAGGAATGGATTCGCCACACCGGCCTGATTGTTGAACCAAGTGTTCGCGGCCAACGCATTGTTCCTGTTCAGCCAGAACACCGATCCATGAAATTGATTGGTTCCCGATGGACTAACGAATTGAATTTGGGCCGATCCACCACTAGCGGCGGCGGTAGCGTTGGAAGTAATCACCGTAACTTCAGCCGCTTGGTCCAAGAGCAACAGGTTGGGCAGGAAATCCACATCGTTGGTGCGGATGAAATTATCCTGGATGTTGACGCCGTCCATAGTGACATTGACGAAAGTGGGACGTTGACCGTTCACCGTCGTACTTCCGCGCGCATTATTGATACCCGCTTGTGTTTGCAAGAATGCAAGCGGACTTCTATTCAGCGTCGGCAGGTTTTGTATCTGCGCCCGGCTGATGCTCGTGGACACCACCGCGTTTGATGTTTCCACGGCGGCAGCCGCTTCGGAAATCTCCACGGTTTGAGAGACGCCCTGCAAATCCAGTTTCAAAGAAGGAATATCCGTTGCTCGACCGCCATCCACCTTCACGCCTTTAGTGATGGATTTCAGGAACCCCTTGGCCTCAATCGCAAGATCGTAAATTCCAGGATTGACAGTGAGAATTGAGTAGTCTCCCTGACCACTAGTAACCGTCGAATAAATTCCCGAACCACTACCCGGCAACTGCAAGCTTACCGTCGCGCCGGGAATGGCGGCCCCTGAGCTGTCCACCACCGACCCAGTAATCCTTCCAGCCACCTGACAAAATGAGATTGAAGCCGCCAGCACTAATGCAGCGGCGAAGACAGCAAGACTTCGTTGCATAAAAACCTTCCCTTTTGAGCCAAACCAAGGCCCGAATCAGCAATTTGCTCAATGATAGCGCGTAACGGAGCCGTTTGAAAGCCCCGTGGGATACCAACACCCTACTAGCGCGCTAAACTAAAGGGACACCCATGCTCGACGAGCAGCAATTCCAAACTATGGCCGATCAGGCACTTACCCGCCTTGAGAAAGCCCTCAACAAGGCCGCCGAAGTATACAATTTCGAGGCCGACATGAACAATGGCGCGCTCACTGTGGAGTTCGAGGAACCGCCAACAAAGTTCGTGGTTAGTCCCAATTCGCCCGTGCGCCAAATCTGGATTTCAGCTCACCTTCGCAGCTTCAAGCTCGATTGGATCGCCGAGCGCCAGAGCTTCGTGCTCGCCGCCACGGGTCAGGATTTGAACGATCTGATGGCCGAACACATCTCCAAACAATTGGACGAAGAGGTCACGCTCTAGGCGGGCGGCGCAGTGGCTGGCGTCTATCTCTCCTATCCGTTTTGCGCGCAGAAATGCACGTATTGTAACTTCGCCTCGGGCGTTTTGCCGAAAGAGCTTGAGCCTCGATACAGATCCGCGCTGCTCCGCGAAATTGCCGCACAGGATTGGAATTGGACGCCGAACACCGTCTACCTTGGAGGTGGCACACCCAGCTTGCTTAAGCCCGATGCACTCCTTGAAATCCTGAAAGCCATCCCGGGCGCACCTTGGGTTGAAGCAACAATGGAGGCCGCTCCGGGGTCATTCAACCGGGAAACAATCAAAGCATGGCGCACAGCAGGAATCAACCGGGTCAGCCTTGGCGCCCAGAGTTTTGTGCAGACGGAATTGGCCAAGACTGGGCGCAAGCATACACCGAAGATTGTGGAGTCGGACGTTGCGGCGCTGCGTGCGGAAGGCATCGCTGAAATCAACATTGACCTGATTGCGGGCCTCGCGGGGCAGACGCTCGCAACGTTTCGAGAGTCCCTCGATTGGGTTGAGAAATTGGCCGCCCCGCATGTTTCTGTCTACATGCTGGAAGTGGATGAAGACAGCCGCTTGGGTTTGGAAATTCTGCAAGGCGGCAGCCGCTATGGCGCCGGGGCGATTCCCACGGCGGAGGCAATTACGGATTTCTACGAGCTTGCGGTGGAACGCCTTGCGACTCTCGGCATTGCCCGCTACGAAATTTCCAACTTTGCACGGCCAGGTTCCGAATCGCTGCATAACCTGAAGTACTGGCGGCTTGATCCCTACATCGGGTTTGGCGCGGATGCGCATTCGCTTGACCAAGGCCGACGGTGGCAGAACTTCGACTCCGTGACCGAATATGTGGAACGCGTCACATCGGGCGGTTCGGCGAAATCGGAGTCAACCGACGCGGCGCCTCACGAGGAACGCTTCTTCGTGGGCTTGCGATTGAGCGAGGGCGTTGAGCCCACGCCTGCCGAATGGCGGCGATTCGAAAAACCTTTCGCCCGGTTCATGGATGCCGGTTTGCTGGAACGAGCCGGGCCGCGCATTCGACTCACACCACGCGGCGTGTTACTCTCCAACGAAGTATTCGAGGAATTTGTGAACCTATGATCGACTTACGTTCCGACACGGTAACCAAGCCCACAGCGGCAATGCGCCAAGCCATGGCGACGGCGGATGTGGGCGATGATGTTTACGGCGAAGACCCCACCATCAATCAGCTGGAACTGCGGGCGGCGCGGATTCTAGGTAAAGAGGCTGCGCTATTCTTGCCCACCGGGACGATGGGCAACACCATCGCCATTAAGCTGCACACCGAGCACGGACAGGAAGTTATCTGCGAATCGCGCGCGCACATATTGAATTACGAGCTTTCCATGATGGCTTGGTTTGCAGGATGCGTGGCGCGCGCAATTCACGCCGAACGCGGGCTGCTTACGTGGCGTCAAATTGAGCCGGAGATCCGCAAACTGGGTCCGCACTGCGCACCCACCGGATTAATTGAGATCGAGAACACCACCAACATGGCTGGGGGCTGCGTATATCCGTTGGCGCAAATTCGCGAAATCGCGGAAGGAGCACATGCCCATAATTTGAAGGTGCACATGGATGGCGCACGCGTATTCAACGCGGCAGCGGCGCTAGGCTGCACCGTTGCGGAGATCGTTGCGCCGGTGGATTCGGTGATGTTCTGCCTGTCGAAGGGACTGGGCGCACCGGTCGGGTCGATGCTAGCGGGGACAAGAAATGAGATGGACCGGGGAAGGTTGCTGCGGAAGCGGCTGGGCGGCGGCATGAGGCAGGCGGGCGTATTAGCCGCTGCCGGCTTGATTGCGCTGGAACAGATGCCAGCCCGCCTAGCAGAGGATCACCAACATGCCAAGGCGCTTGCTGCTGCCCTGTCAGGCTGCCCCGGAGTGAAAGTAGAGAGTCCGGTGGAAACAAACATCGTTATCGCTGATGTTGGAAAAAGTAAGTTGACAGCGGCGGCCTTCAGCGAATCCATGCGGCAGAGGGGAATTCTGTTTAATCCCATCTCGCCCACCAAAATCAGGATGGTGACCCACATGGATGTCTCGGCCGCCGATGTGAACACCTCGATCGCAGCGATCAACGAAGCGTTGCACGCTTAGGCGTGCGTCAGAATCTCATCATGCGGATTGTTGATTAACAGCAATAAGCAGCCATCAGTTGAGGTCATCTCTCCGTGATCCGTTCCAGGTTGCGCCAGATTGAAATCACCTTTGCCCAAGCGAAGGGTCCCCAGAGTGACGTTGCCATCAAGCACTAAACACTGCTCCGCCGCGCCGTGCCTGTGTGGCGGAAATTTTGCGCCAGGCTCCAATTTCACCAATTGGGTTAGCAATCCTGCTTTCTTGTCGTAGTGCAACGTCTGAAACTTGACCCCGGGAAGCGGCCCATCTTTCCAAAGCCCTTGTCCACTCAACACGTAGTCGAATCCAGGTTCATGGGTCTGCCAACCGGGCAGCAGTTTCGCTTTTTTCGACGCAATGCGCGACATCAGCTTTTGTTTTAAGCCAGCCGGAGGATCCACGGCGGGAACCAATTTCGCAACTTGGGTTAACGCATCCCGGTAGGCGGTCAGTTCCGCCAACGCCGACGTGTCGCCCTTGCTGGCCATTTCCAGAATTTCCTGCTCGTAATCATTTTCGGCAAGTCCGAAACTTGCCAGAAGCGCCTTTTCGTGAAGGGCTTCAATGTCAATGGGTTTATTCATCAACTGGCCCTCCTTGCTTCCATTCGTAACACCGTCAATGAATCTCTTAACTTCGACATTCCTAACCTTATTCTTGTTTTCACCGTACCTAGTGGAATGCTCAACTGCTCAGCAACTTCAGGATGACTCAACCCACTAAAAAAGGAAAGCAGGATTGCTTCGCGCTGTTCCCTGGGTAGATCCTCAAGCGCCCTCCGGACATACTTTATAGATTCTTTGCCGACCGTTAGGGATTCAGGCGTGTCCTCGCAAATGGCATATTCACCAAAATCTTTTTCCAAACCAACACTCAAACTATGATTGCGCTGCGAACGCAAACGGTCGATGGCGCGGCTGCGTGCCATGGTTACCAGCCAGGCCATAACCGTGCCGCGCTGCGATTCAAATTTCGAAGCATTGCGCCAAATTTGCGTATAGACGTCGAGCGTAACTTCCTCAGCATCCGTCGGGTTCGATAGAATTCTCAATATAAGGCTGTAAACCAGACGGCTAGAAGCATCGTAAAGCTCTGCTAGCGCCGCTTCATCACCTGCCGCAATTCTCGAAATGTGGTCGCGCCACTGCATTTCCCTAGCATTTACCTCTTGCTGAATTGCTACGTCGCTTACCGGGGGGTTGGATTCATCCATTGCAAATAAATTTTACACTACTACGTTAAGCCAAGTTTGTCTTTCATTGCAGTGGCCCTTTCCCGCGCAACTTGCAGTTCCGTTCGGTTCTGATCCTTAAGCTTCAGAAGGATGCCGCCACCTAACCAGGGATGCAGCTCTTGAACATAGGCCAGGTTAACCAGGGTCGACCGGTGAATACGGAAGAATCGCGCCGGGTCGAGTTTCTGTTCCAGCTCTGTAATGGTCTCATCAACAATGTACGTCTTGCCGCCCGCCGCAAACCAAGTGAGTTTATCCTGCGCGTAAAAATGCGTGACGCGCTCAAGGTCGATTAGCTCCACTTTGTCGCCCACTTTCGAGGCAATGCGCGCCGGATACCGGGCGGCTGGTTGCCGCAGCGTTTGCGCCAGTTGACTAACCATGGCTTGCCACTCTGGCGGCTGTTTCACCTCAAGAAGCCTCTCCGCTTTGTCCAGCGCCTTCGCCAATCTTTCCCGCTCAACCGGCTTCACCAAATAATCGATGGAATGCGTCTCAAAGGCTTCCAAAGCATACTGCGAATAGGCCGTGGCGAAAATCGTGAGTGGCTGTGATGGCAGGCTGGCCAGCAGCTCAAAGCCATTCATGCCCGGCATTTCTATGTCGAGAAAAGAGCAAGTCCACCGGCAACTCCGCCAACTGAATGCGCGCCTCTTCGGGATTGGTGGACCGTCCCAACACATCCACACGGCCAGTTTCCGCAAGTAAGCGATTCAGCCGCTTCAGCGCCAACTCCTCGTCGTCAACCAAAAACACTTTCAGCTTTTTCATGCCGGAAATTCCATTCGCACCGTTGAGCCTGAGACAGAAAGGGAAGCTTTCTCAGCGAAGAGCGAATTCAGCCGGGCGCGCAGCGTAGCCAACCCATGACCCGGAATAATTTGATTCTCAGAAAAGCCGGCGCCATTGTCCCTTACTTCAAGGATGATATGGCCAGCCTCTTGACGTACTTCAACGGCGATAGTGGCTTGGTCCTGAGACCGGCTCAATGTATGTTTAGTTGAATTCTCCACCAACGTCTGAATGGCCAACGGTGGCAGCTTGATTGCCAAGGTGTCTGGCGGCGCAGTGATGCTAAAGCTGAGCCTGGATCCGAAGCGGGTTTGTTGAATGCCAAGATAATCCCGCACAATCTTCAATTCCATTTCAAGTGGAACCAACCCGCCTTGGACGCTATCGAGCGAGTATCGAAGCAGTGCGGAAACTTGCTCCACCATTCTTTCGGCCTGCACCGGATCTTCGTGGATCAGAGAGGAGATGGAGTTCAGTGCGTTGAAAAGAAAGTGTGGATGGACCAGCGATTCGAGCGATTGCAGTTTCGCTTCGGATGCCAATTTCAGGGCGCGTTCCCGCTCCATTTCCGCTTGCGCTAAGCGGTGTTCATAGAAACCCTTCAGGGCGAACATGAACCCTACAATCAATGTCACCACCACCGAAATTCGCGAGCCTTCGTTTAGGTTTCGCCAGAAATATTTGGGCAACACGATGCCGGTGGCTACCAGAACAAGGTTGGAAGCCACCGCGCCGGCGATGCCCACCAGTGTGAGTATGATGAATGTTCCGGCGAAGAAAACGGATGGGCGGTATCTAGCCAGCTTCGGCCCCGCCCATTCCATAGTGAAGGTAGCCGTTGTACCCACAAACTGGCTATACATTAAACAGATGAAAAATTGCGTAAGCCAAATGGAAGGCCGCCAATCTTGAAGAAAATAACACGATGACCAACGACACGGCGAGGCCAATCACCGTATTGTTTCTCGCCACAATCCAAAATTGTTTCATCGCTCCACTTATTGTTGCTTACATACGTGGCAGCCGATGCAGCCCGATTGCGCAGGAGACAAACTCTTAGTTTCAAGCCACGTTGCCGCACGTTTGGCGTAAGCCGATTCCGGAAGACGCTGCCGAAGCTGTTCAAAGAATTCCTTGGCCTTGGCTTCATTCCCCATTCGTGAATTACCCTCAGCCAATCCGAACAGCAATTCCCCCCAACGGATGCACGCCAAGCTTATCCAAATCCTCTTTTTGAATTTCGTAGGCCGCTTGATAGTCGGATAGCCCCTTTTCGACCAGCGGCTTCACAAATGGAGCGTTACCCATAAAACGCGTCGAGGTCAGATAGGTAGCCCCGCGAGGAATTCGCACCCCAATCGACTTCGGCTCCAATGCCGCGGCTCGATCCATTTCTTGCTGACCTTTCATGAACAGCTCCATTCCCTTCGCTTGGTCGCCGCCGTTCCGGAACATTTCGCCGGCCTGCGAATAGAGACCGCTTCCATGCCATACCAACGCTTCGGCGTGGTCGGGATTCTTGATCAGGACTTCTTCCGTTGTCTTCATACCACGCGCCAGCGCCACTTTGTCGCCGGCAATACCGGCAAAGAAATCCTGCCTGACTTTGTGATCGAAGCGAACGGCCTCCTCCCCACTCAGCAGACCTCCAACTAAAACCGCCACGGCTCCAAATATTCGTTTGTGCGTCATTATAAATCCTCCCAAAGCAAGGATCTACTGGACCTGGCCTTCCCGATCTAATTTTCCGACGAACCGTCGATTTATTAGGACGAGCTGTTAGTAATAGAATGGTTCCGATGCAGATTCGTAACTTTTTAGTCTTGCTGGCTCTTCCGCTGATGGTGTCGGCCGCGCCGAAATACAAGGCCCTGATCATAGATGGCCAGAACAATCACAAGTGGGCCGAAACGACTCCCTACTTGAAAAAGGCATTGGAGGATAGCGGCCTGTTCACCGTGGACGTAGCTACCACGCCCTCCAAGGGAAAGGACATGTCCGGCTTTCGCCCCAAGTTTTCGGACTACAAATTGGTAGTTTCAAACTACAATGGCGACCGATGGCCCGAAGCAACAAATCAAGAGTTTGAAGCCTTCGTCAAGAATGGCGGGGGATTCGTCACCTATCATGCGGCCGATAATGCCTTCCGCGAATGGGCCGAGTACAACCAAATGATCGGGGTGGGCGGTTGGGAAAGGCGTACGGAGAAAGATGGGGCTTATGTTCGCGTTTCGCCCGACGGCAAAGTTAGTCTCGACAATTCGCCCGGACCCGGCGGCCACCACGGAAAGCAGCATGCCTATTTGATGGTGACCCGCGACAAGACACATCCTATTATGAAACGCTTGCCCGAAAAATGGATGCACGCCCAAGACGAGCTGTACGATAGCATGCGCGGACCGGCCCAAAACATGAACGTATTGGCCACGGCTTTTTCTGACCCGGCGATGGGCGGCACCGGTAAGGACGAGCCGCTTTTGATGACGTTGACTTATGGCAAGGGCCGCATCTTTCATACCATGCTGGGGCACTATACCGACGCGGTTCGTTGCGTTGGTTTCGTGGTGACATTGCAGCGCGGCGCCGAATGGGCGGTTACCGGGAAGGTGAAACAGAAGATCCCTGCCAATTTCCCCGATGCCACGGCTGTCAAGCAATTACCTTAGATCGCTAAGCAACGCGTTTTAGAATTCGCGACATCGCCCAAGCGGCAGCGGCGAGGATCATCAGCAGCATTGCTCCACGCATGGTCTCCACAAGAAAGGCCGCATCCATCTCCGGCCTTTCCAATTTGTATTTGGCTAGAACTGCTGCGCGTTCTTGCAGCCAATGCCAGCCAGTATGGGCGATCAGTGCCGATAAAATGATCGTGCCGATTCGATCTGAAACTACCCATCGGAATAGCGCCCACAACACTGGGATCAAGATCGCCAGAACCAACAGTTGTCCAAGTTCCACGCCCAGGTTGAAAGCCACTAGCGAAGTCAAAAGATGCGAACCGGCAAACTGAAGCGTCTCCCGCAGGGCGAACGAAAAGCCGAACCCGTGCACAAGGCCGAAGGCGAAGGCCATCGTCCAACGCCGCTGCATGGGACTAGTCCCGATAATATTTTCAAGCGCCATCCACACGATGGAAGCGGCGATCAGCGTTTCAATCAGCGGCGGAAACCATAACGCTCCAGGCGCAATGTCATAGGCCGAAGCCGCCAGCGTGACCGAATGCGCCAACGTGAAAGCCGTGACCACTCCAACCAACGGCCGCAATCGTCGAACAGGGATTATGAGGCAGAGCAGGAACAAAAGATGATCTGCGCCGCCAAGAATATGCTGGAACCCCAGCCAGACGAACCGGCGCGCCGCCTGCATCCAACTTGGATCAAGCGGGGTGAATCCCTGATCGCCATGGAGTTCATACGCGCGTATCGCGCCATCCGGCGGCAGAAACCGAAGTACGGTTAGAACGCGGGCGGCCAAGTGTTCAAGATGGGGCCGAATGGAGAAGGCAGACCGCTCGGACCGTATCGGAAATTCAAGCAGCACGTCAAACCATACCTGATTCCAAATCGCATTTTCACTGTTAGAAAGCTTCGGCGATTTCACATGCGCCAGCGCCGCGTCAAAAGAGGTAAACGACAGATCGGATGCAAGGGATATCTGCGTCGCCACAATCGTAGGCGTTGGCAGGCGTACGCCGTCTTCTTCGATCTGAATAAAGTCTGTGATGTTGACTTTGGCCGCATCCGCCAACAGTGGTGCGGTCTTTTCTACATCGAGATACCCACCGTCGCGTTCCGGAAAACTGATATCACGAACTGAGCGCAAAGGCATGCGAACCAAAACCTGCATGCGTTGGCCATCGGGCTTAGCGAACACATTGACGATTACGTCGCTAGGAATGTCGTGGGCCACAACGCAACGAAAGGACGAGATGAGGAGGGCAGTCGATAGACGCACGGTAATCGTGTATGATAGCCTACGCGGATTCGCAAAAGGAAGAAATGAAATCTAAACATCTTGGCATAGCAGCGTTTGTAGCAACATTGGCCGCACTGGGCACCGGATCAGTGTTGCTCGAAAAAAGAGCCGTGGTAGAAGCCGCCACAGCGCAAGCCCCGCGCTTCGAGGTTGATCCCATGTGGCCGAAACCACTGCCGAATCATTGGGTGATCGGCGCGGTCATCGGCCTCGGTATCGACGTGAACGACCATGTTTGGATCATCCACCGCGCGGGTTCGCTCGAAGAAAAAGAGCAATACGCAACCATGACTCCACGAGCTTCGGAATGCTGCGCCGCCGCGCCGCCTGTGCTGGAATTCAACGCCGCTGGCGATCTGGTCGGATCCTGGGGAGGACCGGGGCAAGGCTACGATTGGCCGGCATCGAATCACGGTATCGACATCGACCACAAGGGAAATATCTGGATCGGAGGCAACGGTCGTGGAAAGCAACCAGCCGCCGCGGCGCTTCCACGCGATGAAAGCAACATGGGCGCAGTGGGTCCGGTGCATGACAGCTTTCTACTGAAGTTCACGCGCTCCGGAAAATTCCTCATGCAGCTGGGCAAGCCCAACATGAGCAAGGGCAGCAACGATATCGGAAATCTGCGCTTGCCAGCCAAGAGCCTGGTGGATCCCAAGACCAATGAACTGTATGTGGCCGATGGATACGGCAACCGCCGCGTGATCGTGTTCGACGCCGATAGCGGCAAGTACAAGCGCCATTGGGGCGCGTATGGTTCGAAGCCCGACGATACACAACTGCCGCCCTTCAACCCCGCCGATCCACCGGCGAAGCAGTTCCGCACCCCTGTGCATGGCATAGCGTTGGCCAACGACGGCCTATTGTACGTTTGCGACCGCACCAACAATCGCATCCAAGTGTTCCATACCGACGGCAAGTTTGTGAAGGAAGCCTGGGTGGCGAAGAACACCTTCGGCGATGGCGCGGCGTTTGACGTGGCCTTGTCGCACGACCCGGGTCAGAAATACATCTACATGGCCGACGGATCCAACATGAAGGTACACGTGCTGCTGCGCGACACGCTGGAGGTGCTGACAACATTCGGCGACGGGGGCCGGCAACCAGGGCAATTCTATGCGGTGCATAGCATCGCGACCGATTCGAAGGGAAACGTCTTCACGACGGAGACGTATCGCGGCCAACGCGTGCAGAAGTTCGTGTTCAAGGGAGTGGCCCCGGTGACGAAGAAGGATCAAGGAGTGGTGTGGCCAAAGTAACGCCGACCTCTGGTCGGTATGCGGCCAGCGTATGATAGGAAAGTGAAACTCACGATAGACTTGGAACGGGAAGATGACGGTCGCTGGATAGCCGAAGCCTTAGAGCTTCCAGGCGTGATGTGTTACGGTCAGACTCGCGAGGAAGCGATCAGCAATACTCAGCGGCTTGCCATTAAGGTAATAGCGGACCGCATAGCGCACGGTGAATTACCATCCTCCTCGTTAGCTGTTTCATTCATAATTCCCGATGAGCAATTGACCAGCAAGTAAAGCCAAGCGCTCAGAGTGCACCACACTGGTGCACAATTGCTAAACTCGGTTTATGGCGAAACGAAGCAAGGCAACACCATCTAAATCCATTCGGCAAAGTGTGACAATCCCAGCAGCTTCGGTGGCCCATGTGCGTCGCGTGGCAAATGGGCATCACGTGACAATGAGCCGTGCGTTGGTCGATTTAGCCGAGCGCGGATTTCGTGCTGAAGCGGATGCAAAAGAACAACTCAAAGTTTCATACCGCCGCTTTATTGAAGAGAATGAACCGGCCCAAAAGAATGAAGCGGGCCGTGACTTGACCCGAGAAATCTTCGGGAAGGATTCTATTACCGAAGATTCAATTTCGCTGACCTTCCCCGCCCCGTCTGGCAGCATTTACTGAAGCGCGTGGAGAAAAGACGTATCTCGGTCAATGATCTAATGACCCTCCAAGAGTGGGTGAGAACTGACCCAGCAGCCCCGGATGGGGATTGGTATGATATGAGCTATTCATTCTTTTTATGATTGAAGCAAAAAAATGACTAAACAAATCACTAAAGAATCTGACTTGTATCCCATAGTACAAAAGTGGATGATGAAGCACTTTCACTGCTTTAAGTCCCATCAGAACATTGGACTGAAACACGGCCGTGTAGATGTCATCGGAGTTCGTGATGTCGGAGGTAGTCTTTCAGGCGAGGTTGAAACCATCGCTATCGAAGTCAAGAGGGGCGTTGAACCATTTGCAACCGCCAGTGGACAAGCCCTGGGCTACCAAGTTTATGCAAACCTAGTTTATCTGGCCGAAGTTCGAGAAACGGAGTTCAAACCAAGCGAAATTGAAATCGCAAGCCACCTCGGGATTGGACTAATTCAAATAAAAGGAACGAAGTGTCGAGAAGTTTTGTCCAGCCCTTTCCACCGCCCCATCACAAGAATGTGCCTGGAACTGCTGGAGAAAATGGCCCTTGGTAAATGTCAATTATGCGGCACGTTTTTCGAAACAGGAGTTGCGACAAATTATTATTCGAAGTTGTCCCGAGAGAAATTTGCAAAGGCCGTCGATCAAGAAAAAGGGCTAATGTTCTGGAATCGCGAACTAGCCACTAGAAAGAACAAAGCAGGCATAAAAGTCACGCTGGATGGGAGCACTCACGAGCGCAGATTCATCTGCTCAGACTGTATTCAAAACGTCTTTCCCAAGGTGTCCAGCTAGCTGCAAAACTCACTTTTGCTTTCGCCAATTATTACGAATCCGCAGCATTCTTAGAGACCAAAACAAAGGAGCCGGCACTTACATGTATGATCAAATTCTTTTCGCGAAAATCGGTTGGGCCGAACTTTATACAGGCGATAACGTGGATGCCCACACTAGCGATAAGTCCTGGTGCGAACGGCACAACTTCTTAAAAGTAGGGACGAGTTGTTACGGGTACATTACTCCCGCCAATCGTAGACTACCAAACCCAAAAGGAGACCGCACCAATTGGCTTATTGTTTTCGTAGCTCCTTGGAAAGTGGATGGACCAATCGTACCGGTCGGCTTCTACCTAAATGCCAAATTGGAGCCGGAGTATCTGAAGCGGCCCGACGGCCTTCCGGATCGTCTTCGCAAGAAAAACGTTTATTGTGTCAGCACACTAGAGACGAATGCTGTACTGATTCCGTCAGATGAGCGGTTACAATACGCTCTTCCGTCGGAGGTAACGGCTTATTTCAGACGCACTTTTTGCTATGCGAGAGGCAACAATATAGATAAAACTCAGCGGTGGCGAAATATTCTCGCCGAAACAGCAGAACGAGTCGTCGGAAATCCGCGATGACGTGAAGGCAGATTACCCCACTCCTTTCGCTGATCCTCCCCGCCCACAAACCCTCCTGCTACACTTGAACCAGAACCGATATGAGAACCATCCGCCGCGTTGCGGTGCTTGGGGCCGGCACCATGGGCTCCCGCATTGCCGCTCACTTCGCTAACGCTGGAATTCCGGCGCTGCTTCTTGACATCGTCATCCCCGACCAAGCTAACCGCAACGCCGCAGCCCTCAAAGGTATCGACACCGCGGCCAAAGCGCGCCCCGGCGGTATGTTCACTGAGGAGGCGGCCCGGCTCATCACGCCCGGTAACCTTTCCGATGACATCCCCAAACTGGCCGATTGTGACTGGATCATTGAAGCCGTCACCGAGAACTTGGAGATTAAGCGCGACCTGTGGCGCAAAGTCGAGGCCGTTCGCCAGCCCGACTCGATCGTCTCCACCAACACAAGCGGCATTCCGCTCGCCCAAATCTCCGAAGGCTTTTCGGAAAGCTTTCGCCGTCATTTCCTCGGTACACACTTTTTCAATCCGCCGCGCTACCTGCATTTGGCCGAGGTGATTCCCGGGGCCGATACGGACGCAGACGTCCTCTCCGGCGTAAGCGCATTCTGCGATCGCAAACTGGGTAAAGG